>JASJDW010000239.1 GCA_030064955.1 Crocosphaera sp.
AACTCCCGAACTCCCGAACTCCTAAAACTAGAAAAGTTTGCACCTCACAAGTATGGAAACTGCTATATATTTAACATTGTTTCTTATTTTACGATAAAGTGAAGATTAATTTTCAATTTCAGATTTCATACGTTCTAACGTTGTATTTATTTGCTCAAACATTTCTTGGGGAGTCATACCGAACTGACCTAACTGAGTTTTTAACTGTTGAACTGTCATTTGTGCCATAAAATCTTCTGATAATTCAAACCGTTTCATGAAAATTTTATAACGTTCCATTAGTGCTTCCATTTGGTCAATGAAAATCTTTTTACCCTCACGGTCAAACTTACCGTATTCACCCCCTAATTGTATTAAAGATTGATAATCTTCAAACAATTTTTTAGCTTCTTCTTGAACCACCTCAGAATCAAAAAATCCCATGATTATATCCCCTATGTTATTAATTACAGTTGACTATAAGCCAAACGCTTTTAATTGTAAAGGAGTTGAAAGCAATTGAAAACTACGGTTTACCGTATCATCCATGAGTTGAACCCAAAACCACCAGGAACCTTCCCTGCTCAAAACCGTCTTTTACAGTACACTGGTTTTGTCCATCGTTATGCTTAACCCCAATGCAACAGTTGGAAAAGCTATTGAGTCACCCCAAAAGCCGTAAAGTAGCTATGGTTATCGCTTTACTATCTACTATTGTACCTTGGCCAATTGCTGGTGTGCATAAATTTTACTTAGGCCAACCAGTTTGGGGGGTAATTTATTTATTGTTGTGGAATACTCCTATCCCAAGTATTGCTTGTGCGATCGATGCAGTATGGTATTTTGTTCAAGGAGAAGAGCAATTTAATGCTCAATTTAATGGTTTAGTTTCTAGTGATCCTCATACAATATACACAAAACAAATAGAACCCCTACAAGTGAATGTAATTTCTGATGGGTTACGGGAATTAGATAAACTACGAAAAGAAGGATTAGTATCTGAGTATGAGTTTGAACAAAAACGCCGCAACCTCTTAGATAGAATTAAGTAATTAATAATTAAATTATGGTCTTTTCTTCTTGGTCTAAACAATTAAACCCTCGTAAAAGAAAGATTCGTCAACAAATAGAAAATGATCCTTATTATCGCTTTCAGTCCTTAGAAGAAATTGCGATCGCAGCAGAATTAGGAATTAAAATTGATGTTACTCAAGCAACCATTGATGACTTATTAAGATTACCTGGAATTTCTATTCATCAAGCAAGGAATTTAGTGGAATTAATGCAAACAGGAGTAGAAATTTTATCTATAGAAGATATGTCCGCAGCATTAAATATTCCCTTAGTCCGTCTCAAACCCCTAACCCCGATTTTAGCTTTCTCTTATTACGATCCCGATGGTTTAGTTAACCCAAAAAAGATCAATATTAACACAGCAACCCTAGAAACCTTACAAGAAATTCCTCATATTTCTCAAGAACTTAAACAAGAAATAATAAGCGATCGCCAACAAAAAGGAAACTATAAAAATTTAGTTGATCTACAAAAAAGATTGGCATTAAATGCTACAATAATATCAGAATTAATGCACTATATTGCCTTTTAATACCATTTCTTAAAAATAACTAGAGATATAATGTTAACATTTAAAAGAACAACCCTAATTGATGCACCAATAGAAAAAGTCTGGGAATTTCACGAAAGGACTGATATTTTAGATATTTTAACACCGCCTTGGCAACCCGTTAAAATTATCAAACGAGAAGGAGGTTTAGACATCGGTGCCATAACAGAATTTCAACTGATGTTAGGGTTTATTCCTATTCGTTGGTTGGCCCGTCATACTGAATGTAATAAACCCTATTTGTTCGTCGATATCCAGGAAATTGGCCCGTTAGAATCTTGGGAACACCGTCATAAGTTTATCCCTAAAAACGGCAAAACTGAACTAACCGATGAAATTAACTATGAGATTCCTGGGGGTAGAATTGTAGAAATTTTAATTGGTTGGTGGGTTGATTTTCGTTTACAAGATATGTTTGAGTATCGTCATGAAATTACTAAAAAAATGGTAAGTAGTTTAAAAGAATAAATCATCGTACCAGTTCCCATACTTGTGAGGTACAAACTTTTTAAATTTTAGGAGTTCAGAAGTTCCTAGAAGAAGTTCCAATGCTATCGCACAGAAGTGAGAAATTTAAGTATTCCAATAAATGTTATAGCCTCACATTCACCCATTAGGATGAATCATTAGGAGGGCGCATAACTCATAGCTATCCCTTTAGGCTATAAGTTAAGCCAACTAAGAGGATATCATCGTGAATCTTACGTTACCTAAATGGTTACACTCAACCTTTTCTATTACTAAACCAACACAAACAACTCATGGTGATTCCTTCAAAGACAAAACATTTCCACCTGTTTCAATTCAAAAAAAAGATTTATCAGCCAACACTTTATCATTGAATTATTTAGATGATTATATTCATCAATATTTTTAAAAAAAGACGGTAGGGTGGGCAAATTAGAGATTTATTTTAACCACTCATAATGTAGAAAACTTTGCCCACCTTACAAAACTGTTTGTTAAGCTATAGCAGTTCCCATACTTGTGAGGTACAAACTCTTCTAGTTTTAGGAGTTAGGAGTTCGGGAGGGGAGGAGGGCAGGCTTCGCCCGATGCTCCCCAGCAGAAGTTGAATCTTAGGTGTACCTCATGAGTCCAGGAAATGCTATATTGTGCATTTAAACGACCTGTTATTAAGTTAAGCAATAAATTAGTCAACCCTCTCCCCGTCCCCTGTGTCAGTCTAAATATATCATTTAGATGCTTAACAGCTTAACGAGGATATTGATTCATCAATTCTCGAACTTGTTCAGCGTGATAAGAACTACGGGTTAAAGGAGAAGACACAACCTGTAAAAAGCCAATAGACTCTCCAAAAGTTTGCCATGATTCAAAGCTTTGGGGGGTGATAAACGCTTGAACCCCTAAATGTTTTGCAGAGGGTTGTAAATACTGTCCTAGAGTCAAAATATCACAATCTACTGCTCTTAAATCTTCCATCACTTGACGCACTTCTGCATCCGTTTCCCCTAACCCCACCATAATACCGGACTTGGTATAGAGTTTAGGAGCTAAGGTTTTTGCCTGTTGTAATAAAGACAGCGATCGCTGATAATCTCCTTGGGGACGAACGCGACGATACAAACGGGAAACCGTTTCGGTATTATGATTAAGAACCTCTGGTTTAGCATCTAGAATAATAGCTAGTGCTTGCCAATTCCCGCATAAATCAGGGATTAACACCTCAATGGTTGTTTTTGGAGAAACTTGACGGATGGCTTCGATACAACGTACAAATTGAGAAGCACCACCATCCGCTAGATCATCACGGTTAACCGATGTAATCACCACATGGTTAAGACGAAGACGACGGACTGCTTCTGCTAAGTTTAAGGGTTCTTGGGGGTCTAAAGGTTGGGGTTTCTTCTCAAAATCAATATCACAATAAGGACAAGCGCGAGTACAAGCGGGTCCCATAATCAAAAAAGTAGCTGTCCCTACATTAAAGCATTCCCCAATATTGGGACAAGACGCTTCTTCACATACTGTATTTAAGTTTAAATCCCGCAATATTTCTTTAACATTTCCAACTCTTTGCCATTGGGGAGCTTTTACCCTCAACCATTCTGGTTTAACTGTCATCTTTAACTAATTTCTGTATAAATATTCACTCAAACTAATCTTATCATTAATTATTTCTTTTCGTTGAACATGAGTGATCTCACACTAAGATTATCAATAATATGATTATTGTATCGTATTATAGTTGGTTTTTTTATCAGTCACTCTCTAAATGTTCTTATTATTGAACTACCCCAAGGTCTACAACTTGGGGATTCTTTTTCTAAGATAATTTGTCTGCAAAAATGGGACGATCACAGACATTTACCCACCAAGTCGCTAAGTTTTCGAGAGCTTCGCCTATAAGTCCAGGGTCTAAATCTAAGGGGTTACTAATTCCGTAATGAGCTAGATACCAAGCACTAATCGTTTCAGCAGAGGGTAAAAACTTCTCACGAGAATCCGAAAATTTTAGGGGAATCTCAATACCATTAATGGTAATTATCTCTGCAAACCAACGCTCTTGATAACTATCATTAAATGCTCCCTCTATTTGTCTGTTGGAATGAGTCGGAACCGTTAAAGATGTTTTTGAAGAAAGTAGCATCATAACAAAAAAGCGAATATATTAAAGATCTAAAATAGTCTTCCCTTTCCCTGACGAGAATCTTACTAAAGATGCTTCACTAATGGAAAATCTTTATCTTAATTTCAGCTTTGTTAAGAAAATCTAAAAATTTCTGAAGAGGTGATGGTTCATCTCACTAAAAAATATCGTTTAAAAAGAGTTTTAGTTCAATTGGGCTTGAGTCAGGGGTCATAAAATTCCATAATATAGGGTGAAAAATTATAATCATTTCTATGGCTTTTTCTCAAAATCCGATAAAATTTGGCACTGACGGCTGGCGTGGGGTAATTGCAGCCGATTTTACCTTTGAAAGAGTGGCAATGCTGGCTCCTTTAGCTGCTAAGATTTTAGAAGAAAATTATGGGTCTTCTAGTAGCGCACCGCAAAGCGGATCTCTTCGAGATCGCACTGTTATTGTGGGTTATGATCGCCGTTTTTTGGCAGAAGAGTTTGCTCAAGTGGCAGCCGAAGCCATGATTGAAGCGGGATACAATGTCATCCTATCTCAGTCCTATGCACCGACTCCTGCTTTTAGTTGGGCGGCCAAAGCCCAAAACGCTCTAGGGGCGATCGTTTTAACCGCTAGTCATAACCCAGCCAAGTATCTAGGATTAAAGGTTAAAGGGGCTTTCGGGGGATCAGTTGCTCCTGCCATTACCCAACAGATCGAAGCGTTGATTCCTAACCCCCCTCAGTTTTCCGATTCTCCTGGCAGTTTAAGCCATTTTGACCCCTGGGAAAGCTACTGTCAAGGGTTGCAGCAAAAAGTGGATATTAACGCCATTAAAGGGGCAATTAGTGCAGGGAAATTAAGGGTATTCGCCGATGTGATGCACGGGGCCGCGGCCACTGGGTTAGAACGACTGTTAGGCTGTCCCATCGAAGAGATTAACGGCGATCGCGATCCCTTGTTTGAAGGGGGTGCGCCGGAACCTTTACCCCGTTATCTTAGCAAGCTATTTACTAGCATAAAAACGGCTGTTAGTCAAGGGGATAACAGTTTAAAAGTGGGTTTAGTGTTTGATGGAGACAGCGATCGCATTGCTGCGGTGGATGGACAGGGAAATTTCCTCAGTTCTCAAATTTTAATTCCTATCTTAATTGATCATTTAGCTAAGAGAAAAGGGTTCACAGGAGAAATTATTAAAACCGTCAGTGGTTCTGATTTAATTCCCCGTTTGGCACAGCTTTATAATTTATCAGTTTATGAGACTCCTATTGGCTATAAATATATTGCTGATCGGATGTTAAATGCTGAGGTTTTAATTGGAGGAGAAGAGTCAGGAGGAATTGGTTATGGTACGCATATTCCTGAACGGGATGCCCTTTTATCTGCATTATACGTTTTAGAGGCAGTTGTAGAAAGTGGGGAAGACTTAGGACAATATTATCGTCAATTACAAGAAAAAACAGACTTTTATAATGCTTATGATCGCATCGATTTGCCCCTAGCTAATATGGAAGTTCGGTCTAAATTATTACAACGTTTAGAAACAGAACCCTTAACAGAAATTGCGGGTCAAGCAGTGACGAATTGTGATACAACTGATGGTTATAAGCATCGTTTAACCGATGGCAGTTGGTTACTTATTCGTTTTAGTGGAACTGAACCCGTTTTAAGATTATATTGTGAATCTTTGACCATGAAACAGGTACATCAAACGTTAAATTGGGCCAAAAATTGGGCTAATTCTGTTTAACCCCCAACATCCCCCCTAATAGTTGTAGGGTGGGCAATGCTGTTAACGAAGTCAGAAGTCAGAAGTCAGAAGTCAGAAGTTGTTTTTGAGACAAAGATTTATGCTCTGTCTCAAAAACTATTCGCCTTTAAAGGCGGGGTTTTAGACCCAATTATTTTCGATAAGTGTGTTTGTATAAAGGTTTGAACTTTATTTAGCATTGCCCACATTATACTTTTATTTACGCCAACCTACTTAACAAAATTTACCAAAATAACATTTTTTCTTCCTACCCCCTAGTCCTTTTATTAATTATTCAGCCGTCCAAACCACATTATAAGTTCAAATGGAAACACTATAGATTACTCTTTCTTTTAAGCATCAATTAAATCCCGTTATTCGATACTTAACTAGCTAGTTTGAACTTCATTTTTTCGAGAATTTCTTTAATTTTGTTGATTTTATCAGCAAGGGAATTAGACAGGGGTTCAGTTGTTTTGATGACTGTTATTAAGTTTTCGGTATTAATCTTATCTTTGTTGTCTATAAAAGCGGTTTCAATGGTTTCTTTAACCACTGCTTCAATATCTGCACCACTGAATCCCTTAGTTTCTTTTGCTAATTTATTTATGTCAATCTCTTGAGACAATTTACCTCTTTTTTGGAGATGAATTTCAAAGATTTTTTTCCGGTCTTCCTCATTAGGAAAATCAACAAAAAATAGTTCATCAAATCTACCTTTACGAAGAAACTCAGGGGGAAATTTAGAAATATCATTGGCTGTTGCTACCACAAAAACAGTATTTTCTTTTTCTTGTAACCAGGTTAAAAAGCTACCAAATAATCTTTTTGTTACGCCACTATCCCCATCAGTTTCACCAACTCCTGCAAAAGCTTTTTCAATTTCATCTATGTAAAGAATGCAGGGACTAACCGCTTCAGCTATTTTAATTGCTTGTCTAAAGTTTGCCTCACTTTCTCCTACATATTTACCTAATAAGTTGCCAATATCTAACCGTAATAAAGGAACTTCAAACAGCCGAGAAGTGGCTTTTGCTACTAAACTTTTACCACACCCAGGCATTCCTACCAGCATAATTCCTTTGGGAATATCTACGCCATATTCTCTAGCTTTATCTAATTGTTTAAATACTTGTGCTTTCTTCTTCAACCAAAATTTAAGGTTATTTAATCCTCCAATAGCGTCTATCGTTTCTTTAAAATTAACAATTTCTAAACTGCCAGTTTTTTTAATAATTTGTTCTTTTTCTTGGATAATAAGTTTTTTTTCACTGATATCAATAGAACCTCCATCGTCATAAGCTAAGTATAATATTTGTTTGATTTCAAATTCACTCAATCCTTTACAAGATAATGCTAATTCTTCAACTACATCTTTCTCTATGGTAAATTCCCATTGTTGAGCAAATTTTCTAATGATTTCGCCAATTTGATCTTGCTGTAGCAAAGGAAAATCAAAAACGGTAATTAATTTTTCTAGTTCTGTAGGGATAACTAATTGACTCGCAACAATAAAAATTGTTGTCTGAAAATCTTCTTGTTTAGTATTTAATGTTTTTAAGGCAATGACTTTAAGTAGAGCAATTATTTTGGGATTGTCTAAATGGAAATGGATATCTTTAAGGACTAAAAATTTTTCTTCTTCTGTTTCATAAAAAGGGTTTAAAAAACTGGCTAGGTCTTTTGTTTCATTATAATCTTTACGATTTTTCCATTCAAAATCAACATACCCAAAAGCATCATTGTATTCGTATATTTGTGGTTTATTTGGAAGAACGTCTGCAACTTCTTGAATGAGAGCATCCACTGCACTAAAATCAAAATGGTTGATATAAATGATTGGCCTGGAAGCATTGACATAAGAAGCTAGTTTGTATTTGGTTTCGTTCATTGTCTTAGCATTTGGCGAGTTTTTGGGATGATTAATTGTTTTCGTAGTATTTAGTTATTACTTCGATAATTCTTTGGATTTGGTAGAATCCTTGATCTCTTTTTGATATGCTTTTAATTCATTAAATTTAGTATGATCAGTGATCGCCTTTTAGTATTCTTTTAACTTACCGCAAATAAAACCATGATAAAAGTAAGCTTCAGCATAGTCAGGATTCAGTTTAATGGCTTTAGTAAAATCAGCACGTGCTTTTGGGTTTGGGTATTGTCCTAAATGATTGTAAGCAATACCGCGATAAAAGTAAGCCTCAGCATAGTCAGGATTCAGTTTGATGGCTTTATTATAATCAGCAATTGCCTTTTTATATTCTTTTAAATGACTGTAAACAATACCATGATTACAGTAAGCAAAATGATAGTTAGGATTCAGTGCAATGGCTTTAGTCAAATCAACAAGTGCCTCTTGGTATTCTCCTAAATTATCGTAAGCAATACCACGATAAAAGTAAGCCTCAGCATAGTTACGATTCAATTTGATGGCCTTATTATAATCAGCAATTGCCTTTTTATATTCTTTTAAATGACTGTAAACAATACCATGATTACAGTAAGCAAAATGATAGTTAGGATTCAGTGCAATGGCTTTAGTCAAATCAACAAG
>JASJDW010000240.1 GCA_030064955.1 Crocosphaera sp.
GTTCTCTATTCTGGTAGGTGACTATAAGAATAGTAACTAGAAACAAACTTTGAAATGTGGATTTATCCCATTTTAAAGTTACGACTAGAATCCCTGCGGTTTTAACCCAGGGAGTCTCAATAGATTGAGAGTCCTTTTAAAGATTATTTTCTTCAAGCTCATTATCATTACATATTTTCGTTACAAATCTTGATCAAACTTCTAAAATTATTAGTATTAGGTTAGAAACTAATAATATTAATAGGAGTAAACTGCAATAGTTTACTCCTATTTTTGAAATCAATTAATGATGATGGTGATGTCCGTTACTGTGATCATGATGGTGATGATGATTAACGTCTAAATCGCCCACTGCTAAAGTAGGATTAACCGTTAAAGCTTCTGCTGATAATAAGTCTGTAATATGAGAATCTGCCCATTGTGCAGCCATTTCACAGAATTCAGGCTCATCATTAACACAAGGCATTTGCACATAAGTAACATCAGAATATTTCTTATGTAAATGATGGATAATATGTTCTACATCTAAAAGAGTTTCATGGTTTTCCGTAGCAAAACCAATGGGCATAAAGATAATGGCTTTTGCCCCCAATTCCATGAGATTTTTAGCAGCTAATTCTGCATTAGGTTGAGTCCATTTGATCAAAGGCGTTTGATGATTTAACCAACCCACAGAAATTAAAGGATAACGATGAATTAATCTTTCTCTGACCAATTCATATAATATCTGACTTTCATCAATTCCAGAGGTAAACCCTTTCGCTTCGTGGGGACAGCCATGATTTAATAAAACAATACCAATTTGAGATGGAAGGTATTTATCTGCTAAATCTTTCTTGATTTTTTCCTCTACTAATTTCGCCATTAAATCTAAGTAAGCCGGTTCGTTATAAAAGGAGGGAATATAACGTAACCCTTTTAACCAATGGGCATCCCCTTCTGTTAAGGATTCTAAAGATTTATTGACTTGTTCAACCGCAATACCACTGGTAAAAATAGAGTCAACGACTAACAAGGGATAGATTAAGATTTTTTCAAATCCTTGGGCCTTAATTTCCTCTAAAACTTGTTCAGGTAAAAACGGTTTACAGAAGTTGAATGCTTTAAAAACTTGAACGCGATCGCTCCATTTTTCTTGTAATTTCTTTTCAATGGAAGCCCGTTGATGTTCAAAAATATGATTATGAGGAGAAATAAAATGATCGTGTTGATGTTGCCATTCATGAAGATCAAAAATTGCTAATAACTTAGCTAAAGGTGGGTAGATCCAAGTGGGAACTGGTGCAAATTTTGCTGTCAATAAATTTAAAGCCTGTTCATTATAATTAGCAAAATCTTCGTAACTTTCAACTTCACCGTAACCCATCAATAAAACCGCTACGCGATCGCTTTTATCTGTTCCCTCAACAGCATGAGTGTGTTGTTTTTCTGGTGTTGCAACCATTTTTGTTACCTCAACGATAGTTTAATATGAAAGCAAGTATTGGATGGATATTGCGTAAACTCCCCCTAACTCCTAGTATAAAATACCTTCCCCTGGGGGGGGACATTATTATCGATCTTAAGATTGATTACAAAATCATTTTGGATAGGAAGTGTGGGAAGTGTGGGAAGTGTGGGGAGTGTGGGGAGTGTGGGAAGTGTGGGAAGCGATAAGGTGACGGGGTGAAGATATATCAAGTCTCCCAGTCTCCCAGTCCCTAAAGTCTCCCAGACTCCCTCTGCTCCCCCTGCTCCCTTGTCTCCAAAGACTCCCAGTCTCATAAAAATGCTAATATCATCGAATGACACCCTATCTTATACCCCGTAGTGAAATCGATAAACTGCTCAAGGAACCTCTGACCATTGGTGAGAGGGAACCGGTCTTAGGGTTTACTATTGATAGTGAAACCTCAAAGGATCTTGATGATGCCTTATGGATAGAACCCAATCAATCAGGGGTTGTCATTTCTGTCCATATTGCCGATGTGACTGCTTTAGTTCCCATCAACTCTCAACTAGAAGAACAAGCATTATTACGAGTGGAAACACGCTATTTTGCTTCAGGGAATAACCCTATGTTTCCTCATGAGTTATCGGAAGATAAATTATCCCTATTAGAAGATCAACCCCGATGGACTGTTACCATTCGCATCACTCTAGACGAGTCAGCTAACATCAAACACACTGAACTTCTATCTACCCATTTAACCAGCATCAAACAATTTTCTTACGTAACGGCGGATCAGACGTTACATGACCCCTCACAGCCTTTGTTTCAAGTATTACGCTATTGTGAACTCTGGGCGCAAAAACTCGCCTGGAAACGCCAAAATAGGGGGGCATTTGGACAAACCACTATTGGTGGTGTCACCTTAGACGAAGAAGGAAAATTGATAGAAACCCCTTTATATCATTCTCAACAAATCATCCAAGAATTCATGGTTCTGGCCAATACTGCTGTCGCTAGTTTAGCCGAACAACATCAACTACCCATTTTATACCGCAACCATACAGCTTCAGCGATCGCCCCTGAAAGTAAACTTTTAATTGAAACTTTAACGACGCTGGGAATGCCTGAGTTAGTTCGTCAGAAGTTACAAAGTTGGTTAAACCCTGCCACCTATTCACCGGCTGTTATTGGTCACTTTGCTCTGTGTGTACCTGCTTATACCCATTTTACCTCTCCGATTCGTCGTGTGGCCGACTATCTCAATCATCGTATTCTCAAAGCCGTTTTGATTGGCCAAAAACAGTCTCCCTATAGTGTAGAAAAATTAAATGCGATTGCCCAACATATCAATGAAAAAAAACAAGAAGTCAAAGAAAAGCGCAGCGAACATTTCCGAGAACAGCGTCTGGTAAAAACAGCCAATATTTTGAGTACAAAAGAAACCATTCCTACTCTATCAGATAAAGAATTTTCCCAAATTCTTAAAGATAGTTTACAAGTAGCCAAATTAGATAAATTAATACCTGAAGCCAAACAAAGACTAATAAATCGTACCCTTAAACCCTCTGATTTATATTATTTAGTGTTTGCGGATTATGAAAATTTTGATAATCGAAGCTTAATTAAAGATGAGTTATTAAACTATTTAGAAGAACAACCTACCCTAGCCACTCAAATTTTACAAATCGCTTCTACCATTGGTCAAACGACAGTCGATTATATCGAAAAAACAACGGCTTCAGGACAATTTGCTTTTTGGACAGTGTTTGAGGGGAAAACAACAAATCATCCTTCTATTGCCCCTAATAAACAAGCTGCAAAACATCGATCTAACCGCTATTGGTTACAAGGCAAATTAGAAAATAGTTTGCACGATCCCACAGACATTAATGAAGGGGATTTAGAAGATTGTTTAAAGGAAGAAACTGTTATAGATACCCCTTCTGCTGTGACAGAGGAACCACTAAACTTATCACAAGTTCCCACAGAAGCTATTAATAATCCTATTGCCTATTTACATACCACTTTACAACGGTTAAAACTCAAAAACCCAGTCTACTTATACAATCAAATCAGTACACAATGGCATTGTTGTTGCCAAGTTCAATGGCTAGATGACACTTTAATTGAAACAGAAGCATTAGGACAAACCAAAAAAGAAGGAAAAACCCAAGCCTCTTTAAAAGCGATTATTGAGTTAAAAAATTATATCATCGAAGATATAAAAGACTGAGTAAATAATTAGCAACTACCACCACAACAAGCTCCACCACAGGCAGTAAACCCTCCCGAGTTTCCACCACCTCCACCATCTTCTGATGGATCAGAAACTAGAAAACAAAAACTACTGATTAATGAGATAAGTGTAGATAATATGAGTACTGGACGAAAACTGTTTTCCGTAAACGTAAAAATTGTTAAACAAATACCTAAAACTGATATAGTAAACATAATGGTAGCAGGAATATAATTATGTCTGTTTTTTCTTCTTTGCGATGGTTCAAGATATAATTGTATCCAAAGAGACGCAGACATCCATAAACCAAACATAGAAGTCCAAAAATAAATAAATCCTATATGCTCAATAGAAATACCTGCTTTTTGAATATTACTAGCTGTCGCTTGAGCAGTAGATGATAGGACAAAAACTGTTATTAAGAGTAAAGAAAAAATCATTGATTTTTGTCTTCGTAAATTTTGAAAAAAAGTTGTTATTGTGGGGATCAAACTATTTTGTTGTCTGTTGTTCTGTTGATAACACCAAATGTCATCAGGAGGTAAATAACCAAAACAGTTTTGATAAATAGCGATCGTTTTTTGATAATCGTGATGATACTTTTCTAATTCTGCCTCTCCACCATGACTGGGATCATGATGTAAATAACAACCCAGAATATGAGGGCAAAATTGATTCCAATAAGAGTCAGTATAAATTAAATGAAGATGCCAAGCTTTATCAATGATCTTAGAAGGGGTCAGAGAACCAGGTGAAATAACTGCTAAAAAAACAAACTTCTTATACTCTTCTATGATTCGTTTTGTATAGTCTAAACTCCAATTATTTTCATCCATGAGTCGCTGAGTATAAGAATAGTTAGCATTAGGTTTGTCCAAAGAAAATGCTTGTATTTTGTTATAAAGTGCTTGTTGAGAAGAAGATAACATCTTAAAAAAATTGTTTGAATAATCCTGACCATAGCTTAACAAAAAATGGGTTTAATTCATTGAGAAAATAACCTTGATAGTTTTATGAAGTTTTAGGGCATATTAACAGTATCGGGTTTTGACGATGAACAACGATGCTTAGAGGAGAGAAGACAGTTTTCTCTCAATGTTACATTTCATGTCTTCCCCAGTCCTTCTTATCTTAAAAAATGACCCATGAGTTCTTTAAGCAAAATACAGAACCCTTACCCTCAACCCAATGAAATATCATCAAATCCCATAACAAACCCGTCCTTGTGGCAAGCATTGGAAGCCGAGTTAGTCTATATTCAAGATAGATCAGGAAAATATTTATCATTTTATGGGGATTTAGGAGAAGAATTGGCCCTCAAACCCGAAGGTATTATCGGCTTTTTTCCAGAACATAGCCTCAAACCAGCATCCCCAGAAGCTTATTACGAGAGAATTAGACGGGTTTTAGAACGAAGAATTCCCGAACAATGTTATTGTCAATTTGAGTATCAGGGTCGATCCTTTCCCTTAGAATTGGTAATCAGTCCTATTTTTAAGCAACAGGGACAGGCTACCACTGTTTTAGTCATGGGACATCGTTTACAAGACAACGATCTCAGCTTAGTTAATAATTCCGCTTTACCTACCCATCCCGATCCCTATCAACAACTCCTAACCAAAATTGCCAGAAAAATTCGACGAACCCTCAACCTAGAAACCATTTGGCAGCAAACCGTAGATAGTCTAGGAGAAGCTTTGCAAGTGAGTCGTTGCTTGATGGTTACCATTGGACCGAATCAAGATTATTTAGACGTTAAAGCAGAATATTGTCAACCCTGTTGTAATTCAGAATTAGGCAATCATTTTATTCCCGAGAGTGATCCTTCTTGGCAACAAGCCTTAAACCAACGGGAACCCGTGATTTTTGAACAATTAATGGAAAATGGTCATCAGGTACAATCGATTTTAATTATTTCCACCTTTTATCAAAATCAACGCAATGGTTTAATCTATTTACAACAATGCGATCGCAGTCGGTATTGGTGTCCTGCGGAAATCGAATTGATTCAAGAGTTAGCCGATCAAGTAGGAACCGCCATCGCCCATGCAACGCTGTATCAAGAACTCGAACAAGCCACCCTAGCCGCCGAAGAAGCATCCCGTCTCAAAAGTGATTTCTTAGCCAGTACCACCCACGAATTAAGAACCCCTCTCAATGGCATTATTGGCTTTCTCAAGCTCATTTTAGATGGGATGGCCGATGATGCCCAAGAACAACAAGAGTTCCTTGAAGAAGCCCATAAATCAGCCCTACACCTCCTGAATCTCATTAATGATATTCTCGATATTGCCAAAATTGAAGCCGGTAAAATGGATCTCGAATTAGGATCTGTCGAACTCACCGAATTGTTTCAAGCCGTGGATAATTTTACATTACCCCAAGCCGAACGCAAACGTCTCGAATTTAGTAGTAAACTACCTAGTACCTTAACGCCCATTGTGGTCTATGGCAACTATCAGCGACTCCTACAAGTAATGCTCAATTTAGTCAGTAACGCCCTTAAATTTACCCATGAAGGCAGTATTGTGGTTAATGCAGAGATTGTCAGAAAGAAAATAGAATACCAAGGACAAGAATTTCCGGGTTTGGTGAAAGTGAGTGTCACCGATACGGGGATTGGGGTTTCCCTGGATAAACAAGCCAAACTCTTTGAAAAATTTGTACAAGTGGATGGTTCCCATACCAAAGCTTATGGAGGAACTGGACTGGGTTTAGCTATTTCTCAAAAGCTAGTGGAAGCTATGGGGGGACAAGTGGAATTTTATAGCATGGGGGAAGGACTCGGTTCCACCGTTACCTTTACTGTTCCCCTTGAACAAATGCCCGTGATTAAAACAGCAAAATCTCTCTAAGTTAAACTTTCTTAGCCAGAACAAAACCCCCTGTAAAAAGGGGGGGTTACAGTTCAATGTTAAAACAGATGAACTGATGTTCGGGGTTGCAAGACATAATTTCAAATTGAACAGGGTGTAGGGTTCGCTCTTGTTGGGGATTCAAACCCCAACCAACCGAAGACACTGCCATAAGACGGTGGGGTATTAGACCCCATTGTTAGAAGGGGCGAGGTGTTCCCTCCTCTTCAAGGTATTCCCTACACCCTACACCCTGTCTTCACTTTAACCTCTTTGTCACCCCATCAAGGCATTGACCCGTGGCTTAGTAGGATTCTTTCCCTTGGGGAAGCAGCAACCGTCTAATTATATTGGGGCATTATTTTAACATCAATTTCCTTCATCAACAGATAAAATAAAAGTTAGACGTCAAATGTAGAACTTAATCTATTTCTAAGTTATTTAATTATGTCCGAATCCAACTCTTTAGCTAACCGTTACCAACAAGTTATTGACTCTATTGTGGAGATTACCCTACAAGGAAAAATTAGATCGAAAGAACAAGTTTATCGGATGTTAGTCAAAGAGATTGAGTCAGGAACAGGTGAAATTTTTGAGCGTATCCTTGATAAAACTATTCAAAAAACAACGGCACAATTAGAAAAAAAATTAAAAGCAACTCGTATTTTAAAAGCTTTGCAAACCATTCAAGGAGAATGGGAACGCTGGCAAAAAGAAAATCAAAATGAGCAAACCATTACTTTAGCAATAGAACAAATTAAACAGGCTAATACTCAACATTTATTAGCTGCTTTTTTGCCTTATTTAGATCAGAGTAGTAATAATAGTTTAAGTCGAGAACAATTACAAAAACTTTCTCAATCTCTTAAAGACTCCAATAATAGTTTAGAAACTGTAGAATTAGCTAACGGTATTAAAGATGGATTAGAGGAATTTACTCGTTTAGAACCTGAATTAATTACCTGGATTTATGAACAAAATCAAAGCAGTTTAGGATTTGGTTCTGAAAAACAAGGCCCTTGGCCTTGGTGGGAAAAAAAAACCAATTTACCTCTAGCACAAATGTTGTTTAAAACCTTAGCTAATAATCAATCCATTAGAGAGTTATCAGATAAAAGTCATCAAGTAGAATTAAGAGCATGGGTTGAATTAATTTTAGTCTTACATTTTCTAGAAAAAGGATTAGTTAAATGGTTCGATCAACAACCTTATAACACTCAGTTCGGTCAACGATTATCCTATAGTACATTATTAATCTTTTCTGTTATTTTTGCTCAACTTTCTCAAGGATTTACTGGTAAAAATAGTAACTTAAGAGAAGGGTATTTTTTGATGATGTTACAATCATTACGGCAATTGACAAAACGTAAAGACTTTCCTTTGTATGGAGGTATTTTTGCCTCTTTTTCGGGAGAAAACTTACGAGATACTTTAACTTATTTTGATGATCCTCTAAAAGAAGTAGAAAGAACACAAGAAAAAGCTAGAATATTAACTTTACTCGCCTATTCTCAACTAACATTAGGGAATTATCAACAAGCAAAACAATTTCATTTGGAAGCCTTAGAAATTGCTCAAGAAGCTTTAGATAAACCCTGTGAAATTGCTAATTTTAATCACTTGAGTCGGATTTGCATTTATGAAAAAGACTACGATCAAGCGATTAATTATAGTCAAAGAGCATTAATGTTTGCTCGTCAAGTAGGAGATAAATTAGGGGAAGCAAACGGATTAATTAATGTGGGTTATAGCGAAGTATTTAGGGCAAAAGAACTGGAGCAGATGACCCCAGAAATTTATGAATCTGCTATTAATTATTTAGAACAAGGTGCCACTTTAGCAGAAAGATTAGAAGACTATCAAAGCCAAGCACTCGCTTACAATAGCTTGGGAATTGCTTATGTTATTTTATCTAAACCTTCCGCTGCCATTACTGCTTTGGAAAAAG
>JASJDW010000241.1 GCA_030064955.1 Crocosphaera sp.
GGGTTACTATGAGGCATCATCTTAAAATTTGGTTGTTATTTATACTCTAATCTTAACGTCTTTTACATTTCTTTGTATTCAATGGCAATAAAATAGAATTTATGTACTCTTATTAAACTCAAAAAACACCTTTATATTAAGGAATATTAAGACAAGGAAACTCCTTCTCGCTTTGCTCGCACTCAGAAATAGGAACTTCTGACTTCACACTTCTGACTTCTTGAAGTGTTCTCTTAGCTTACAGAAAATATTTGAATGTTTTCTTCAACCCCTTTTAATGGCAAAGGTTGAATGGCTGTAATTTCAGAAGCTTTCAAAAATTGTGCCACTGTTGCTGAGACTAGAATCATGCCACTGTCTGCCACTTCTTGGAGACGGGCTGCAATATTAACCGCCGGACCGATCGCCGTATAATCCGATCGTTGTCCCCCTCCAAACATCCCCACCACCGCTATTCCTTGATGAATACCACAGCGAAACTGTATAGGCTGTTTAATTAACCCTTGAGACTGCCATTGAGCATTTAATTTATGTAATTGATGGTGCATTTCTCTAGCTACAGCGATCGCTTGATTAACTTGTTGTTGAGGGGTTAAGTCTTCTGGCGCACCAAATAAGGCTACCACCGCATCCCCAATAAACTTATCTACCGTTCCTCCATAATCAAAGATAACCGCCGTCATAACCTCTAAATACTCATTAAGCAAAGTCGCCACACCTTGGGTTCCTAAATGACTTGCTAAAGGAGTATATCCCACTAAATCCGTAAATAAAATGGTTACTAAACGGGGTTCTGGGGTTAAATCAAGGCTTAACTCTCCTTTAGCCACCTTATTAACCATAGATGCTGGTAAAAACCGTTTTAACACCGATTCTGTTAAGTATTGATTGAGTTGTTTCACCTCCTGTTCACTTTTTCGTAACTGTTCCGCTTGTTGTTTAGTTGTCTCATACAGTCTAGCTTGCTGAACGGCGATCGCTGCTTGAGAAGCTAAGGTTTGGGCCAGTTCAATTTCTGTCGATAACCAGTGACGGGGATGATCCGTCTGTCGCAAAGAGATACTGCCAATAATTTCCTTATCCACCATTAATGGCACAATTAACAAGGCTTGGGCCGATTTTCGCAAAGGTAAATCGAATTGTGTCATTTCAGGATAGTGATCCATATTTTCCAACACAACGGGTGTTTGAGTATTGATCAGTTGTTGTAAAACAGGATTTAAAGCAATGGGAACCACTGATTGAGGAAGGGGGTTAATACTGCCTTGATGATGGTCATATAGTCCAACACATTGCACAAATTTATCCTCTTTTGTCCATAAAGAAAGGGCGCAACCATCTACTCTTAATCCATTGCCTAATTCTTGAGTAATGGCGGTAAAAATGAGTTGAGGATCTAGACTACAACGAATTGCGTTAGTAATGCGATTAATTAAGGCTTCTCGCTGGGCTAAAGCCCTTACTTTTTGATAAGCTTGAGCTTGAGTAATGGCTAAAGTTATCTGTTCTGCTACCATTTTGGTGATGGCAATTTCTTGCTCTTGCCAATGATAAAATGAACAATAACGATATAATCCCACCACTGCAATAAATTTATTTTCTAAGGTAAGAGGAAGCAATAAAGAGGCTCCAATTTTTGTCAAGTTATAAACGTTTTTTCTTTCCTTTTGTTTAAGGGTTTTGGGTTTAATAAAAGGTGAAAAATTATCAACAGAACTAATGATTTCGATTTTTTGGATTGGAATAATTGTTGTTTCTAATAAACTTAATTCTTCCTTATTTTTCTTTTGTTTTTTTTGATAAAAAATACTTTCTTCAATTAAAGGATTAGTATCAAATGCACGTAAAATACACCAATCAACGTTTAAAAGCTGTCCCAACTGATTAATAATCTTCTGTAAAGCTACTTCTAAAGAACTAGAATCAAGCGGTTTCATAGATCCCTGCTATCCTCTTTATCCT
Organism: Crocosphaera sp.; assembly: GCA_030064955.1. GTDB lineage: Bacteria > Cyanobacteriota > Cyanobacteriia > Cyanobacteriales > Microcystaceae > Crocosphaera. Next base: position 1,963 of record JASJDW010000241.1, read on the forward strand.
ACACCTATTGAATGTTTAACTGTCGCAGTAAGGCAAATACAGAAGTATAACCGTGTAAAAACGTTTCTTGTCCCACTGGGCCAATTTCCCCATTACAGAAAAATCCCCCTAGGGAAATCCCAGGAAAATAATTAGTAAATAACTGAGAGTCAAAATTGGGCATCTGATATAAGGTTTGGCCCCTTCCTAAACAGGAAAACATCAATGCCCCTTGAATGGAAGTGGATGAATTAGACTGTTTTAAGAGAGTTTCTAAATCATCAGCAGAGGTTTGAGCATCCCGTAAATGAAATTGTAGCCGTTGGCCAGGCCGTACCCGATCGCCGATGGCGATCGCGCCTAATTTGGGATCGACTCCTAATAAGTTACGAATTAAAAAATCCCCTGGTTGTAATTCTTGTTTAAATTCATCTCTAACGACTCCTACAAATAAGGAATGTTGAGCAAGTTGACGATCGGATTCATCTAAACTTTCGATTAACTCCCGCAACCAATCTAAGGGCGATCGCGTTTCTCCTTCTTGTGACAATTCTAAAATAATATTCCGTTCTCCTTTTACCACTTGATAGGGTTGACCAATGGGACGACATCCTTGGGCTACAATGGTGTCAATAGTAATGTCTCCGCTTAAAGCGAGTCCCACCGTTCCTTGATGATAAAACCCTGATTGGGGATCATCGTTATGATGATAGAATACAGTGCCTGGAACCCCCATCAAACTACTACTACTTAATCCCCCCACCTTAACCGATCCAGGATAAGCAAAATCCAAACCAGCTAATAAGTCGTTAATACGGGTTGAAAAGGGGTCAGACAGCAGGATAAAGTGAGGCTTCTCTTGAGGGGCAACCCCGATGAGTCTTTCCCAAGTTTCCGGGGGACTATCTAAATCAGGTAAACTGTCAGGGCTGAGAAAAAAGGGATTAATTTTGATCTGGGGTAAACAACCAACCATTAAACTTAAAGCCGGGCTATTTTCTACCTCCGATGGGTCTTTTCCCTCGTTTTGACCGATAATTCCGGCACCCCCACAGCCGATCGCCACTGGTAGGGGTAGCTTTTCTAAAATTAATGGGATTAAGCGGGGATAATCACTGGCATAAGCCGAAGAAATAAAGAAAATGCCCACATCAGCAGGACTTGACAAACGGTTCTCAATGGTTTGAGTCACTTCTGTCACAGCAGCTTCCAAAGAAGGTCGAGTTGAGAGGGCATTGGTCCAAAACATTCGTTTTTGAGGGGATAATCGTGTAACTAAAGACTTCTATTAAATTCTCCAGGCATGGGATTCCTTGGAAAAACTTCAGCCGGCATGGAGTTAAACTCCGTATCAATGGTCAAATCTAAACTTTCGTCAATTTGTTTAATCATATCAGAGAGATTGGTTCGATACACTGTTCTCACAAAGGTATCAACATCCACCACTTCTTCTTGAGGTAGGGAGGCAAAAAATATATCCACTTGATTATCGCCCCAACTCCTGGCTTGGACTTGACTAGCTGAGGGTAAGCTCACTTGACGTAAAGGGGTGACAACGTTCTGAGTCAGTCCTGTGATAACTGAAACGGGGCCACCAAAACGGGGTAAAGAGGGTTGATTTAGGGTAGGACTAGGAATACCCATGACTCGAGTTCCTGTGGTTCTTACTCCCGAGGTAGCAAGGCCATCTATAGGAGGTAAGACACCCTCACCAATGGGATCTTCAAGTTCTTCTGCTGCCCTTGTCCCAAAATCATAAATATCTTGATACACATTACCTGCTTCTACTTGGGGTAAAATCGGAACCTCTTGTGCGGGAATATCTCCTCTCTGTGCATCTAAATTAATTTGACTCAAAGAAGACATAATCGAATCTATGGAAGTATTCGACGGTTCTGAAACAGCTTGAGTAATGGTCTGTGTTGTCAGGGAATCATTAACGGTTCCGATGCTTTCTTGCGCTGGAATTAATTGACTCAGAAGATCAGATTCAATTAAGTCTTGACTTGTTATTACTTCTAAACTGAGGTTATCCCATGATGTCTCTGAAGATATGTGAAATGTGGCTGCTTGGCTTGTGTGTGTTAGGCTATCAATATAGTTAAGGCATACTAAGATCCCTAAACCAGTTTTCATTAACCTAAAAAATAATCTCTTTAGCATGACAAAATTACCTTAGTTAGGGTGGTTACTAATTGCTATATGTATAATTTTTGGTGAGGAAAATAAGAAATTTAATTTGATTGAAGTTAATCATAACATGGCTCTAGAAAGCCATTGATGTTTACTTTAAGTCTTGTAAACGTTCTAGGGTCATATCACTATATTGCCCATATCCCAATTCTACCCAAAAATTTTTACCTGACACTCTGTTTATAGAAATTTTATCGTTGCTTCTTGAAACGGAGAGGGAGGGATTCGAACCCTCGTTAGAGTTACCCCTAAACAGCATTTCCAGTGCTGCGCCTTCAACCACTCGGCCACCTCTCCTTAATGGGGTCACAATTAACCATTCTACACTATTAATAAACTTTTTTTAACCTAATTTCAAGCTCAAAGTAATTTTAGCTTTAACAAACATCTATAAAACAGTAAATAGACCTAAAAAGATAAATAGAAAAGCTTAAAAGGCAAAAAGGTTAATTTTAGAATTTTATGCCTAATAATACAAGAATAGGCTGATCTATTAACGTTTATACCAGCCTACTCCATACTGCTTGGTTCAGAAATAACTGCTAGTTTACGCAAGAGTGGGAAAAGGGAGAAGAACAACTTGAGTCAAGCTTAACTCTCCCCATACTCTCTGGGCGATCGCCTAAGTAAATACCGAGCGATCGCGCTGTCTTGACCAGACAATCATCTTCTCGTACGGGAGAGGGACAAGGACACTCTTTGTCCTCATGACTCTTCTTAATGGTCTGAATAACATCATACAAGGGTTCAATATCCACCTTGCCTTTTTTCCAAACCACCAACTTATTGTATTGTCCTTTTTCGATCAGTTTAATAGCTTGGACCCCGAAAGCAGTTGCTAACAGACGATCCCAAGCAACCGGAGGATGACTGCGTTGCAAATGGCCTAAAACCGTTACTCGCATATCCATATCTTTCAACAGACAAAAATCTTGGTGTTTTTTTTGACAGAGAATTTGACCATATTCTTCTTGGATCTCTCTCTTCAGATAATCGCCAATACGATCCTCTTTTTTGTTATGTTGGTTTTTAACGCCTTCTGCAATCACCACTAGGCCAAAATAACGGTCATACTGTTGCAAGTTTAATAATTTCTCACAACAACCATGCAACACATCCAAACTAAGATAAGGGGTTAATTCAGGGATGAGGATAATATCAGCCCCTCCTGCAATCCCTCCCTGCAAGGCTAAATGACCGGCATCTCGACCCATCACTTCTACTATGATAATGCGGTTATGACTGGCTGCGGTAAAGGTCAGATCATATAATGCTTGAGTGACAACTTCAACTGCCGTTGTAAAACCCACACAAAACTCTGTTAAAGGAACATCGTTATCAATCGTTTTGGGAATAGCGATCAGATTCCAATGACCTTCTTCAGCCAAATCATAGATGATCTTTAAGCTACCATCTCCCCCAATAGCAATTAAAGCATCTAAATTGAGCATTTCGTAGCCTCTGAGGATGGCTGCTTTCACCTCTGGATCTTTGTCTGGATCTCCTTTACTAATCGACCCTAAAATACTGCCACTAAAAAATTGTAAAACGTCTACACCGCGAATTTCCCCTGGGAGTTGATAACATTTTCGGGTCAACAAGAGTTCCTCTGGAGAACGCTTTTTATCCGCAATATCGCGAAACCCGTCAGTTCCGTAGGGAAGACCATAAACTGACCACTTTTCCTTTTCGGCTGCTTTAACCACTGCGCGAATGACAGCATTCAACCCTGGACAGTCTCCTCCACTGGTAAGGATACCAATACGTTTGCTGTTCATATTTCCACCTCCTAGGTTAATTATTTGGGTTGAGGGTAGTGGTAGCCGGTTCTTGTAGCGATCGCCAGATAGGTGCGTAGGTTTGTAAGGCTTTCATGTACTGCGATCGCTCAAAGGCCGCAGGATCGGGACAATGAAGTTGAGAAAGACTTCCTTGCATTTGTTGGATGGACTCGTATTCGTTTTCTTCCATCCAGTTGCGTATTCCTTCTTCTAGGGTTCCTAAATAATGGATACCGTGACGTAACAATGCGCTGACCACTTGGGTAATTTTTGCGCCGGCCATGACCATTTTAATGACATCAGACGAGTGATGAATACCACTGGTAGCAGCTAAGTCTGCCTCAATTTTTCCGTATAAAATGGCGATCCAACGCATAGGAAGACGCATGGCTTGAGGGGTACTTAACAAGACGTTGGGATACACTTCTAAGTTGTTTAAATCGATGTCCGGTTGATAGAAACGATTAAACAAAACTAAGCCATCAGCCCCGGTTTCTTCTAAGCGTTTGGCCATGTTGGCCATGTTGCTAAAATAGGGACTTAATTTAATGGCTACGGGGATATTAATTTCTGATTTTACGGCTTTTAATATGTCTAAATAATTCTGCTCAATTTCTCCCCCAGGAATGTCTAAATCGGTAGGAACATAATAAATATTCAGTTCTAGGGCATCAGCCCCTGCTTGTTCAATTTGTTGGGAATAATCTAACCATCCTCCTAAAGTTGAGCCATTAATACTGGCAATAATGGGGATATTTACCATTTCTTTGCTGGTGCGAATATGGTTTAAATATTCGTCAGATCCCACGTGAAAAATTTCGGGTTCAGGAAAATAGGTTAAGGCTTCGGCAAAGCTTTCGGTTCCGTAGGTTAAATGATGATGTAATTCTAATTGTTCTTGTCGTAATTGTTCTTCAAAAAATGAGTGTAAAACAACCGCTGCTGCGCCAGAATCTTCCATCCTTTTGATGTTATCTATTTCTTCTGTTAAGGGGGCGCACGAACCTACCACTAAAGGAGATTTTAAGGTCATTCCCATATAGGTTGTTGTTAAGTCCATTCCCTGACTCCTGATTCCTTATTTAACTTTAATTTATACTACTCCTTTTGAACAGTATTTTTTCAACTGCTCAGTTTGTTTTTAGCTCTTTTTTGCTTAATTTTTACCGTTAACTTTATATTTTCATTGTATCAGTTCTGGGAAAGGTTATTCATTTATTTACTTATTTGTAAGATTTAGTTACAAATATTATTATTACTCTATTTTTCACCCTTCTTTCTTTATTCTAAATTCCCAACAAACTAACCATTAAAGCTTTTTGGGCGTGCATTCTATTTTCTGCTTGATCCCATACTTTTGATTGTTTTCCTTCTATGACACTGTCTGTTATTTCTTCTCCCCTATGGGCAGGTAAACAATGTAGAACAATAGCATCTTTATCCGCTTTATTTAATAGGTCATCGTTAATTTGATAGGGTTGAAAAATAGGAATTCTGGATGCTGCTAACTCTTCTTGTCCCATACTAGCCCAAACATCCGTATAAAGAACATTAGAATCTTTGACAGCAGCGATCGGATCATCGGTTAGGATAATCTCAAAACCAGGTGCAGCTAACTGTTTAGCTTGTTCAATAATCATCGGTAACGGTTGATAATCTTTGGGGGTTGCTACTCTAATTTTCATCCCCATTAATGCCCCTCCTAAAATTAGGGAATGAGCCACATTATTTCCATCTCCTAAATAAGTTACTGTACTCCCTTTCAATTCTCCAAAACATTCTTTAATGGTCATAAAATCGGCTAAAATTTGACAAGGATGTTCTAAATCCGTCAAAGCATTAATAATCGGAATTTTGGCGTATTCTGCAAAAGTTTCTAGCTTGGATTGTTCAAAAGTACGGATAGCTAAAATGTCTAAATAGCGATCTAACACCCTTGCGGTATCCTTAGCCGGTTCTCCTCTCCCCACTTGAGTGACACTAGGATTGAGATCCAGCACTTGTCCTCCCAGTTGATAGATAGCAGCACTAAAAGAGACACGGGTACGGGTAGAGGCTTTATCGAACAACAGTCCCAGGATTTTTTGACAACGAGGCGATCGCTGGCCACTTTTTAGCTCGGCACCTAAGTTTAACACTGCGGTCATTTCTTCTGCACTCAAATCGCCAATTCCTAAGATATCTCTTCCCTGGAGGGTTGTCATAATGGCTGTTATCCTCATCTGTTGAGGATTTCATTATAGCTATGATGTTTCTAGTGACCAGAGAATCATAATCGAGATTTTAGAATTGTTTGAAGGAGGCAGGAGTTGAAAGGCTCGGAGGCAGAATGAAAATTAATTTGCCTGTGAGTGATATGAAATATGCAATTTTTGGGAAGACTAAGTATAGATTAAAACAGGTCAAGCTTAATAAAAACTTACCGAAAATTTGGGTTTAAAGCCCCGTCCCTTTTAGGACGGCTTCTTGAGGTCAGATAATCTTCGAGGTTTCCTCGGAGTTCTGGCCTCGCTTTTCCAGGTTTTTAATGTCATGTATAATTAGAACTATAGCG
>JASJDW010000242.1 GCA_030064955.1 Crocosphaera sp.
TACAGCAGTTTTCGACTTAGTGTGGTACAAGAAGTTAAGGCTTGAGGCAGGAGGCAGGTGTTAGATGTACTTTAATAACTTGCAAAGTGCTGTAGTTTTAGAGGCGATCGCCTCTATTTAGGAAGCGATCGCACTATTATTGGGGTAACGTTGTCGTAGTAGGTTGGGTTAAAAAAAGAAAACCTAACGAATTAAGCTGCCTCCTCTGCCAGAACTTCGGCCACCACTTCCCGCACGATGTCGAATAACTCCGCCACGATGTAGTCTACAAAAGGCTTCCCGTCCACATCTTCGGTAATCCAAGGATCCATGATGGTCGATCGCATCACCACAATCCGTTCGCCAGAGCCAGAACTGGAGGTAGGGACAGCAGTAATCCCCAGTAGGCGCTTGCGGTAATCCTCGAAAAACACCTCGCCGTAGGTGTCCTTGAAAAAGGAAGTCGTACTGACCAGAATCTTGTAGTTGTAGATGTCCCGACCATCTGCTTTGAGACTGATGCGATCATAAATCCGTTCGTTGAACGCATTCACCTTGTCAAGATCCTGAACCAGTGCGCCGTTCACCTTATAGTTAAAGGCATAGGTGAGGATGTTTAAATCCGCCCCTGCTTCACGCAAAGTCGCCAGATCCGTACCCGTGGTATCGTTGAGGATCGATTGCGGAGTCTTGCCAGACAGCTTGCTCAGAAAAGCCTGCACGGCCTCTTCTTTCGTTTGGGTTGACTCAGGCCAATGAGGGGTCGGCTCCACGATGAAATATTCTTCTTCTTGCTTGCTCGCCTCCAAGAGTTTCCAATGGAAGATTTTGCAGTTGTAGGCCGTCAGGGTCATCAGTTTACCGTAACCCTGGAGGGTTAGAGGTATGGCCGCATGGCTGAGATAGACCCCTGCTGCGGCTGCTCCTGGCTTCGAGCCTTCAATGCCATAGGTACCCAACAACCATTCAGGGGGTGTCTCCGATTCGCCACTGTTGATATAAGGAGCTTCAAAGGCAATCAAACTCCGCATCGCCATATTGCGATAGCACAAAGCCCCCGCCGGATAGGGCAAGTAACCAGTTTTGTGAGGATCGATGGTGATCGTATCCGTACTCCCAAGGGCTTGATATTGATCAATCACGTACTGGCTGACAGCGATGGGGACACCACCAGAACCGTCATCCCGCAACAGAGAGGCAAAATAACCACCCCAAGCACAGTCTGCATGGACTGTAAAGTCCACATTGGCTGCACGATAGGCTGTTTGCAAATTCAAAATTTCCACCAACGGATCAACATTCCCCTCTTCTGTAGTACCAAACACTGCTACCACTGTTACGATGGGATGTTTCTTGCCGTCATCAGTGTTGCCTGCAAGGTAGTCATCGATCGCCGTTTTCAGTTCATTCACGTCCATGCGGCCATACACATCCAGGGGTACGGTGTGCATATTCTTGGCCCCCAATCCCAGGATGGCAGCACCTTTAGGCAGGGAATAGTGTTTCGACGCAGGTACCAGGACAACAGGATCGCCCACAGTCGAGTCTGTCAAAAATTCCTGGGCAAAGTCCATAAAGCCCATATTTTGCAAGGAGTAGGGATCAATTTCTGCATTCAGTGCCACTGCATCTACACCATATTCATCCACTGCGCGATTATACAAATTCAGCACTTCATCCACAGATAGATTTAACATCTGCCAGGTGTCAAGCTCTTTGAGCAACACTGGGGTACCGCCGGACGGGAGCGTGACTGTAAACGTATCTGCTACGGTTGAATTAGCCGCTGTCAGACCTTTGCGGAAGGAGAAGGGATAGAATTTGAGGTTCCGCGCTGCCCACAGGGCTTCAATGTTGGCCGTTGAACCGCCGCAGGTGAGGTGTCCCCAGGGCTGAGGGGTTGTACCCTGATAGCCCAACATTTGGCAGAGATCCTCACAAGCTTCCACTTCCAGCACGGTGGTAATGGGTGAAGCTTCCAGGGCAACATTGTTCTGGTTGTAGAGCATGGCAGCAAAATAGCCGGCCATCCCTGGCAAGGTCTGATCCCAGGTCATGTGTCCCTGGTAACGCATACTGGCAAAGGGGCCTGATTTCTTTAATTGAGCCAGCAACGCATAGAACTCGGTTTTAATCAGATCCACTGCGTCGAGATAGGCTTCGTCCCGCTTCATGCTTTCGGTGATGGGGGAGGGATCGCTGGGATGGAAGTTGCGTCGCCAGAATACATGGTCGTTCAGGGCGACGGAGACTAATTCAGAGAACAGATCGACGTTTTCGCCACGGGGGCCGAGAAACCAGGCAGCTACGTCTGAGGAAACTTCGATCGTACCATCCGTTGTCTCCATGGTGGTTGTGGCTTTGGCCCGCTTTTTGTCCGTTAATTTGGGAATGACGCGATCGGCGAGCATTTTGCCGAGTGCTTGCTTTAAGGTCTGACTGTCATAGTCGGGGGTGAGTTTAGCCTGTAATTTTTTCATCTTCTACTGTTGTGAATAAAGGGTTAAAGGTACTTTGACAAAAATCTATCAAGCAATTTTTGACATATCTTTGGTTTGTACAACACGATATCACCTGATCTAAAAATATAGTAAAAAATAAGGATAACCAAAGAAATTCAAGCTAAGGTGCTAGGGATATTAGCTAATTACTCCTAATCACACCTCATGACCCTCAAAATCCTTCCAGGCGAAAGTTATCCCCTCGGTGCAACAGTCGAAAAAGATGGAAAAAATGGGGTTAATTTTTGTATTTTCTCAAAACAAGCAATATTTATAGAATTATTATTATTTGAAGAACAAAATGACCGCAAACCTTCCCATATTATCCCTTTAGATCCTAAACTGAATCGTACCCATTATTATTGGCATATTTTTATTGAGGGACTCGAAGCCGGACAAGTGTATGCTTATCGGGTGCATGGCCCTTATGATCTCAGTCAAGGCCATCGCTGTAACCCCGAAAAAGTCTTACTTGATCCCTATGCTAAAGCCATTGTGGGGTCTTCCATTTATAATCGGGATGCAGCAGCCCATCCTGGAGATAATTGCGCTCAAGCGTTGCGTAGCGTCGTTGTAGACACAGAAACCTACGACTGGGAAGGAGACTGGGATAAAACGCCTCGTTTACGTATTCCCTATTCTAAAAGTATTATCTATGAGATGCACGTGGGTGGGTTTACCCGTCATCCCAGTTCAGGGGTGTCCTCTGAAAAACGGGGAACTTTTGCCGGAGTCATCGAAAAAATTCCTTATTTAAAAAATTTAGGGATCACTGCGGTTGAACTCTTACCTGTTCACTACTTCGATGTGGAAGATGTCAGACCCGGACTTAAAAATTATTGGGGATACAGTACCATCGGATTTTTTGCACCTCACCGTCCTTATAGTTGCGATCAAAGTCCTTTAGGTCCGGTTAATGAGTTTCGGGACATGGTGAAAGCGTTACATAAAGCAGGGATAGAAGTCATTTTAGATGTGGTTTTTAACCATACCGCCGAAGGAGACGAACGAGGACCCACCTTAAATTTTCGCGGGATTGATAACTCAACTTACTACATTTTAGAACAAGATCATTCTGTGTACAAAAATTATAGCGGTTGTGGAAATACCTTTCGGGGAAATCATCCCATTGTGGGTCGTTTTATTTTGGAATGTTTGCATTACTGGGTAACAGAAATGCACGTGGATGGATTTCGGTTTGATCTGGCTTCTATTTTGTCTAGAGATTCCTCTGGAAACCCCTTAGAAGAGTTAAGAGGAACCACCCCTGATATTTTATGGATTATCGAATCTGACCCCATTTTAGCAGGGACAAAGCTCATTGCAGAAGCCTGGGACGCTGCGGGATTATACGATGTGGGACGATTTGTGGAGTTAGCGGATTGGTTTGCTGAGTGGAATGGACCGTTTCGGGATGATGTACGTCGTTTTATCAAAGGGGATACTGGAATGGTTCCCCACGTTGCTAGTCGTATTCTAGGAAGTCCTGATATTTATCACCGAGAGGATATTGATATTAATCGCAGTATTAATTTTGTCACTTGTCATGATGGTTTTACCCTCAATGATTTAGTTTCCTACGATAAAAAACATAACGAAGGAAATGGAGAAGATAATCGGGATGGGGATAATCATAATAATAGTTGGAACTGTGGGATAGAAGGAGAAACCAATGATCCAGACATCGACGCATTACGACTCCAACAAATTAAAAACTTCTTCACCATCCTATTTTTCTCCCAAGGAACTCCAATGATGTTAATGGGGGATGAAATAAGACGCACCCAACGGGGTAATAATAATGTTTATTGTCAAGATAATGAGTTAAGTTGGTTTAATTGGGATGGGGTGGAAAAAGAATATGATTTATGGTGCTTTGTGCGACGTTTAATTTACTTTACTCAAGGATTAGAATTATTCAATCAAGAGGAACGCTTAGAGGTCGCTTATAATGATCCAAACCATCCTCATATTAGTTGGCATGGGGTAAAATTAGGAGAACCTGATTGGTCAGATTATTCCCATTGTTTGGCATTTAGTTTGCGTCATCCTCAAAACAATGAGTATCTTCACGTCATGCTTAATGCTTATTGGGAACCCTTAGAATTTGAATTACCTTGGTTGGAAAATGGAGACAGTTGGTATCGCATCCTTGATACTGCTTTACCCCTAAATAAAACTTTTTGTGAATTAGAAAGTGCTGTAGAAATAACGACCCAAAATTATACGACCAACGGACGATCTTGTGTCGTTTTAATGGCAAAACCCCGATTTTAATTATCAGTTAAATTTTGTCTTTTCTTTGGAGAAAAAACCATGAATGAACATTCTGAACACAACACCACTCACCCTAATGATAATTATGAACAACGTCAGCAAGAAATTCAACTACAGGAAGAAGAGTTAAGATTAGAACAAGAAGAACGTCGTTTAGAACAAGCCCGACGTAATCTTATTGTTAATCGCTTGTTAAAAGGGATGTTTTTCTTAGTCAGTGCTTTAGAAACTTTACTGGTTTTACGGTTTCTCTTAAAGTTGGCTGGTGCTAATCCTGATAGTTTATTTTCTCAAGTGATTTATGGTTGGTCAAGTCCGTTTGTTGCACCGTTCATGAATCTTTTTAACGATATTAATTTGGGTAATAATGTCCTTGAAATTAATACCATTACCGCCATGATTATCTATGGACTGTTAGCAACATTAGCAGCAAGATTAGTAGAAATTATCTCAGGAAGATAAACAGTTGGTCATCAATTGAGTTAGACATAAGGGAGAAATATTTTAGAATATAGTGTATATTTAACAGTCCATAGAATAAGTATTAATTTCCCGAACTATAGACTATGTTTTCTTTCTCCCAACTTCAGATTAACTTACTTTTTTGGCTGATTTTGCTGGCTAATGGTTGTAGCAATATATCCTGAAGGATAGTTAGGGAAAGGAACAATATCAGCAATAATAAAAACAATCGCAGCAGCAATCATCAATCTAGTAAAAATAATCATAATACAATTCTCTACCCAGTTATCCTTTTACTATCTCAGAAATTTCACCCTATTATCTTCACCTAATAGGGTGAAATTTGCATAGAGTTTAGTTAAACTTTCTAGTCATAATCGATTTAAGTCTGGTCTAAATTAGTTTTCTCAAAAAATAACTTGGTTTTTAAGTCTTTAGAACCTAAATATTTTACACCAATTCTAAACTCATTATTCCCTATGAGTTGACTCCACATAATTTCGGCTTTGATCGGCTCAAGATTTTCTATTAAAATCAACAATTGTTTCCCTTTATAAATCTTTTCATTACTTTTCACCAGTAAACCACATCCATCAAAAGAATCATCAATAATTCTTCCTTGACAGGGATGATAAACTTGTTTTTGATTAAAAACCAATTTTACTAATTTACCTTTATTGATTCCTAATCTTTTAGCCTTTCTTTTATGTACCTTTAGGGGAACCAGTTCAGTAAGTTGAGTATCAATATCGTCTGAGTTAATTATCATGGTTTTATTCAGGTAAGCATTCTGACTATAATTAAGACTTAACAAGAGAAATGATTTGCTCTTGCCTTAATTATTAAGGGATTTTTGGGATTTGACAATCGCTAAAATTGCGTAAATTCTCCATTATTGTTCTCTGTATATTTCATGATTATCATGGTTATAATTAATCATAAATTTGAGAATTTATACTCAATGAGTTTCAAGTCAGCGATCGCTAAAAACCTTTTCCTAAATTGTAAGCATTCAGCCGTCAGCGTTCGGCGTTCAGCTAAGAGATGAAAGCGATCACCGCGCATTCTGTTGGCGAGGGAAGGCGGTAACAAGGGTTATCAGAAACCTCAAACCACGCCACCTCAACCTCGCGCCTTGTCACTCATAAGCATTGGTTTAATTTCAGTCACTTTCGATTCTTCTTTGGGAAACATTTGGGTTCCCCTATAAACACATAAAGTAAGCTGATGACTGATAGCTGAATGCTTAGCCTAAATTTAGGATTTTTTCAATTTTTATGACACTTTACCTAATTCTTTTTTAGCTTTTTGTAGTTTAACGGTTAATTCAGGTTGATGTTCAGGGTAATGATAATGGACAAATTCAATGAAATCATCAAGGGTACAGGGTTTATTAAATCCACCTAAAGATCCATGAAATTCTTTATGAATATTTTCTGCAATTGTAATAAGATTAACATCTACCGTAGCTAAACGAGGATATTTTTTTGAGCAGTATAAATGATGAACTGCTAGGTTAAATTGATCATGATTAGCAGGTTTTCTTCCTGTTATTTGACAAGTATGTTTATCTCTTTTTTTTGCTTTCTTTTTAGCTTTTTCTATCTCTTTTACATCCTTGACAAATGATTGTGACAGTATTTTAAATTGTTTAGGAAATTCACCACAAATAATTTCACAAGCTTCTTGTCTTGATTTATTTTTTAAAGTTTCACTCATTCTTTTAGATATGCGTAAAACAATAATTTTGTCATTCTCTATTAATTCCTCAGTGATGATTTTACGAGCAAGAGATTTACGAATTCTTGCATCATGTTGAGTAATAAAATCCTTAATTTTATAAATAATCCCTCTGGTTTCATTTTGATCTAAATAAATCGATAACAAAAAAAGCAAACTCTTCTAGCACTTGACGATTGACTGAATTATTTTCTGTAATTCGTGCAATTTCATCAAGAATAATTTGATTAAGTCGTTGATTTTTTTTAGTCATCACTAATCATAGTCTCGTGGGTTGCAAGATCATATTTATCTTCTTATAAAGAGGATTCCCAAAATAAAGTGATGAGTGATCATTTCATTCTTAATTATTTTCTTAAATTTGAGTCCACAGTTTCGGGTAAAATGAAACTGAATCTTGGTACATTTAAGGATTAAAAATACAAATGACAGTAGAAACCCCTATCCCCGTCGTTGTTAATGGTGCTGCTGGTAAAATGGGTCGTGAAGTGATCAAAGCAGTGTCCCAAGCAGAGGATATGATGTTAGTTGGGGCTGTGGATAAAAATCCCAACTATCGTGGCCAAGATGTGGGAGAAGTCGCTGGATGTGGTGCTTTAGAAGTACCCATCGTTGATGATTTAGAAAGCATTTTGGTGGTGGCGACTCAGGAACCAGTACAAGGGGTAATGGTGGATTTTACCCATCCTGACGGTGTGTATGAGAACGTTAGAAGTGCGATCGCTTATGGGGTACGTCCGGTGGTGGGAACGACGGGACTGACGGATAAGCAGTTACAAGACTTAGCTGAGTTTGCTGACAAAGCGAGTACCGGCTGTTTAATTATTCCTAATTTTGCGATCGGAATGGTCTTACTCCAACAAGCAGCGATTCAAGCTTCCCAATATTTTGACCACGTTGAAATTATCGAACTTCATCACAATCAAAAAGCGGATGCACCCAGTGGAACAGCTATTAAAACAGCGCAAATGCTCTCCGATTTAGGGAAAACCTATAATCCTCCTTCTGTCCAAGAAACAGAAAACATCGCGGGTTCTAGAGGGGGTTTAACGGCTGATAATATTCGGATTCATAGTGTACGCTTACCTGGATTTATTGCTCATCAAGAGGTTATTTTTGGCTCAGAGGGACAGATTTATACGTTACGTCATGATACCAGCCATCGCTCCTGTTATATGGCAGGGGTTTTACTGTGTATCCGTAAAATAACTCAGTTAAAAAGTCTGGTTTATGGGTTAGAAAAAATCCTTTAAGTTTTGTCAGGTGGGCAAAGTTTTCTCCATTATGAATAACTGAGATAAGTGTCTAATTTGCCCACCTTGCTACAATAAGGTAAGCATTCAGCCGTCAACGTTCAGCGTTCAGCTAAGAGATGAAAGCCGTCATCGCGCATTTCCAAGGTGAGGGAACCTCGCGCCTTGTCGCTCGTAATCATTCGTTTAAACGAGAGTCACTTTCGATGCTAGGGATTCATTGTTTTAAGCTGATGATGAGTGCAGTGCAGTCTTGGACGGGGCGTATAAACTCCTGGGGACACCCCAGGAGACAGCCCCTCCGGTTTCCGCCGAGGAGCAACTGCCGGACTTCATTGAGGGACGAAGTCTACCCGAAGGG
>JASJDW010000022.1 GCA_030064955.1 Crocosphaera sp.
TGCAAAGGAATGCACGGAGGAGAGGTTGTCATCGTTCCTCCCAAAGATGCCACCTATGAGGCAGCAGACAATGTTATCGTGGGTAATACCTGCCTTTACGGGTCAACTGGCGGTGTTTTATACGCCAATGGCCGCGCTGGTGAACGGTTTGGGGTGCGTAACTCCATGGGTAAAGCGGTTATTGAAGGGGCAGGGGATCACTGTTGTGAATACATGACCGGTGGTGTTATTGTTGTTCTCGGTTCCGTTGGCCGTAACGTAGGGGCAGGAATGACCGGCGGTTTAGGTTACTTTTTGGATGAAGATAACAGCTTCCCCGAAAAAGTTAACCCCGAAATTGTAGAAATTCAACGCATTTGTACCGAAGCGGGAGAAGGCCAATTAAAAGGATTAATTGAGTCTCATTTTGAACGTACTGGCAGTAAAAAAGCCGAACATATCCTCAATAACTGGGGTGAATATGTAGGCAAATTCTGGCAAGTGGTTCCGCCTTCTGAGGCAAACAGCCCTGAAACGAACCCTAACCCCGTTATGGTTGAGGAAAAAACCTTAACCCCTGCTAAATAATTAACTTGTCGGGTGGGCATTGCCCACCTTACTTTGTTTATGTTCTAACAAAACGAGAACTAGAATTATGGGAACAATTGAATACAAAAAAACCTTTTTTAAAGTTGCTGATTTTGTATCTTGGCAAAAAGATAAAGCATTAATTTTATCCCCTAAATTTCAACGTAGATCAGTATGGAAACCTGGGACTAAATCTTATCTGATTGATACAATTGTTAGAGGTTTACCGATTCCTATTATTTTTTTAAGGGATCTTCCTATTGATCTTGAAACTTTACGTCCAAAGCGTGAGGTAGTTGATGGACAACAAAGATTAAGAACTCTTTTAAGTTTTGTTGCACCTCGGTCTTTAGAAGATTATGATCCTGAAAAAGATCAATTTACTGTACAAAAAAATCATAATAAAGAAATAGCAAAAAAAACATTTCAAGAACTCGATGATGAAATTAAACGAGAGATTTTAGAGTATGAGTTTAGTGTTCATATTCTTTCTCCGCAAATGGATGATAGAGAAGTCATTGATATATTTCGTAGAATGAATTCAACTTATTATCAATTAAATAAACAGGAAATAAGAAACTCTCAATATTTTGGAGAGTTCAAAACTCTTGCTTATCAACTTGCATTAGAATGTTTATGGTATTGGAAAGACTGGAAAGTTTTTACAGATGATGACATTGCAAGAATGAAAGAAGTTAAACTAACATCAGAACTCATTATGATGATGTTAGATGGGAAAGTAATGGGTAGTAACGATAAGATCATAGAAGATTACTATAACAAATATGATAACTCTATGCCTTATAAAAATCAAATATATAATAGATTTCATAATACTATGGAAATTATTGATAAGAACTTTAAAGATTTTTTACTGGTTTCAAAATTTGGGCAACAAACTAAAATATATATTTTCTTTGCTGTAATTTATGATTTAATTTTTGGATTGAATAGTATAAAGAAATCCGAATCTGATGATAAACAAAAAATTTCTGAAGTAGTTGTAGAAAGAATAAAAATGGCTAATGATACGCTGAAAAATAAAACACTTTTTAATTCTCGAAGACAAGGTATTAAGGAGAGGAAAATTATATATAATTATTTGATTGATTTTGTTAAAAACTCTGACTAAAATTATGCCAAAGAAAGCAGAGATACTATTTAGTAATTTTAGATACAGGGTAGAAAAGAAAGAATTAACAAGAAACAAAATAGAAAACTTGTTGCTTAATAATAGTCTAGATGAAAGTGACGTTCTAACTGTTTATGATGGTTTATTTTTAGGTTTATTCACTGATTTTGAACAATTACTTGAAGAATTATTCTGGGGATTACTTGAAGGAAAAGTTACTATTGATGGGTACAAAATTAACGAAATTCGTAAAATTAAAATTTCTCCGCAATCAGAAATTAATTCAGTTATTTTAGGAGGACAAAGATATCTTGACTGGTTACCTTATAACAAAACAATAAAAAGAGCAGAAATTTTTTTCCATGATGGGATTCCTTTCAATAATCTTGACAACGATCAAAAAGCTTATTTAGGACGTTATCATAAAATCAGAAATGCGATCGCTCATAAAAGTCCGAAATCTCAGGCGGATTTTGATAAAATTATTCAAAATCTACCTTTATTACCTTCACAAAAAACTCCAGCAGGATATTTAAGAAGTAAACCAAGAGGACAAGAAACTCAGTATGAAATTGCTGCGACTCAACTAATACAAATTGCTTTAGATTTATGTATAATTAATGTGTAATACTAAGGAAGAGAGGAAAAATGAAGCAGTATGCAGTGATTTATGAAATTAGTATATAATTATGGATAGTGTTATTTAAGTAGTGAAAATCAATTTAAGTCAATAATGAGGTGAGTTTCTTTAGTTTTTTTAGAATGTAGTTAAATGTATTTGAATAAAAACGCTATTATTTTTGCCAATAAACTCACTCAATATCTATTAATCCCTCTACCAAAAGATGACAAATCGCAATATTTGGCGCAGGGAGGTTATAATTTAGATAACTGGCAACAATTAGAAAAAGATTTACGAGAACAAATTTTAACGCTAGAAGCACAACCTACCCGAAAAACAAAATACGGGCAAAAATATCAGATTATTGGGTCATTAACTTGTCCTAATGGGAGAATTTTAAAGATAAAAACGATTTGGATAGTTACTGAAAAAACCACTCAATTTGTTACTCTATTTCCAGCATAGGAGCAATAAAAAATGATATTTCCTCTATTTTCTCAAGTACAATTAACTGAAGATATTCCTGAATTTAATCTCAAAAAAGGTAGCGTTGGTGTAATTGTTGAACATTATCCTATGTCTCAAGGAGAAGATGGTTACAGTGTAGAAGGTTTAATTACTCAAGATACCGTAGAAGTTACTGAATCTCAAATTAAATTAGTTAAAGTTGAGCAAGTACCAGAAAAAGCTTCGATTAAAATAATATAAATATAACGTGGGTTGGGTTTTGTTCCTGAACCCAACCTACAAGATCAGGGGTAATTTGTTGGGTTTCATTCCTCAACCCAACCTACAAGAGCGGATCTTGGCATCTTAACAGAAGCACCTACCATTTTTAACGCTCGTTTATCTCTTCTGATACTATTATATGGAGATAGTAACATTATGGAAACAATAAAAGCAACAACTTCAAACTTATACGAAACTGATTATTTACAGTGGATAGAAAGTAACTTAGAAAAATTGCGACAAAAAAACTATCAAGACGTAGATTGGGAGAACTTATTAGAGGAAATTGAAGATATGGGAAGAAGTGAAAGGAGAGCTTTAGAAAGCAATTTAATTGTCCTTTTGCTTCATCTACTAAAATGGCAATATCAACCAGAAAAACGTACAGGAAGTTGGGAAAGAAGTATTCTAGAACATCGTCGACGTATCAAGAAAGCTTTAAAAGAGTCTCCTAGTTTGAAACCCTATCTTAGCACTATTATCGATGAAAGTTACCAAGAAGCGATTAAACAAGCTAAAGCAGAAACTAAATTACCCTTAGATACTTTTCCTCAACAATGTCCTTACTCATTAATCTCTATTCTTGATGATCAATTTTTTGATTGCGATCGCTAGTAGGTTGGGTTGACAAAAGGAAACCCAACATAACACTTACTGATATACTTGACCATGAGATGGTATTGATAGGTATTTTTTAAGAATATGGTATAAGATATAAAGACAATATTGATCATCTTTTCAAAACTTTGAAGAATTACGTTTTGTTCTTCCCAGTGCTGATTTAGTTAATGATTTAGTTGTGTTTAATATTGGAGGTAATAAATATCGTTTAATTACTTCAATTCACTTTAATCGTCAGAAAGTTTATATTCGTTATATATTAACTCATTCAGAATATGACAAAGACAAATGGAAAACTTAACAATACTTCCCCCAGATATTAACACTCATTGGCAGGCCGTTGCTCCTATTCTGATGATTCGTAATGAAGAAGAATATGAGCAAGCGGTTAAACGATTAAATGTTTTAATTGATGAAATTGGCACAAATGAAGAACATCCCCTTTATAATTTATTGGAAACTTTGGGAACATTAATTGAAGTATATGAATCAGAACATTATCCTATAGCTGATTGTAGTGGTAGTGAGATATTAGCTTATTTAATAGAGGAACATGGGTTAACTGTATTTGATTTACCTGAAATTGCTACACCTGAGATAACACAGGAAATTTTAAGTAAAAATAAAGTGTTAACTTTTCATCAAATTCAACAGTTAGCAGAACGTTTTAATGTAAATCCTCAAGTATTTATGGCACCGTTAGAGCAAGAAAAATGAAATAATATGCAGTAATTTATGAAAAAGGGGAAACCAATTGGGGAAAAATTTTTCTTGATTGACCAGAATGTGTGACTATCGGTGATACTTTATAGAGAAATCGGTTGGAATATAAAGCTTTCTTTTAAATTTCTAGAAGATTTTTAGCTTTTTGCCTCGCTTTTTCTGGTCAGGTTTGTTAAGATATAGCTCATTTATTCAACAATAGTCTTTATCTTTATTCTTCTGTTCCTTAACCATTTCATAAGACTATTGAACCCCAATTTCATCCTTAAAAGGAATTCAATTTTGTCATGTTAAGAAACATTTTTGCTTTTGGAGTCACAGTTTTTAGTTTAAATATTTTTCTGCCTCATGCTCAAGCATCAACACCTTATTCTCTCACCCAAACCTTGAAAAATCCTTATTGATGGTAATTTTGCCCTGGTTAGTGCGTTTGTTGATGATGCTCTGACAAACAACAATACAGTGGTGGAGAATGCAGGGGCAGCCTATTTGTTTGATGTCACAACAGGTAACTTGCTCAACACCTTCTACAGTCCTAACCCTGTTAGTTTTGACCTCTTTGGTTGGTCTGTTGCTATTGATGGTGATAATTTAGTAATTGGAGCAAGACTTAGAGTCGATTCTAGTAGCGGGGGAACCAGAGGAACCGCTTATGTTTATGAAGTTGAGGCGACTGCTGTACCTGAACCTTTAACCATTTTAGGGGCTGGTGTTGCTTGTGGTTTCGGTACTGCTTTTAAACGAAAATTAGCCCACATCAAGAGAAAATAAGAGAAGTTTCTCTGTATTAATATGGGGTACATTTTGTTTGACTAATGTACCTCATTTTTTAGTGCGATCGCTGATCTTGTAGGGTGTGTTAATGAAATGTAACGCACCGTCTTAATTGGTTGTTTTTAAGGGATGTTGTGGGGTAAACAAATGGATATAATTAATAATTATGGAGTTTGAATGGAATCCAGATAAGGCTATTAAGAATATCCAAAAACATAATGTTTCTTTCACAGAAGCAGCCACTATCTTTAATGATCCTTTATCTCTCACCTATCCAGATCCTGATCATTCTCTATATGAAAACCGATATATTACAATAGGATTATCACAGACTGGAAAAATTATTATCCTAGCTCATACTGATAGAAATAATAAAATTCGTATTATTAGTGCTAGATTAGCTACTCGCCAAGAAAGGAGGTTTTATGAAGAAGGAAGTTAATCCCGAATTTGATGATGAATTACGTCCTAATTATGACTTATCTAGTTTAACTGGAGGAGTTAGAGGTAAGTATGTTGATCAATACCGTCAAGGAACAAATTTAGTATTACTTGATCCAGATATTGCTAAAGCGTTTCCGACAGATGAATCAGTTAATGAAGCGTTAAGACTGTTACTTAAATTAGCTAAATCTCAAGTGACTTCCTCAGAAGATACATAGATACATAATCTTTGACTTCCTGCTATATAAAACTGATACAACGCGACATAATATGACACATTGAGGTTTACTTCCTGCTTCATCCAGAACCGTCGGCGGCACTCTGTCCACAGGCTAAAACGGTATAGCCTACCGCTTGATTGGCTAACACTTTGGCTGCATTTAAGTCTCTATCTATCTCTAAACCACATTCACAACTATAAATTCGCTCTGATAGAGACAAATCGGTCTTAATTGAGCCGCAGCTAGAGCAGGTTTTAGAACTAGGGAACCATCTGCCAACTATAGTCAATTTTGACCCATAAAGCTCACATTTGTATTCTAGCTGTCTCCTAAATTCATAAAAACCTAGTTCCGAGATGGCTTTAGCTAACTTTCGATTAGCTAACATCCCTTTAACATTGAGGTCTTCTATGACAATATTTGAGAAGTTTTTAGCTAAGTAACTGGTGATTTTATGGAGATAATCTTTTCTTAAATTAGCAACTTTCAGATATTGAGATGCTAGTTTAATTCTCGCCCTTGTTCGATTTTTTGACCCTTTGACTTTACGGCTCAAGTTTCTGTGAAGTCGGCTTAATTTTAAAGATGCTTTTCTGTAAGGTTTCAGGTTAGGAAATACTTCGCCATTACTTAAAGTCGCTAAGGTTTTAATTCCTAAATCTACTCCCACTATCGCCGTTTTTTTCTCAGAGATTGGTCGTTCTCGCGAGTAAGCAAAAGATATAAACCAATCCTTACCTATTTTCGTCAAAGTGACTTTTTTGACTTGGCAATCCGGCAGTGCTTCATAAGTTGAAACGAACCCAATAAAGGGTAACTTGATTCTCGTTGACCCTAACGGTATCCATTTTCCACAATTATCCAAAGTAAAACTATCATTTATTCCTTTCTTTTTGAACTTAGGATAACCCGTTCCTTTGATTTTAAAGAAACGTTTAAAAGCCTGATCTAAATCCACAAAAGCATATTGATAAACCCTTGAGGATAATTGGGCTTGCCACGGATATAATGGTTTGACATAATTGGTGTAAAACTTTTTAAGTTTATTAGCTGTGGGTTTCAATCCCTCTTGATAAGTTATACTCCAAGCTTTTAGTCCCCAATTAAAAACCCAACGGCTATAACCTGCGTGGCGAGCCATGATGGTTTTTTGTTGGTTATTGAGTTTTAGCTTAGTTCTAAAACCTAGCAGCATCTCGAAAGAAAGTTCCCGATGGTTCGATTATAACAGACTCAAGGTGAAGAGGATTTGTGGTGAACATTTTACCGAGTTATTCTATGTTGTCCCATAAATCAGCGACTAGGGGAATGCTCTCGAAAAAAGCTTGAGCATCAACACTAATTAAAACAGTATAATTAATGTTTTCATTTTTAAATACATCAATGTTTAATATAGCACTACGCATTACTGTTAGGACATTTCTACAAGCTGAAACCTTTGTACAGTGGACTATTGCCTATTGCCTATTGCCCATTCCCCATTCCCCATTCCCTAGCATGTAGTGCTATAGAAGAAGTACGAGAAAATGTTAAAGAAGCGATCAAACTTTTTACAAGGGTAAGAATTGAACTTGATTAATAAATTCTTCGGGATATCCTAGTTTTCCAATAAGTTCTAAATCATTAATACATTGGCCAATAGACACAATTGATTGACGGGCAAAAATAACACCAGAAAATTGAATATTTTGAGATTGACGACGATTTGATTCAATCAGAAAATCTTGATATTGACTAAATAATATTTGTTTAATTTCAGTGGCACGATGGATATGTTCATCCATATAAAAAGTTACAGGCATTTATAACAGTTCTTGAGATTTTAATCGTTTAATAAAAGGAGTTTTTGGCGTATTTTTTTGCATGGTTTCAGCATAGTTCTCTCTTTGTTGAATATCAGCGTCTAATTCTGCTTTATGTTCCCAGTAATATGCTAATGCAGCATAAATTTGACTCATGGTGAGGTAGGGATGTTGAAAATGTATTTCTTCGGGACTCCAAGCATAAGCAGTTTTTGCCATAATAATTTCTACTACTTTTAGGGTTGTTCCTTCAATAATAGGAATTTGATCATCATTGAGAATAATATGTTTATATTCAGTGGTAGTGGTCATCCATTAAGATTGAATTTCAGTATGAATATTATATCAAATTGAATTAATTTAAAGAAGTGCGATCGCCGATTTTATAATATCTGTTTATTCCTTACTAAATTCACACATACTAAGATAAAAATTTACGAGTTGATTGAGAATTTTGGTCAATCTCAGATTTCTGTCATTAAACCCCAGTGAATCTGGGGTTTTTATTTTGTAGAATAAAATCTCAATTATTTATCAATTATGGTTGTTCAATCAATTGATCTCGGTTTCCTTTAACCCTTTCTTCCATATCGTTCACTTGTGCATCTCGTTGCTTACTCGGTTTCTCAAAGTCAGTATCTGGGGTAAAACTAAGAAAAACTTTATTGACCTGGGTACGAGCATTTTTACTCGCGGTACTTAGGGGTTTCGGTAAAAAACTGTCCCCAACAGCAACAAAAATTAACCCTAACACTAATATAATCGATCCTAATGGTTTCATAATCTTTATTTGAGGGAATGATAAATCTGGTAGTGTTAGTATTCCCTGAATGCTGTTAAAACTAGACTCACATCTTGCACCTTTGATAAAACTAGCTAGTTTAGAGAGGGAATGGGGAATGGGGAATGGGGAACAGGATTGATTTTGACTGTAACTGCTTGAAAATTGATTTTCTTTCTTTTTATATTGAGTTTTCTTGTACTGGTGCAAGATCTCAGTAGACACTCCTCACAGCAAAAAACAGGGTTAACGACTAATATGAAACGTAGGATAATAGGTCGTTGTTTGTCGTTGTGTTGAATGGTTGGCAATGACAGATAGATCAGAATTAAGGGTTAAGGTGAGATCACGGTTAGGATCGATGACAACTTGTTGATGTTCTCCACCTCCAATAATTTGACCTTCGGGTAAACCCCATCCTAAGAGGGTTCCTAAAGCAGCACCTCCTAACACTTCTAAGGGATCAATACGGCGATCGCCTGTAGTTCCTGCAATAATAGTGGCAGTACCCGCACCGGCAAAGGTTCCTGATAAGATATTACCAACCGTTGCCCCATCGTTGACGGTTTCTGTCCTGGAAATGACTTGTGATGTGGCGTTAAGAGGTATCCATTGGTTATTAATAATCATCTCCCGTGCAACAAAGCGAGTTCCTTGTCTGGTGGGTTCAAGTTGGCCTCTGATTCTTGTACCAGCAGGAATTAAAAGACGACCATTACTATCCCGTAGGTTAGCTGATACTTGTAATTCTAGGGGTAAATATTCCCCTTGATTAATGCGAATTTGTCTTGCTTGATTATAAGTTACAGGAATTAAAGTTCCTTGGGGAATGCGAACCCGATAAGTGTCTGTTGCAGTGAGGTTAGCTTTAGAAACAGGTTGAGCAGAAACGGTGGTTAAGGGTAATAAAGATGTGGTGGTGGTAATAGCAATTAAAAACGCACCAAGGGTTGAAAAGCCTGATTTTTTCAGATTAAGTGTTAACATTTTTTATTCCCTCCTGATGCTGTAGGGGTTAAGTTTTATCCCCTCTATCTTCAGCATAAGTCTTAAATTAAAGAATGTCAGTCCCAAACATAAGGGAATTTTAGGGATTGAAAAGGTGAACTTTTATAGTAGATCAGAGAAAAAAGTGGAAATTAAGGTTAACTAAAATACTGTATTAATCCTTGAGTTAATCCTTCTAGGGTATACTCTTGAGCTTCTATATCGACTCTTTCTAATAACTCATAACAGGTTTTTGAGGTTTGCGGGCCAATGGAGGCAATATAAACATTATCTAGGAGAGACAAAATATCTGATTTACTGTTAGTCTGTAGTGCTTTTTGCAGTAATTGATAAAAGTTTTTGACCGTTTTAGAACTCGCAAAGGTAATAATATTAACTTGTTTATTTTGTAATGCTTCCCATGCTTGAGCATCAATTGTTTCGGGACATCCTGACTGATAAGCAGGAACTTCAACAACATTGGCTTCTTGTTTTTGTAATTCTTTAACTAAGATTTCTCTTCCTCCGGTTTCTACACGAGGAAATAGAATTTTTTGATGACTTAAACTTTCAGGAAAATGGTCAATTAATTCATCGGCAATAAAGTTAGGGGGAATAAAATCAGGGGTTAAATGATATTCTTGTAAACAAGATGCTGTTTTTTGACCCACTACCGCAATTTTAATATTACCCAAAGCACGAATATCTTGACCTAATTCTTGTAACCGTTGAAAGAAAAAGTTAACCCCATTTGCTGAGGTTAAAATTAACCAATCAAAGGATGCTAATGTTTCAATGGCTAAATCTAATTGTTCCCAAGACGACGGGGGTAAAATTTCTAAAGCTGGCATTTCTATGGTGTTTGCACCCTGTTGTTGTAAGAGAACACTAAACTGACTAGATTGTTCTTTTGCACGGGTAATTAATACAGTTTTTTGAGCTAAAGGAAGGCTAATAGATGAAGACATATAACGTAAATTAACGACGTTTCCGATAATAATAATGGCGGGAGATAAAGACAGTCCTGAGACTTGTTTTATTATACTGTTTAAGGTGCCGATCCAAACTCTTTCTTGAGAACTTCCACTGTTTTGAATAATCGCAATTGGTTGATCAGGCGATCGCCCATTATTGAGTAAATTATTAACAATTTCTTCAAGATTTCTGGTTCCCATTAAAATAACTAATGTGTCAATGTTGGCTAAAGCTTGCCAATTTAATAACTCAGGTTCATGTCCTGTTAAAACAGTAAAACATGGACTTATTTCCTTATCAGTTAAGGGTATTCCTGTCAATAAAGGCGCAGCTAAAGCTGATGAAATTCCTGGCACTAATTCATACAGACAATTAGCTTCTTGTAAAGCTTTAATCTCTTCATTAACACGACCAAATATTGAAGGATCTCCACTTTTTAATCTAACAACTTGTTTTCCTTGTAAACAGTAATTAATTATTAAGCTATTGATTTTATTTTGCTTTGTACTGGGTTGCCCTCCTCTTTTACCAACATTAATTTTTAGGCAAGATTCAGGTACTAAATTAAGTAAATTTTTATCAATTAAAGCATCATAGATTAATACCTCAGCTTGGGATAAAAGATGATAGGCTCTCAGGGTTAAATAGTTTATATGTCCTATTCCTGAACCTACTAAATATACTTTACCATTCATCAATTTTTTAGCCATTTTAAAATCAAAAAATACGAGAAAGTAGTTGATAAATTAGCTTAAATAGAGAAGTAACGGCTATTAAACCCGTTGCTGTTACTAATCCTGATATTAACAAAAATGAAACGGAGTCTAATACTAAAATGTTAAAAAATAAAGAAATTATCAATAAAAATAGTGTAAGTGTTCCAATAATTAATAAATCTTTTTTGTCAAGTATACGGCGATATTCAAGATAAATTAATCCACCCATTATCATACATCCGATAACAATTCCTGGAGCCGATAAGAACTTTTTTAAACCCAAAATGAGGATCGCTCCCTCAAATCCCGTAAACCCTGAATAGATTAATAAATCAACACTAGAAAAACTCTTTGTTGGACTAGGAGAAATAGGAGCAGGAGAAGGTTGAGAAGGAACAGAAGAAATGGAAGGATTTGATGAGGTTTGAATTGAGGTTTTTACACTTGAAGAACTTCCTTGATATTGAGATGAATGTAACGCTTGTAAAACCTCAGATGCACTTTGATAGCGATCGCTTGGACTGGGTAATAATAATTGATCTAAAATACTAGCTAACCCATCACTAATATTAGTAACATACGGCTTCCAATTCCAACAATTATTATAAGAATCGTATAGCTCTTCTGGAGGTTTTCCTGTTAACAAATTTAAGCAAGTTGTAGCCAAAGCATATAAATCTGTTGCTGGATAAACTGTAGATCCCTGCATTTGTTCAGGGGGAGCAAACCCCATAGAATAAATTCCCGTCGAGCGTTTTTGAGGGTTTCCCGCATTAGCAGTCACTTGTTTAACTGCGCCAAAATCTAATAAATATAAACGCCCTTGTTTATCCCGCATAATATTAGAGGGTTTAATATCACGGTGAATACAATTATTATCGTGAATAAACTGTAAAACTAATAAAATTTCGTGAAGAACTTCAATAATTTCATTTTCCAGAAAAACCCCCTTTCTTTTTAATTCTGTTTCTAAATCTTCTCCATCAATTAATTCTTGAACCAAATAAAAAAACTGTTCTTCTTCTTTGGTGATATGATTAGACACTACTAAGGGAAAAAAAGCATATAACTGGGGAATTTGAGGATGTTTACTGCCTAGATTTTCTAAAATAATTGCTTCCCGTTCAAATAATTGTTGAGCGATCGCTAACGCTTGAGCATTTAAGTTGCCTTCTGGTTGAAACTGTTTGACCACACATAAACGCATAGTTGGAGTAAAGCGATCTTTAGCTAAAAATGCAGCACCAAACCCTCCTTTTCCTAACAACTTGGACGGTAAATAACGGCCTGCCAAAATCAGAGGCATTCCGCAACTGGTACAATATTTTTGTTGAACGGTTTTCAGCTTTGAAGGATCATCAAGATCAGAAAAATTGTTTTGAGGATGAGTACATCCTGGACGAGTACAAAGAATTTCCATTTCAAATGGATAGGGTAAGGATTTTCCGTGCTTTCATTGTAAGCAAAGGATTAGATTTGGACAATTTATTGCTGACGACGACGATATTGGGCCCCAGAAGTACAAGTTTCTCGTATTTCTACCATACACAGTCCTGGTAGTTGGACAGCTTCTAACTTTTCAAAGATCCATTGTGCGATCGCTTCACTGGTGGGACTTTCTAACCCTGTAGTTTTATTGAGATAATGATGATCTAAAAAATTTTCCACTAACGGATCAATATAGCTACTAATCTCGCCAAAGTCCATAACCATCCCCTGTTGCGATCCCGTTTCATAGAGGCGATCGCTACTCACATAAACCCGTCCCACCCAACTATGACCATGAAGACGACTACATTTACCCTGATGATGAGGCAGTCGATGTGCTGCTTCAAAACGAAACTCTTTATAAATTGTCCATTGATGAGTTGGGTACATGGTTAAATCTCAGACCACTGGGTATCTTATTTAATTTTATCTATTTGATCCTCTTTTCGCTTTTCTTCAGCTTCCAGTTCTTGCGTCAAAAAATAGTTCAAAAAAGTCCGAATAACAGCAATAACGGCTAATTTCCCCAACGCCTCAAATGACGGTGCAATCGTCGTGCTTAAAACATCTGAACCCAATTGAAATTCTAAGGCCAAAGCTAACCAGGAACCAAAACGCAGACGCACCTCTAAAAAAGGAAAAGAGGAAGAGCGAAAACCAACGATTAGACAACGGATCGCTGTAGAGAACCCGCAGACAACGCAAACTACTGAGACAGACTCTAACATTAGGCGAAACACTGTCACCGAATGTTGCAGAGTTTCTTCTAAAGGCTCCAACAATTGCATAATAATTTTAGATAATTGTTATCAAACCGTAATATTGTTTATTTTTTATAACTGATTTTACTTTTTTTAGCCAATAAGTCCGTACAACTACTAAAGCTTAGGTACAAAACCCTGGTAAGTTCCTCATAACCACTGAAGAAAGCCCTAAATTATCTCCCTACAATAAAATCATCTTTGATAATAAATTGAGGTTTATATAGGATGGTTTTCACCTCAAGTGATAGCAAACAAGAAACACAGCAGTTAGCTACGAAATTCGAGCATCATTTAAAAAATAAATATCCCAAACGACATCATCATTATGCTTTAGAAGATTTCTTCTGTTTTCAGACAGAAACAGGCACGATTGTTGATTGGAATGAATCTCGTAATATTCTCACCAGTGAAGATTTTATTTTAGGGTTAATCGAAGGACTCGAAGAAGAAATCGGTAGTGCTGCGGGAGTTGTTACTTATAACATTGGTAAAGAGTGGGGAAAACGAGACGCAGACTTTTTTCAAAAATGGCTTTATTCCGAATATGAGTATGACAAACCTCTTAATCAAATGAATCTAAACTATGTTTTAGAAGCTTGGTGGTGGCCGTTTACCGCACAAGGTTGGGGTAACTGGGAAGTGGATATGGGTGAGCAGAAAAATGGCTTTATGTTTGTCAATATTTTTGATTCTGCGGTTGCTCGAACCCTAGGAGATGTGGGTAAACCTGTTTGTCATATTTATGCTGGTTTATTAGCGGGATTTTTCAGCAATTTAGTGAAAAAGAATTTGAATTGTATTGAGATTCAATGCTATGCCATGGGAGAAACTTATTGTAAGTTTTTACTTGGAAAAAAAGATCGTGTTGATGCTGCAACTTTCTGGTTGAATGAGGGAGCTTTAGCTAAAGATATTGAAAAGCGTTTACACCGTGGGGAGTATCTTAAATGATGAGTAGACAAACATGGTCTAGTATCAGTGTTTATGATTTTTTTCGTACCTATAATTGGACAGGAAAAACGATTAAATTATATCCCTTTAATCTGACTGATAAAGTCAATAATACTGAATCCTTATTATTCTTAAGTTTACGAGAGTTTTTCTTACAATCTAACTGGACAGGAAAACAAGTAAAAAAATTTATTTCACCCAATACTAATCAATCAGAAGAATCCTTATTTAGTTTATCAGTTAATGACTTTTTTCAAGCAATGGTTTGGAAAAGTTCTCTTAATATTGCTCCCAACCCTAACCCATCATTATCTCTTAATTCAATTGATTCATCTAGTTCAAAGCTAGATTTAGATAACTTATCAGATTTATTTTAGAGTAACATTATGCAAAAAGATTTTGAAACTTTATTCTATGAAGCAGAAGATCACTATCTTGAAGCTTCAGAATTAGTCGCTCTTAAAAACAGTGCAAATACCCTCAAAGATCGTTTAGAAATCTATCGAGTTTTACGAGATCAAGAAATTCCGCTTTTTCAATTTATTGCTGAAAATTTACTCCAAAGTTTTCCTAATGAGAATAAGCAACGCCTAGAAAAAGGGTTAGAACATTGGATGTCAGTCATGCGTTATGCTGCTATGGCTATGTTATTAAATAATCCTGAATATTTCAGACATCGGGTTTTAGAATGGCTGACTGATATTATTCAAGCTCAAGAAATGGTAATGATTGAAATCTTTATTTTTGAGAACTTAACAGAAGGATTAAAAAAAGTGCTTTCCTTGGAGCAAATGGAGCTTTTAAATCCTTTTTTAGAACAAGCCAAAATCACCTTATTAGAAACAAAATCTCAATCTGAAACCTTAGTAATAGGAGAGTAAATAACATGATTAATGTAGCTAATTTAGTTGAAAAATCTTCTTTAAAAGGTAATTACTTTTCTCACGATGCTTATCTACAAGGAGACTTTGAATTTGGGTTATTAGAAAATCGTAGTGGTTCCCGTTTATTAGCCTTACCTCAACCTTTCTTAGAGGCACTTTATGCTACTTTAGAAGATGAATTAGGAGCCGGAAGTGCAGTTGCTTTATTTAGTTGTGGTCGTTGGTGGGGTAGAAATTTTTATCAACGATTTGCTGATGAATTGGGAGAATACTACGGAAAATCCTTGGCAGAAATGGAGATGATTCAATTTATTCAATCCTTAAAAGAATGTTGGAAAACTCATGGCTGGGGAACCTTAGATATGGATTTTAACTATTATAAAAATGGATTTTTAGTTCCTAAGATTTATAATTCTCCTTTTGCCCAAGTTGCTCCTCAAAATATACGTTGTATGTGTTTTTTAGAAGCCGGAATTTTAAGTGCTTTTTTCAGTAAATTGACAGGAGAAGATTTACATTGTATTCAAACCAGTTGTGAATCAATGGGAGCCAATTCTAATATATTTGTAATTGGTTTAGCTGATAGAATTAAACCAATTAACACTTGGCTTGAAGAAGGACATGATCATTCTACCATTATGGAATTATTATGTCGCAATTAATCTCAAAGTGAATAATTGAAAGGAGACTTTTAACATGGCAAAAGCAGTAAAACTTGACCCAATTAATCAACAAGTTGATATAGAAACTAATGATAATCTTTTAAGCGGTTTACTAGCAAAAGATTTGAATGTATGGAAAGAATGTGGAGGTAGGGGAATGTGTTCCACTTGCCATGTTTTTATCACAGAAGGAATGGAAAGTTTATCCCCTGTTAACCGACGAGAAATTCGCAGCATGGAAGTCATTACCACTGCTAATAAATTCTCTCGTTTAGCTTGTCAAGCAAGGGTACTTGGAGAAGGAGTGGTAGTAGAAATTCCTTCGGGGATGTATGTCAGTGAAATCGAAAATATTGAAGATTTAATTGGCAGTCGCGCTAAAGAAAATATTCTCCATCCTATTACCAGTGAGATCTTAGTTGAAGAAGGAAAATTAGTCACCCGTTCCATGATTACTCAACTAAAAGATACTCAAATTGAAGTATCAGAATACATGACTAAAATTCAAAATGCTTAATTATTTTAAACCCTAATTATTGTATAGAGGAATAATCATGTTAACTCAATTTTCAAACTTAAGTTTAGACACAGATGGCCGTTATGCAACGGATGCTGAATTACAGTTTATTACCGATTATTTAGAGTCAGTTGACATTCGTGTTAGTACCTATGAAAAAATCAAAGAAAATCAAGAAAAAATTGTCCTAGAAGTTGAAGAAAAAATGCACGCACTTAATTATAACAATTGTTTATACAACATGGATAAACACGGTAAAGAAATTTGTCGCAGAGACAGAAAAAATGCCATCAAGTACACCAGTGCTGCTATGGTTATTAATGATGTAGATCGTTTACGAGATGGTCTTTTAGTTTGGCTACAAACTATTGTTCGTTCTGTAGGATATGAGCGTTTTGTACGTACTCATTACCCCATTATTCAGGAAGTCATTCAACAATATTTAACCCCTGAAGAAGCTAAATTTATCTTACCTGCTTTACAAATTGATTGCACAATTTTAGGTGCATAAATCTTTTAACAGTTGTTCATTAATTAAACATTGAGGATCTAATCATGACTCAAAATCAACAGAAATTTAAAGTAACATTAGTTAATTCCAAAAGACAATTAAATAAGACCATAGATGTTGCCCCTGGTGAGTATATTCTTGATGTGGCAGAATCAAAAGGAATTGAACATCCTTGTTCCTGTCGTGCAGCCTCTTGTTTTGATTGTTTAGGGAAAATAATGACAGGAAATGTCGAACAAACTGAAAAAGCAGAATCCTTTTTAAAACCTAATGAATTAGAAGAAGGATACATTTTGCTTTGTGCTGCTTCTCCAACTTCTGACTGTACAATTCTAACTCACCAAGAAGAAGAATATTTAGTTTAGCTTTTAGTAATTAATTATCATTGATTCAACTATAAAACAGGATTTAACATCATGGAGACACCAGTAGAACAACAAAAATCAAATAACGAAAATAGTCAAAATAATCTATCTGATATTTTCGATTTACTATCAGGTATTGGTTTAGTTAGTGGGGCTGTTGGTTCTTTTTTTGGTAATGCTGCTTTTGCTGCAATTCCTATTTCCTTTTCCCTTGCATTACAAATGGCTAATCGTCGTCAATTGAAAGTAGAATTAGCTCAAGCACAGCAAACTTCTGCTATACAAATAAACAGTCATAAATCCGTTATTTTAGAGCAATTTCAAGAGTTAAGTCAAAAAGAGAAAAAAGTTCAAACAATTATCAATGACTTATTAAATAAAATTCAAGAGCATCAACAACTCTTCGAGAATTTTAAAACTAAGGAAAAGCAACTTGAGCAGTTTACTGAGAGCTTAGAATCCCAACAAAAAGAAATCCAAGAAATTGTTAAGAATCTCCAGCAAATTGAAAACTTTTCTCAGATAATTCGGACTAATCCTGAAGAAGTTGAAGCCTATTATCAAAGAGGGTTAAGTCATCAAAAATTAGGAGATAAAACAGGAGCCATAGAAGACTATACAGAAGCTTTACATCTTGACTCTACCTATGCTAAAGCTTACCATAATCGGGGTATTCTTTTAGCAGAAATGGGTAACAAAAAACAAGCAGTTGAAGATTTAAGATTAGCTGCTAAATATTACTTTGAACAAGGAGATATTGAAAGCTACGAAAAAGCTAAACATTTGAGCAAAGAATTTTATGAAATTCGTCATTATAACCTTAATGATGAAGTAACTGATTCAGGGGTTTCTGAAGACTCAACCAGAGAAGAAACGTCTTCAGATCAAGCAAGTTTAATGACTGTTGGTAGTCTTTTTGATGATGATGAGGATGTTGAACAAAATGTCAAGATGCTTAGTTAAATCTTTCATCCCTGTTTGACAATTTACGTTTTAATTCTCCTTCTGAGTAGTGATCGATACAGATCGCTGCTTTTTTTTATCGCTGAAACTTACCCTCATGGCAGTTTTCAATTGGGTGTATTGGGAAGGGATAGGGTGACGGGGGGAATATATATGAATGATTTCTCCCAGTCCCCCAGTCTCCCTTGTCTCTAAAGTCTCCTCCCTGCTTCCACAAAAAAGGGTTATGGCAATCGGATTTAGTATTACTGGGGATTTCAAAATATTTTTCCAAAAACACTTGACAAATTTTTTGAAAACTTGTTATGATTATGATCGGCTCAAAAAACAAGGGACTGTAGTTCAACTGGTTAGAGCACCGCCCTGTCACGGCGGAAGTTGCGGGTTCGAGCCCCGTCAGTCCCGTCAAGCAACTAATATGAAACACCATAATGTTTGCTAGATAAGATATATCAAGAGTGTGGGCATAGTAACGCCTGCAACAAAGGCAGGCCAACCATTGAAAATCTATGATTATGTTTCTTTAGAATTCATCATCTCCTCCTGAATATCCACTCACCAAACCAGGATCATTATCCCGTCTAGAACCTAATAAATCTAAGCGATCGACACGAATAACAGGACTAGAACGATTTGCACCTGTGTTGCGATCTGTCCAGGTTTCAATTTCCAGTGAACCTTGAATCCCGATTAAACTACCTTTTTTTACATAATTAGCAGCAATTTCTGCTGTCTTTCCCCAAAATTTCAAATTAAACCAATCAGGTTGGTCACTATTACGAGAACGACGATCAACAGCTATAGTTAGAGTACATAAAACGGTTCCTGATTCAAAATATCTGACTTCTGGATCTCTACCAGCACGACCTACTAGATTAACAACGTTTAAGCTCATAAATTTATGCTCAACTTTATTACTTACTAACTTTCTTATTATATAGCGTTTCTCTCAACGAGTGAGGTACATCTAATATTTAATCCCTAACTCCTGTTCGCGCTTAGCCGGAGCGAGGAACTCTTGACTCCTGATTCCTAAAACTAGAAAACTTTGTACCTCACAAGTATGGGAACTGCTATATCATTACCTAGATCTAGAAAAATAAAAGCAAAAACAAATAATATTTAAGTAAAAATAGTATGGAAACAATCGTTGAATTAAGAGCAGCTAAAATACCGATTATTGGTTTGATCGCTGTTCATTACTGGTATGTTATTATCAGAGCCAATCAAAAAGATCGATGGGAAATTTGGCAAACCCCTTCCCTCTCTCAAAACAGTTGGGGACATTTACATAAAAATTTAATGAACCCAGAAAGCGGGGTAGGAAATGGGACAAGTTGGTGCGAAACTTGCTGGACAGATACATTAGGAAATCAACTCGCTCAAACCATTGAAAAAAGTCCAATTATTTACCCTTATAATCATTGTTATCGATACTTTCCTGGCCCGAATAGTAATACTTATGTGAAGTGGATTTTAAAGCAAACAAACTGCGATTATCGGCTAAGTATTAAAGGGATTGGTCAACATTATTGAACTTGTCATTGATGGCAGGAACAAAAACAGGCTCGTCTTAGTCTAGCATGACATTACTGATAACTTATGCTTACCGTTTAGTAGTTTTCTAGTATAAATTGATTAATATCGCTAGACTTACTCAAAGAAACGTAATAAAATCCGTTCGATCCCTTGTGGATCATTAAGTCATAGTAGTCTTCATATAATAAGGGGCGTAAACAAACGTGGGTATTTTTAATCGTTTTTCCCTCTCACGGGACATGGGTATAGATTTAGGAACCGCTAATACCTTGGTCTATGTATCGGGTAAAGGGATTGTACTCGAAGAGCCATCGGTGGTGGCCATTGATCAAGATCGGAAAATTCCCTTAGCGGTTGGGGAAGAAGCCAAGAAAATGCTAGGCCGTACCCCAGGTAACGTGGTGGCCTTACGTCCTCTGCGAGATGGGGTCATTGCGGACTTTTTAAGTGCCATGATCATGCTCAAAGAGTTTATTCAACGGGCCCATGAAGGGAGTCCCTTAGGAAACCCACGGATGGTCATTGGTATTCCTAGCGGTATTACAGAAGTAGAAAGACGGGCGGTTATTGATGCTGCTAGAGAAGCTGGGGCCAGGGATGTAGGGTTAATCGAAGAGCCAGTTGCAGCAGCTTTAGGAGCAGGTTTACCGGTTACAGAAGCCACTGGAAATATGATTGTAGACATCGGTGGAGGAACTACCGAAGTCGCAGTTTTAAGTTTACAAGGACGAGTATTAAGCGAGTCTGTCAGGGTAGCAGGAGACGAGTTAACAGACTCTATCATCCAGTACATGAAAAAAGTCCATAACATGGTTATTGGAGAACGCACCGCTGAAGAAATTAAAATTCGCTTAGCCTCTGCTTATCCCATGCGTCATGAACAAGAACCCAAAATGGAAGTGCGAGGGTTACATTTAATGTCAGGTCTACCTCGTACTGTCACCATTAAAGGGGAAGAAATTAGAGAAAGCATGGCCGAACCCTTAGCTGTCATTGTCGATGCTATAAAACGAACCTTAGAACGCACTCCCCCAGAATTAGCAGCCGATATCATCGATCGCGGGATCATGTTAGCTGGTGGTGGAGCTTTATTACGGGGCATTGATACCCTACTTTCCCATGAAACTGGTATTGTCACCCACATTGCAGAAGATCCCTTACGCTGTGTGGTTAAAGGCACTGGGGAAGTATTGAAAAATCCCACGGTGTTGGATCGGGTTATGAGCCAAAGCTCTCAAATGGTGTAAACAGAAGAGAAATAGGCAAATAAGAATGATAATACGTCGTTGGTATGGTCGATATGGCTCTAAACTAATCTGGGCAGCAGTCGCTTTAGGCATTGGTTGGTTTTTACGCCAAACCCAAGGGGCCCCGATTTTAGAACTATATTACTGGGTCAGTCGTCCTTTACGGTCTGAGTCTCCTGAACTCCTACAAGAGCGACTCACCAACGCACGTATTACAGAACTACAACAGCGAGTGGTTGAATTAGAGCGCAAAAATGAACAATTACAGAAATTATTAGGCTATTTTCAAGCACAAAAACAAGAAGTTATTGCTGCCCCCATTATTGCCCGCAGTGCTGATGATTGGTGGAAACAAATTGTACTGGGCCGAGGGAGTCAAGATGGCATTGAAGTAGGGTTTGTGGTAACAGGAATTGGGGGTTTAATTGGCCGGGTGGTCGATGTAACTCCCAACACCAGTCGCGTTTTATTGGTTAGCGATCCCACCAGTCGTGTTGGGGCCCGAGTGAGTCGTACGGGAACCATGGGAGTTGTCATCGGGGGTAGTTCTCGCATTGCTATCATGCGCTTTTTTGAAAAAGTCCCTCAAGTGAGTCCTGGGGATACTATTACCACCTCTCCTGTGAGTCGTTTATTTCCAGATGCCTTACCTATTGGACGTATCCAGTCTGTAGATTTAGAAAAAGGCCCGGCACCAGAAGCCAAGATATTATTAACAGCCCCTATTAATGACCTGGAATGGGCGATTATTCATCCTTATGAAAGTAGATAATTGAAATTATGGCTTTTTGGAGACGATATTCATTTCTTAATAAAGTTATCATTGTTGGTTCTGCTACTTTGTGTTTATTATTGTCTCTAACTCGTCTTCCTGGGATGGAGTTACTGGGGATTGGTACCAATTGGATTTTAATTTGGGTGGTGGTTTGGAGTATCAAGCGATCAGTGTTTCAAGGGGCGATCGCAGGTTTAGTTATGGGTTTAATTCAAGATGGATTAACCGGTGCGTATCCGTCTCATATTGTTAGTTTAGTGGTGGTTGGGGTCTTAACCGCACGTTTCCAAAAACATAAATATATTCATGAGGATTTTATTTCTGTAGCTTTAATGGTTTTCTTCATGGTCATCATTGCTGAAACCATCACCTCACTACAATATATTTCACTGAGGATACGCTCTTTTGAAGATATTTGGCAAGAGTATCAACAATTGGTCTTATCTTCGGCTATTTTGAGTAGTTTGTGGGCCCCAGTCTTATACTATCCCCTTAATTCTTGGTGGCAAAATAATCCTATTCGTGCTGCTAAATCAACGAAACTGAATTAATTTTATAAGGCAGGAGGCAGGAGGCAGATGGCAGGAGGCAAGAAGAGGGAAAATGGAAATACTTAACTAGGGGAATTACGAAAAACTAAGGTATAAATATCCGTAGGCATTTCAATATTAGCTTGTTCTAAGGCTTGTTTAATCCCCTGAGTTACCGTAGATGTAGTAGCCAGAAAACCCCCCCGTCTAGAATCTACCCAAAAACGGACTTCTAAATTGACCGTACTAGCGGCCAATTCTTTCACCAATATGTCAGGAGTGGGATTTTTTTCAACTGTTTCAATCCTGTCAAGTACCTGATAAATAACTTCCTACGCTTCTTGGATATCTTCATCATAGTCGATACCAACTATAACAGAACTACGACGACGAGGAGATGCCGTATTGTTAATAATACTAGCTTGAAACACCTCTTGATTTGGAATATACACTAAACGTCCATCGTAGGTTTTCAGGGTTGTTGCCCGCAACTGAATTTGAGTAATGGTTCCTTCATAAACGTCAATAACGACTTGATCATTAATGCGAAAAGGCCGAGCAGCCAATAAGATTACGCCAGAAATATAGTTACTTAAAACATCTTTGAGACTGAAACCAATGGCAACACTGGTGAGTCCCAATGCACCTAATAAAGCAGCAAAATCAATCCCTAAAACCCCCAAGGCAATGACAGAACCAATCACCCAAACTAAGCCATAACTGAGTCGTCCAATGAGAATCTCTGAACTAGAATCTCCTTCTGTCTGTTGCGCCCAAGTAAAAGCACCATAACGGACGACTTTGGCTACGCCCCAGGTTAGTCCCACCACAATGATTGCTCCTAAAATAGAAGGTAAATTACCTAACGTATTTCGCATCAGTTGACGCACTGTTCCATAGAGGCGTTGTCCGACATCAACGGCCAAAGGGGGTTTATCCAAGGCTTCATTAACTTGGTCAGCCCATTTCTGTGCTAATGATTCTACTGCTAATCCAAAGTCTTGAGCATCTTGCTCAGTAACAGTCATCAGAACGCGATTATTGACTTGTAACGTGGCTATTTTTCTGGGTTCATCTGGTTTAACCGTCACTTGTCCAATAGATTGGGATTGAGCTAACAAACTCGCGATCCGTCGATTAACGATCGCTGCTCGTTGACGGGCATTGATTTGGGCGAGACTGCCAATTTGAAAAACGGGTTGACCTCGTACTAAGATATCGGCAAAGTAAGCACTATCATCAGGAATGTTGCTTTCTAAGGGAATAGACTCAGCCGGTGCAATGTCTTCTTGACTGGTAGCAATGGGAACCATTACCCAAAAAAAACTACTGACAATAAGCAAAAAGTAAGAAAACTGTTGGTAAGAAACACGCTTGAATGAAGCAAAGACTATTCTCATAGAAAACAAACCATAAAACCCTTCTAAATATTACGATAGCGGTGTTACCCCTGCATATCTAACCCCAGATAGATATGCCATGTCTCGTTTCCAAGTGGTCAAATCATCGGGACAAATGTGAACATTGTGGGCAAAATACCTGAATAAACCTGAACAAATAGGGATTTTTTCTGCCGTGCATTTTGGCTATAGTTGGGGCATCGAAAGACACGATGTTTCTTTGTAAGCCTAGACAAGGAGCACAAACCATGAGCACTTCGACAAATTCTGCTATTGAAATTGCGCTGTACGATGCCGATACCGATACTTTGATTCAAGTTTTGGGACCCAGGGACGGTAATCGACGCGAGCGTTCTATCTACTTCAAACCTGGCCGTCGAGCTGCTGTAAATCATACTCATCTCTTCTAGGTAGTGATTCCCATCTATTCTCTTAGATAAATTCTCTCAAGGAGTAACTTAAAAAATAATGATTAAAAAATTTCTGATGCCCACAGCTAGCCTAACCATAGCCTTAGGGTTTTATCAGCCTCAAAGTTTATCCCTCACCCTCTACGATGGCAATTTAGGAACTTTGCCTAGCAATCAGGGAGAATTGATATTTGGTGCTTTATCTTCTTCAGGAATCCCTTTTCCTCCAGGAACAACAGGTTTTGAAAGTATTACACCTGGAGGAGTTAGCTTAATCACAAATGCCAATGGTGCAGAGTATGCAGGTTATAGCAACTATAATGCTTTAACTTCTTCTTTCGTCAATCCTTTATTTCCGACTTTAGATCAAAATAATGGCTATAGTATCTTTTTTAATTTTTCTGTGGATACAACGACAGGTAACAGTCCTAACCGCGCGGCTATTAGTTTAACAGCTATTGGAGAGGGAAATCAGGGTATTGAAATTGGCTTTGAGAGTAATGCAATTTTTGCTCAAAATGACAACTTTACTAGGGGAGAAGACGTATCATTTAGTCCCAGTGGCAATGTAGATTATGAATTAAGGATTTTAGGTAATCAGTATGAGCTTTTGGCGAATAATTCACAAATTCTCAACGGTTCACTTCGTGTCTATTCTTTTGCTCCTGGTACGAGTAATCCGCCATTAGGGACTTTTAATCCCTATGAAATTCCTAATTTTCTTTTTTTTGGAGATAACACGGGTCAAGAATTTGGTAACTTTACTTTTAGGTCTGCTGAGGTAACAATTAATTCTACTACTGTACCTGAATCTTCAGCTTCCTTGGCTTTGGGAATTCTTGGTACCTGGGGCATTATAGTCAAGTTGAAAAAAAAAATTGAGACTTAAAGTAATTGGCAATTCTCGTGAAGTACCCCACCCTACTGCGTTGAGGGTGGGGCTTCCTACCCTCAAGAACTAACGCTCTTGATACACTGCATTTCAACAGTTTGGTTAGGCGTAGATTTCCGTTCTTCCAACGGTATTTTTGAATCAGAGAATTGAAGCAAATTCCAACAGGCGTT
>JASJDW010000243.1 GCA_030064955.1 Crocosphaera sp.
TGATTATAGCTGTTTTCATATCAATAGACTAACCAGGAAAATAAAAATTCCCCCCACACTTCCCACCCCTCTCACACTCCATCAACCGAAATATTGATACACCCAATTGAAAACTGCTATGACGAACCAATTGCTGGTAAACCATCGATTAATCTCAATTATGATTCAGATTAGTTTTTTATTATAGATATAGTAGTATGATTAATTAACTTATGATAGACTTAACTGCATAGCTTAACAAAACAACAAAAACAGCCTTGATTTGTTCTTAAAAACAGCTATTTTAGGCTTTGAAGCTGGTTGGAAAGAATCTTTGGTTGCCAAAGTTGATAATTTTGGTCTGTTTTTGGTGAATATTTACACCTTCTTTAATCAATATGTTCCATTATTAAAACCTATTAAGGAGGAATTACAATATGGATTTTTTGTCCAATTTCTTAACGCTCTTCCTATCGAAGTTGCAGTCCCCCACACTTGGCTTTCTGATTGGTGGTATGGTCGTTGCTGCCGTCAATAGCCGATTGCAAATTCCAGATGCGATTTATAAGTTCATCGTCTTCATGCTGCTCATCAAAGTCGGCCTGAGTGGCGGTATTGCAATCCGTAATGCTAATCTGGCGGAGATGCTGTTACCAGCAGTGTTCGCTGTGGTGATGGGAATCCTTATCGTGTTCATCGGACGCTACAGTTTGGCCAAGCTGCCGAACGTCAGAGTCGTGGATGCCATTGCGACCGCGGGGTTGTTCGGTGCCGTAAGTGGATCTACCCTCGCCGCCGCCCTGACGCTACTGGAAACGGAAGGCATTCAATACGAGGCCTGGGCTGCCGCACTCTATCCCTTTATGGACATCCCAGCGCTCGTGACTGCGATCGTCTTGGCCAGCGTTTATGTCAGCAAGCAGAAGCAGCGCCGTGCTGCAGAGGAGCGGCTCAGCAAGCAGGAGTATCTCAGTAAGCAGCCCGTTACCGCAGGCGGGTATCCCAGCAAGCCGCGCGGTAATATAGACGCTTATTCCAGCGAGCAAGGCATTACCGCAAGCGGGTATCCCCAGCGCGATACCGCAGGCGAGCGGGTCAAGATTTGGCCCATTATCAAGGAAAGTCTTCAGGGCTCTGCCCTATCTGCACTGCTGCTTGGCCTCGCTCTAGGCATACTAACCCAACCGGAAAGTGTCTATGAGAGCTTCTTCAATCCCCTCTTCCGCGGTCTGCTCTCAATCCTGATGCTGGTCATGGGGATGGAGGCCACGGCAAGGATTGGCGAGCTGCGCAAGGTAGGCCAGTGGTACGCCCTATATGCCTTTGTGGCACCGCTGTTGCATGGGCTCATTGCCTTTGGTCTCGGCATGATTGCCCACTACATCACGGGATTCAGCCTTGGCGGTGTCGTCATCCTGGCTGTCATTGCTGCCTCCAGTTCAGACATCTCAGGGCCGCCCACTTTACGAGCTGGCATTCCCAAGGCCAATCCCTCCGCCTACATCGGCTCGTCCACAGCCGTTGGCACGCCAGTTGCACTTGCCTTGGGAATACCGCTCTTCATCGGGCTTGCCCAGGCGCTGGGCGGCTGAATTCCATATGGGTCGCGGGCTGCCTGTGCTCCCCTGACCCTACGACCAACGCGGAACAATAAACACGACCATCAAGTTCAATGACTATAAGCGTCAGGAGGTAAAAAACATGACTCAGCAAGCTACCAAACTCGTCATCGTTACGGAAAAGTTGTTGCTGAAAAAGATCGCCAAAATCATCGACGAAGCCGGGGCGACCGGTTACACGGTGGTGGACGCTGGCGGTAAAGGCAGTCGCAACGTGCGCTCGTCGGGACAACCCTCCGTTTCCGACACCCAGGCGAATATAAAGTTCGAGGTGCTCACCCCCACTCGGGATATGGCTGTGAAGATATCGGATGAGGTCGCAGCGAGGTTTTTCGACGATTATTCGGGCATCGCCTATATCTGTGACGTGATGGAGGTACTGCACGCACACAAGTTCTGATTCAAACCCAGCCAATCAAACCAAAAAAGCCGAGGCATGACCCCGGCTTTTACATAGAAACTCAGGAAAATATTAGCACCACGCGCTATCACCTGATCCATGGAAGTAATCATACTTTGTATGGTTCAACAGAGATTAAAGCTTCTTTGAGGGCTGTGGTGCGATCGCTCATAATATTATCAGGAGAGATAATATCCATCACCCCTAACTTTCTTAAGCGTTTTTCTGCTTGTCCACTCACCCCAACTAAAAAGACTTGACGACCTTTTTCTATAGCCTCTTTAATAGCATTTTCTAACGCTAAAGAGGAAGTTACCCCTAAAATGGGAACTTCTGATAAGTCTAACACCAATGCCTGATAATCATTGATGAGGTTATGTTCGCGGGAGATAGCTTTAGCTACACCAAAAATCATTGGCCCGCTGAGATAGAAGAGAA
Organism: Crocosphaera sp.; assembly: GCA_030064955.1. Lineage (GTDB taxonomy): Bacteria > Cyanobacteriota > Cyanobacteriia > Cyanobacteriales > Microcystaceae > Crocosphaera. The sequence goes on from JASJDW010000243.1 coordinate 2,437, forward strand.
GTACCTTACCGTTTGCTTCTTCTAACAATTGTTTCTCTTCAGGTTTGAGATCGATTTCTTCATCATCATACGTTACCGCTTTAACTTTATCAGACCGATGATTAGACAGACGTTCAATGGTAAGAATGTTAGCCACAAAAACACCCACCCCAACGGCTACAATTAAATCGACAAAGACGGTTAATGCAATTACTCCGTACATAATGAGAGCAGCTTTAATGGAGATTTTGTGAGCGCGTTTGAGGAAACCCCAGTCTACAATATCGATACCCACTTTTAAAGCAATACCGGCCAATACTGCTAAAGGAATACCTTGAAGATATTGACTTAACCCTAACACGACCACCAGTAAAACAAGGGCGCGAGTTAGACCAGAAACAGCCGTTCTACCCCCAGTTTGAATATTTACCACAGTTCCCATGGTTGCACCCGCACCAGCGATACCACCAAATAAACCAGAGATTAAGTTACCGAGTCCTTGACCGATCAATTCTTTGTTAGAATTGTGTTCGGTACGGGTTAAACTGTCTGCTACTAACGATGTCAGTAAAGCGTCGATACAACCTAACATCCCTAACACTAACCCGTCAACCAACATGGTCTGAATTTGGGCAGCCGTAAACGTAGGAACTTGTAAACTAGGTAAACCGACGGATATCTCACCAATACGGCGAATATCTACACTACCAAATAAGAAGATAGAAATTAACGACCCCACAATTAAAGCCAGTAACTGGGGTGGCATATATTTCTTCAACTTCCTAGGATATAAGAAAAGAATAGCGACAGTAATAACGGCTAACAGGGTTTCTAATGGGTTGATACTAGCGATAAGATTGGGTATATTTTGTACAGTGCCAACCACCCCCCCTTTAGGACTGGCTTGACCAAGAAAAGGAGCAATTTGTAAAATAATAAGAATAACCCCAATTCCTGACATAAAGCCAGATATAACCGTGTAAGGCATGAGGGTAACGTATTTCCCTAATTTAAACACCCCAAAAAGAATTTGGAAAACCCCTGCCAACATGACGACGGTGAAAGCCATAGCTAAACCCTTATCAGGCTCGGCCGCGGTTAAACTGGCGATCACCGCAGTCATAACCACCGTCATTGGACCGGTTGGTTCAGAGATCAGGGTAGGGGTTCCTCCAAAAAGGGCTGCAAAAAAGCCCACTAAAATGGCTCCCCATAGCCCCGAAGAGGCTCCCGCACCAGAAGCAACCCCGAAGGTCAAAGCCATTGGTAATGCGATAACTGCGGCTGTAACTCCACCGAAGATATCGCCTTTGACATTTCTAAAATGAATGGTATTGGTAATTGACATTTTGAACAAGTAATATGCTTGCTTACGATGTCAAAATTTTACTATACTTTAATCTGATTGTCGTTGAAAAATAGATAAATTTATGCTAAGCAGGTAAAATACAGGATCGTTGATCTCTACAAAAAAGAGGCATGGGTTAAAAAGCTCCGATTACTTCTGAAAATTTAACCAAAATTACCAAGCAAATGTGCTTAATTATTTAACAATCAAAACCCAGAATACATAACATATCTTCGATTAAATTGTTGCCTATGTGCATGGGGTACGGATGGCTAATATTGCCTTTAGTAAATGCGGGGGAAGTTCTTAAATAATGGACTGCTCGACAAAGTGCTTTAATTGTTTCTTCCGTTTGCAAATCATTACGAACAAAAAAGGGCAACATCTCCATCATTTGCTGATGTTTGTAAGCAATATTAGCTGCATGGATATCCCCTTCTTTTTCTATTTTTCCTAGATTTCTCGCTTTAGGTGTGTTTTGTTTTTTCTTTTGAGTTTCTGGTATTCTACCGATGGAAAAATAATGCAATAATTCTGGAACAGTTTCGTCTATGAAACCACTTAACTGAGTAAAGTCTTTAGTTTCAGAATCTTCATTCCATTCCTGTCTATTGGTAGCATATTGAGGCGTTTCGTTACCACTACGCAGACGAATAACACTTAATAAATTCTTCAATCTTTCGTCATTTCTTTTATATTGACAATTATGACCGAGTACATGGCTAAAATTCAAAATATCTCGCCGTTCTAATAAATTTTCATTTTGTAATTGAAACCAAGCTTGATTATTATTACCCTCTTTACTACGTTTGTTACGCCAAACATCAGCTTCAATTATAGCAATAGTTGGATTTTCTAAATAGTTAACTAAAGTATCAGCGACAAATTTTACTAAGTCTCCACCTTTCATTTGTAATCTTTCGATACTCTTGGAATCTTTTTTTCTGGCTTTATGAAATAATTTGCCTATTTCTATTCCTGCTTTAGAATAAGGAATCCATTTTTTATTATTGGGAATTAAAACGTCTACTGTTCCTGCTGCGCTGAGACGTACTGCGATCGCATATTGAAGAGGTTTATTACCAATAAAATTATTTCTCTTTATTCGACAAAAAGTAATTACATCTAATTTTGAAACAAGATTTTCTGGTATTTTTGCTATTTGATAAACTTCTGAAGGTAAACCATATAACGTACCTGTTTGACGTAATGTTATATCTAAAACTGCATTTAATGTCCTCCCTTTTGTCTTTGGACTATAAACCGTATCATCGTTCTTAGTCGGTTCAATTGTTTGCAACATTTGAGAATTGATATTTTCTAACACACAAGCTTCTCTAACTACAGCATGAATATTATTTTGTCTGGGATCTATTCCTTTTGTTTTCTGAAATCTTTTAATTTCAATAATTGCAGAAATATTTACAGTGTTCTTATTCTTTACTTTATCAATAAGATTGTTTTGAAGAAATTTTTGCCAAGCTTGACGTCTTTTAGTATGTCCTTTTTTTATTTCTTTGTCAAAGTTTTTGTTAACAGAAGCTAAACCAGTTACAGGTATTCTATCTAAAAGAGTTTCATCTTTGATTAAAACATCTTCGATAATTAAGTATTCTGGAAATTCATCGTTTTCTTGTAATAATAATGATTCTCGTAACTGTTGATAAACTAATTTTTTTGTATGTTCTTCTTGATAAATTATAAATAAATAAATTTGATTATTTTTAGAAGATCGTTTAATAGCATCTGCAATAATACTCTGTTGTTCTTTTATAAACTCCCTCTGTTCTATCTCTGTAAATTTCTTATTTCTTTTTAATCCCGTTTGTGTCAAACATGATTCACGAAAAAACTCATAATCACGTATTGCTAAAGGAATTTTTTTACCAGTTGGTACTTTAATATCGCATTCCATTGCTTTATCTGGAATTAATACACCGTCTAAAAATTGTAAAACTTTACTGGTAAGATCTGCTCGTTCTTTTAAACTAAAGCCTGTCTTAATATGATGTCCATGTCCACCTCCTTTTTGTCCTTCTTCTTTGTATTTATATCCTTCAGTATTAATTATATAATATTCATCTTTATTCCAATTTTCTGTATTATCTAAATTGCCATATTCAACAGGATTATCTAATATGTCTTGTGGTGTACTTAGAGGGCGTGCTTTAAATGCTGCTAATAACTCTGGTAGTTGTTCTTGCCACAGTTTTTTGTCATCATTTTCAACAGTTAATTTAACTAAAGTTGAATCAATAGGATAATTATTTATACGAGCAGTTTTCATACCCATCAAAATAGAAATGTCTCGCCCATGATTAGCACTTACTAAAGGTTCATGAGCATATCTTTGACAGCTAAGATGTAAAAATATCCAAGGTTTTAAATGACCTTTATTGTTAAATCTTCCTGCTTGAGTTTGTGCGTGAAAATCTAATTTATAAGCCCAATAACCTTCTTTTTCTTGATAATTATCCTCTTTTTCCTCTATATAGTTTGCTTTAAAAGGATAACTAACTAAATGTAATCCTGTCCTACTCGAACCATCCCCTTGTACTTTTCTCCAAGTAATTTTTTGTTCTCTATCTTTTAACTGGATAGTAATTGTTTGTTCGTGTAACAAAGTTGCAAGTAAACTAGGAATAGCTTGATAACCTAAACTGTTATTTGAAGTAATATCTTCAATTAATCTTGTCGGTTCGATATCTTCCCATTCCCAATCTTCAGGAATATTATCTATAGTATCTAAAAAGCGATCACATACTGTTTCAATCTCATCTTTCTCATCTTTATTGCCTTTTTTCTTATTTAAAAACTGTTTTGTCCAAGTATCAGCCCAAGCTAAAATAAGCTGGTGTATTTTGTCTTCTTTTGGTACTTTATCTGAAATTTCTTCCGCTTTACCAACTGCTAAAGCCTGATATTTAGGAATATAATCTATAGTTTCTAACCATTCAAAACCATAAGTTAAAGTTGAACTACAGGCAAGCAAAGCATTATTTAATTGACGATAAGGCGCATAAATTTTCTTTTTACTACGTAATGCTTGCTGAATATTGTCACAAAAATTTTGAACTTCCTGGGAAAACGGAAACATCAAGACAGCAATTTTCAAATCTGAAAATGCGTTTTCTGCTAAATTCATACGGGCAGGTAAAGCGACATTAGAATTGTTTTTTTTGGGCATAATATTTTTCTAAATAAAATTAACTGGTAGGGTGGGCAATGCCCACCTTACGAATATGTAGATTATTCCCAGTAAAGCTGTTCAGTATAATCAAGAGCATTAGCAAGGGGTCTATATAAAGCATGCCCAACTGAACCCTGTTTTTCTGCATACTTATTACAGACGATTTTAATTGTTGCTACCAACAAGCTATTTTCTTCTGTATCATTTTCAATTTGATTGGCATCTTCACCCATTCTCTCAGCAGACAGTCTTTTCGCACTATTATCTGCCCAAGCAGAATCAACAAAATAGCCGTGAAAAGGAACACCACCGCGAATTAAACGCCCTACAGCCTGAATAATTCTACCTAATGTTGTGGCTGCTAGATCGTAACGAGGAAAAGCGAGTAAATCTGGTTTATTCCGTAAAGTTCGATAATAAGAACGATGTTCGACAGATCGCCAGTAACTATTTGCTGTTTTCCTCAATATTTCGGCACGATGGGCAATACCGTCTCCTTGTTGCCAGGCAATAAAATCCTCTTTATCAAACCATTCGTAAGCCCGTCGATTTAACTCCTGTGCGATCGCTGCGGTATCATTGGGATGAGGATAGGGGCGAGTGAAGAAATAAACTGCACCAAAAGCTGCTTTACCGTTATTGTTGAGGATATTGAAACCTCGTCCGATAGAATTTGTGGGGGCAACCAGTATCTTACCGCCAGTATTAGCAAAAGATTCGATATCGGCTCTTTTTAGTTCTCCTGGGTTAGTTTTACCCTTTTTATCTGGTTCAAGATTATCTCTTTCAAGGTTTTTTATTTTATCGTGGGGATAGGGTGAGTAAGTTCTCAATTCATCCGCTACCCATTTAGACTGATCGTAGGAATTGACTAAAATCAAAATGCGATCGCGATCTGCCCAAAGTTCTGGTTGGCTTTCTCCCAATTCTTTTAACGTTTTTAATTCAGAGATAATTTGATTGCTACGGCTTTGAGTTACTAGAGATTTGGCTACCTCTGTTAGTTTGGCGCGGGCTTGGACTTTGTTGCTCAAATTACCAGAAACGCGAATTGGTTTGTTTTTGTCATCAAACTGAGGCAGAAATTCAAATTTGCTTTGGGCGATCGCTTTTTTGGCTTTTTCTTCGGGCATTAATACCCCTTGAGGATTGCCGACATGAAAGGTAGTGGAGTCGGGTAAATAAGATGTACCCGAAAGTGCTAGAACATTTGTGCCTTTTAAACCATCAAAATCTGTCAGCAGGCGATGAAAATTGAGTACGTAATCTCGCCCGATATTAGAATAGGCAAATAAACTGAGAGTATCACTGCCTTTACTGGAATAATATGTCCCGAATTGTCTTCCTGTCACTGGTAACGGCAATATATTTAACATTCCTCTCGGCATTCGACGGTGGGGTGAAGGTTCGCGAATATTGTTCGGTCGATTTTGCCATTCGTAGAAGACAATTTTAGTATGACGATCTAGCAGGGTAATAGTGAGGGTGAACTGCAAACGGTAAGCGAGGGTTTGAATTGTATCGATATCTTCTTCTTTGGTGAGGTAGCAATACTGTTCGGTTAACGATTATTGTCTGAGAGAGGATAATTGGGGAATTGGGGAATTGGGGAATTGGGGGATTGGGAAAATAATTATCTCCCTACATCCCTATCTCCCTAAATCCCCATACCTCCACC
>JASJDW010000244.1 GCA_030064955.1 Crocosphaera sp.
TATTTAGACTATGAATTAGTATTCTATGAATTATTGTTCTATACTTTAAATCGAGCATAAAAAATAAAATCAATAAATTATTATGTCTGTAATTAATGTTCAAAATCTTAGTAAAATTTATAAAGTTTCTTTGAAACAACCTGGAATTAAAGGTACAATTAATCACTTTTTTAAGCGTACTTATCGGGATATAGTTGCTGTTAAAGATGTTTCTTTTACTATTAATTCTGGGGAAGTTGTTGGCTTTTTAGGAGCAAATGGCGCGGGAAAAACCACTACATTAAAAATGTTAACTGGATTAATTCATCCCTCAACCGGTAAAATCAAAATATTGAATCATACTCCTTTTAAGCGGAATCCTACGTTTTTAAGAAAAATGAGTTTAATTATGGGACAAAAACAGCAATTATTATGGGATTTACCAGCTTTAGATTCTTTAAAAATCAATGCTGCTGTTTATGAAATTTCTGATAAAATTTTTCATAAAAGACTGGAAGAATTAGCAGAAATGTTATCCATTAAAGAACAATTAAACCAACCAGTTCGTAAACTATCTCTAGGACAACGGATGAAAGCAGAATTATTAGCTGCTTTGTTACATCACCCTCAAGTTTTATTCTTGGATGAACCCACATTAGGGTTAGATGTTAATTCTCAAGCTGCTATTCGTTCTTTTTTAAAAGAATATAATCAAAGATACGAAGCAACTATTTTATTAACCAGTCATTATATGGCTGATATTACTGCATTGTGTGAAAGAGTTTTATTGATTCATGAGGGGGAATTAATTTACGATGGAAACTTAGAGAAATTAGTAGAAAAGTTTACACCTTATAAAGAAGTGAATGTTGAACTATCTTATCCGTTGTCATCAGAAAAACTTGCTCATTATGGACAAGTGGAAACAATAAAAGGACAGGAAGTTAGATTTTTAGTTAAGCAAGAAAATCTAACAGAAACCATAGCTAAAATTTTAGCTCAATTAGAAGTTAATGATCTTAATGTCACCGATCCCCCCATTGAAGAAGTTGTAAGTCAAATTTTTTCCAGGGGAAATGTTGATACAGTTAATAAAAGCTAAGTAAACAAACATCATGATTAATATTCAATCCTTAAAAACCAGAAGACAAAAACTAGCAAACTTAATCAATATTCCGATAGTATTATGGTCAGGAAAATCACCTTCTAAAAATTTTAGAGCTAATCATTATCCTTTTCGTGCTAGTAGTCATTTTCTTTACTTTGCAGGACTTCCTATCGAAAATGCAGCAATACGACTAGAGAATGGAAATTTAGACTTATTCATGGATAACCCTCATCCTGATAGTACCTTATGGCATGGAGAAATGCCTACCAGAGAAGATATTGCCTTACAAATAGGAGCAGATAATGCCTATCCAATGGAAGTGTTAAAAGATAAAATAGATGGAGTAGCAACGGTTCCCGTTCAAGATACATTTACCTATCAAAAGCAAAGAGAAATATTACACCGTTTTCTATCAATTAATGAAGAAGTAAAAGAGATTGATCACCAATTAATGAAAGCCATAATTGCCTTGCGTTTAACCCATGATGAAATGGCTTTAACGGAAATAAAAAAAGCAATTGATGTTTCTGTAGAAGCTCATAAAATAGGAATAAAATCAACCAAAAACTCTGCTACAGAAGCAGAAGTAAGAGCAGCCATGGAAGGCTATATAATTAGTCAAAATATGACTTGTGCTTACAACAGTATTGTTACCGTCAATGGAGAAATTTTACATAACGAAACTTATAATAATGAACTAAAATCAGGAGATTTACTATTAGCTGATGTTGGCGCAGAAACAGTATTAGGATGGGCTTCCGATATTACTCGAACGTGGCCAGTAAATGGACATTTTTCTAGTTGTCAAAGAGATATATATGACATTGTTTTAGCTGCTCATGATGTTTGTATTGAAAAGATTAAACCAGGGATAGAATATCGAGAGATTCATCTGTTAGGAGCCAAAATAATTGCAGAAGGTTTAGTCAATCTAGGAATTTTAAAAGGTAATCCTGAAACCTTGTTAGAAAAAGATGCTCATGCTATATTTTTCCCTCATGGAATTGGCCATCTATTAGGATTAGATGTTCATGATATGGAAGACTTAGGAGACTTAGCAGGATACAAAGAAGGAAGAACAAGAAGCGATCGCTTTGGATTAGGATATTTAAGGTTAGATCGTCCCTTAAAATCAGGTATGGTAGTAACCATTGAACCTGGATTTTATCAAGTTCCCGCGATTTTAAATAATCCTAAATTTCAAGAAAAATACTACGATGATGTTAACTGGGAAACGTTAAAACAATTTTCTGATGTTAGAGGAATTCGCATTGAAGATGATATTTTAGTAACAGCAACAGGAACGGAAATTTTGACAACAAATTTACCTAATAAAGCTGAAGAAATAGAAGAAATGATGAAGCGATCGCGGTGATCTTGAGTGTGGGAAGGGTGGGGAGTCTGGGAAGGGTGGGGAGTCTGGGAAGGGTGGGAAGTGTAGGAAGACTATTAATATCTTATATCTTGCTCCCTTTGTCTCCCTTGTCTCCCCTATCTCCCTTATCTCCCCTATCTCCCTCGTCTCCCTCTGCTCCCCCATCTCCCTTGTCTCCAGATTCACCCAAATGGATGACCCTTTATGATGAGGTCACATAATCCCAACTAATTTACACTGGTAGCTACACAAAATTAGCTAACTTCCGTAAAGGTTGAGGAGATGATTATTATGAGTCCCTCAGAGCAAAATCAAAAACTGGTACACTTCTTACAGCAAGAATTAAACATTCCAACTGAGTCTATTGCCTTAGTGCAACGTCATCCTGAACTACCTTATAGTTCTTTTCCGATGTTACTGTGGCGTTACGGGTTAATTACTATAGGTCAATTAGAGAAAATTTTTGATTGGTTGGATCATGGTTTGTCCCATTCTGAACCTACTTTTAGACTCAAAATATAGCATTTCCTGGACTCATGAGGTACACCTAATCTTCAACTTCTGAACTTCTGCTGGGGAGCATCGGGCGAAGCCTGCCCTCCCGAACTCCTAACTCCTAAAACGATAAGAGTTTGTCCCTTACAAGTATGGGAACTCCTATATATAGTTCAAAAGTTACCCAATATAATAGGGAAAAGCAATAAAATTAATGACTGTAATCGGTTCTTGGAAAAAACCACCTTTTCTTCAACCTGGTGATACAATCATAGGAATTTCTCCCAGTGGAGCCATTAAAGACGTTGCTGCGGTAGAAAAAGCCATAGAAATTATGCGATCGCAGGGCTACAATGTAGAACTAGATAAACGTTGGAACACTAAATATGGCTACTTAGCAGGAACCGATGAACAACGGAGAGAAGCCTTATTAGAAGCCTTAACCAATCCCAATTATAAAGCCATTATCGCCGTTCGTGGGGGTTATGGTGCAGCAAGATTACTAGAAGCAAAAGACTGGGAAACTATCTTTATAAATTATCCTAAATGGCTCATTGGTTTTTCAGACATTACGAGCATACTTTGGAAACTAGCAAGGGTTAACGTTTCCAGTATTCATGGTCCTGTCTTAGCAAGTTTAGCTAAGGAACCTGACTGGTCATTACAACGCCTGTTTAACTATCTTCAAGGTGATCCCTTACCCTCATTACAAGGTCAAGGATGGGGAAATGGCCAAGGAACAGGATGGTTATTACCCGCTAATCTTACCGTCGCTACTCATCTCCTAAGAACCTCCCTACAACCCCCGTTAAACGACGTAATTTTAGCCCTAGAAGACGTAGGAGAACCTCCTTACCGAGTTGACCGAATGTTGACCCAATGGCGGTTAATGGGTGCATTTTCTGGGGTTAAAGGGATTGCTTTGGGACGGTTTAGTGGTAGCAACGGACCAGCGAATAGTTGGACAGTAGAAGAAGTGTTACGCGATCGCTTAGCAGATCTGGGTATTCCCATTGTGTCTGAGTTACCCTTTGGTCATGATGGAGTGAACGCGATGTTACCTGTGGGAATGACCGTTAGGTTAGACGGCGATCGAGGAACGTTGGAGTTCATGTCGTGTTGACGAGTTAACCTATAATAAATTAACATCAATCCTAATTATTATTGCCTCATAGGATAGCTCTATCTATGGGTTGTTGGTTGAATCATTATGCTGACCACAAAGAAACTCCACGACTTGTTAAAAAAGGTTCCTAGTCTTTCTGCCCTTCCTAACCATCCGGCTTTAGAATGGGACGTTAAAGGAATCTCCACAAACTCCCATTCCTGTCAACAGGGGGATATATTTATTGGTATGCCGGGAACTCGCGTGGATGGGGGTGAGTTTTGGCAAAGTGCAATGGAAGTCGGAGCGGTTGCTGCTATTATTAGTCCTCAAGCGGCTCAAAAATTTCCTCCTAGTGATGATCATTGTGTGATTATTGTGGAAGATTTAATCACCGTTGCTGCTGAAATAGCAGCAGCTTTTTACGATTATCCAGCACAACAATTAAAGATGATTGGGGTAACAGGAACCAATGGGAAAACAACCACTACCCATTTAATTGAATATTTTTTAACCCAATGTCAAAAACCAACCGCATTAATTGGGACATTATATACTCGTTGGCCAGGGTTTGAACAAACAGCAGTTCATACCACACCTTTCGCCACCGAATTGCAAGAACAACTGGCCAAAGCAGTAGCAGCTAATAATCAATATTGTGTCATGGAAGTGAGTTCCCATGCGTTAGCGCAAGGAAGGGTTAAACAATGTCCTTTTGAAGTGAGTGTGTTTACCAATTTAACTCAAGATCATCTTGACTTCCATAAAGATATGGAAGATTATTTTGCAGCGAAACAGTTACTATTTACCCCAGATTATTTACAAGAAAAAGCCATTATCAATTTAGATGATCCTTATGGTCAACGCTTAATTAAAAGTTTAAAACCTGAGCAAGTTTGGAGTTATAGCGTTGAAGATAGTCAGGCTGATTTTTATACCAGTGATTTAACCTATCAAGCTGATGGGGTGACAGGAACGTTACACAGTCCCTTGGGAACGGTTCAATTGACCTCTCCGTTAGTAGGACAATTCAATTTATCTAATGTTTTAGCAGCCATTGCAGGGGTTGTCCAGTTAGGGTTAGACGTAGGAGAAGTTACAGGAAAATTGCCTCAATTTATGGGGGTTCCTGGACGAATGGAACGGGTACAAATCGACGAAACACAAGATATCAGCGTAATTGTTGATTATGCTCATACTCCTGATAGTTTAGAAAACTTACTCAAAGCAGCCCGTCCTTTCATTCAAGGTAAAATGATTTGTGTGTTTGGCTGTGGTGGCGATCGCGATCGCACCAAACGCCCGTTAATGGGTCAAGCATCGGCCCAGTTAGCGGATGTTTCTGTGGTCACGTCTGATAACCCAAGAACGGAAGATCCCCAACGAATTTTAGAAGATATCTTAACAGGAATTCCTGAAACCGTAGAACCAATGGTGATTAGCGATCGCGCAGAAGCCATTAAAACGGCTATTTTACAAGCCAACCCAGGAGATGGAGTATTGATCGCAGGAAAAGGTCACGAAGATTATCAAATTCTAGGGACAGAAAAAATCCATTTTGATGATCGAGAAGAGGCAAGAAAAGCCTTAGCCATTCGCACACAATAAACCTATGAACATTCGCATCGGTAACGGTTACGATATCCATCGTTTGGTCCCCGACAGGCGTTTAATTTTAGGGGGTGTAGACATCCCTCATTCCTTAGGGTTATTAGGTCACAGTGATGCTGATGTCCTCACCCACGCTATCATGGATGCTATGTTAGGGGGTTTAAGTTTAGGGGATATTGGTCACTATTTTCCTCCCTCTGATCCCAAATGGTCAGGGGCTAATAGTTTAGTATTATTAGAGCAGGTGAATCAGCTAATACAAGCGCGAGGTTGGCACGTTGGCAATATTGATTCTGTTATTATTGCTGAACAACCCAAAATGAAACCCCACCTTGAGGCCATGAAAGAAAAATTGGCTCACACCCTACATATTAATCAAGATCAAGTAGGGATCAAAGCAACTACTAATGAAAGATTAGGCCCAGTGGGACGAGAAGAGGGTATTGCTGTGTATGCGGTGGTTTTACTGTTTAGGGGGTGAAATGCTTGGTTAATAACCCTTGTACTTCACCCGGTTTAACTTGGCAATAACGCGCTTTATGGGGCATAATTACCACATTCGGACCTTTTTTGCACTGTTTTAAACATCCTGTTAACTTAATTTTAACCTGATCGCTTAATCCCTGTTGTTCTAATTCTTGTTCTAACTGTTGACAAACAGTTTTTCCTCCTCGTTTCCAACAACTGGATTTTTGACAAACCAGAATTTTGCCAGCAGAAGATGACTCCGTTTCTGGTACAATCAGAGCGCAGGGAGTGTCAGGATTTGCTAACAATTTGAGCTGACTCGCTTCTAGTTCAAAAAACCCCTTCTTTTTCTTAAATTCTCGATTTCCCATCACTTCTAACCAGGTCCCAGGAATCATATTAATATCAATTTCTGAACGTAATTTTTTGGGAATTTTCAGCCAATATTCCTTGTCTTCTACTTTCATTCGTAGATATTTGATTTTGTCACCTTTTTTAATGACAAAACTTTCTAATTGACCAATAAGGCGAAACTGAGATATGGTAGTAGTTTTTGACATAGTTTTTTATTTACAATTTTTTTAACTGATAATTTAACGCTTATTAAGATTCCAACAACCTTTAAGCCAGTCGATTAATTCCTGGCGGGAGGCTGAATATTGTTTGGTCACACTCCACAGTTGAATCATGGCTATGGGGCTAGACACTTGAGCTTGTAAGGGTTTGTGGGTTTCACAGGAGCAGGGAATGTCTAATTCCTGAAGGCGATGATAGACGATCCAGCGATCGCACCAATCGACTTCCACAACTTGCCTGGGTTCGACGGGAAGGTTGGTTAAATTCATGGACTCAAGCAACTGAACATAATTGTCATTGTTTCTTTACCTAGTGTAACAGACAGATGCAATATATTCTCAATTATTTTCCAAAAAAAATTCTAGCTCAACCCAGACCAGGAGGGATGGGAGACTATCCCTAGTTTGGGTTAGCTAAAGTTGAAATTTTCTAGATGATTTCCCAGACTCTTGATAAACTATTGCTAAAATGAGTTATTTTAATGATAGAAGTGTCGTTACAAAAGGGAATTTACAGACATGGCAACTGCTCAAGGCTTACTCCGTGCTTTTGGTGAAGTAGGAGAAAATCCCATCTTACTAGACAAAAGTGTCACTACTCCTGTTTGCGAGGGATTAAACCTACTCATCGCCAGCTTTCAAGCACTGTTTTTACAATATGAAAAACACCACTTCGTAGTAGAAGGATCAGAATTTTACTCTTTACACGAATATTTTAGTGAAAGCTACGAAGAAGTTCGCGGTCATGTTCATGATTTAGCGGAACGCTTAAATGGATTGGGTGGTATTCCCGTGGCCAGTTTCAGTAAACTAGCTGAACTCTGCTGCTTTGAACCTGAAGCAGATGGAATGTATGACTGTCGTAAAATGGTTGAGAATGACTTGGTAGCAGAACAGAAAATTATTGAATGTTTACGCAAGCAAGCTGCTCAAGCAGAAAGTTTAGGGGATAGAGCTACTCGTTATCAACTCGAACAGATCCTACTGGAAACTGAAGAGCGCGCTTATCACTTAGATCATTTCTTAACCCACGATAGTTTAACTGTTGCATTTGTTGGTAACGGTAACTAGATTTTTAACTATCTGAACATAATTTAAGTTTAGCTAGTGATTGCTGTGAGTCACTAGCTCTTTTATTGTTTTAGAATCAAGGATTAATAGCTTTTGTTATCCAGTTGTCAAGATTATCTAAATAGTAAAGGGTTCTTTGATGAGGATTTCCTCTTAATTCTAAATGATCCACTTTTTCAGGGTTAAATAAGAGAAGTATAAAATTAGATAGAGGTTGATGATTTGAGGGAATATCTTGCAAAAAATCTTGCTTATTGTCAGTTAACATTTCACCAGGATAAGGCCAAGTAAACTGTTGTTTAGCTGCGTCTGAAAGGTTTTTCCAGACTGTTAACCTTGGGGTTTGATTTTGATTAGTTTCATCAATGATGGTTAATTGTCCAGTAATGCGGAATTGTTCTCTTGTTTTGGGAAAATACCAACAAATTTCAGCAGCAGAATGATAGTTAATATGAGCAATTTTTTCACTCCGACTATCAGTGATAATTTGTAATTGATTACTTTGGTTAAAAAAGCCTCTAAAAACCACAGTACGGTTAGTTGGTTTTCCTTCAATATTAATGGTCGCTAGTTGAAAATAACGGGAATTGGGTAAACTTCGATTACGATGAAGCGCACGGGATAAAATAGGTTTCCAAGAGGCTAAGGGTTCAGTCATTAGTATCAGTTAATTGATAAAATAATGTAAATAAGCCATAAGCTCCTCTCCCCCTGCTTCCTCTGCCTCCTGGAGCTTTCCCTGCTCAATTTAACAAGTAACGTTTATTTTTGTCCAGGTACTTATTACAGGAAGCGTGTCAAAATATAAACAAAAATGA
>JASJDW010000245.1 GCA_030064955.1 Crocosphaera sp.
AAAACCTGGAAAAGCGAGGCCAGAACTCCGAGGAAACCTCGAAGATTATCTGACCTCAAGAAGCCGTCCTAAAAGGGACGGGGCTTTAAACCCAAATTTCCGGTAAACTTCAAGATTTAAGGTTAAATAATAACCATAGAAAGAAATCTAAAGGAAAATCTATGTCGTCACCGTCTAAGCGAATATTATTTATCAGCAATGGCCATGGAGAGGATAACCACTCATCTTACGTCATTGAAACCCTATTACAACGATATCCCAATCTAGAGGTGGCGGCCATGCCCATTGTAGGGGAAGGGAACGCCTACCGTCGCTTAAATGTCCCCATCATTGGACCCACCCAAAATATGCCCTCTGGCGGTTTTTCTTATATTAACCGTTTGCGTTTGCTGACGGACTTAAAAGCAGGGTTAGTGGGGTTAACCTGGCGACAGTTACAAGCGGTTTGGCAATATGCCCCCAGTTGCGATTTAATTATGGCAACCGGTGACACCGTATCCCAAGGGTTTGCTTATTCCACGGGTTATCCCTATGTCTCTTTTATTTCCTGTTTATCAGCATTGTACGAAGGGACGTTAAAAGTAGGGCCGTTTATTGGTACTTTTTTGCGATCGCCTCGCTGTTTAGCGGTGTTTACCAGAGATCCTTACACTGCCAAAGATTTAAAAAAACAAGGTATCGGAAAAGCCATGTTTGGGGGAATTCCTTCTTTAGATAAATTATCCCCCACAGGAAAAGATTTGCAACTCAAATCAGATATTCCTATGGTAGCTTTATTGCCAGGATCAAGGCTGCCTGAAGCGGTTCGTAATTTTAAATTACAACTCAATCTTATTCTAGAAATTGTTAAAGTTATATCTCCTGAAAACATACAATTTCGGGCTGCTTTGGTTCCAAAATTGATGCAAGAATTAACCGCAATAGCTAACAGCGAAGGCTGGCAATATGAAGATAATAAATTAACCTATAAAACCGAACAAGGAACCGCAGAAGTTATCTGTTATTCTGATGCGTTTAATGACATTTTACACAATTGTACGTTAATGTTAGGAATGGCAGGATTAGCGGTGGATCAAGGCATTGCTTTAGGTAAACCCGTGATTCAAGTACCCGGTGAAGGTCCCCAGTTTACCTATGAGTTTGCTGAAGCCCAAACCCGTTTAATTGGTAGTTGCGCCCAAACTATTGGTAAGGGACCAGCAACCTCCCAAACCTTAAAAGAAGCAGCGGAATGTGTGGTTAAAACCGTCGGGGATAAAGCTTATTTAGAGGAGTGTGAAGCGAAGGGAAAAGCCCGTTTTGGACCTCCTGGGGCTTCTGAAAGAATTGCTCGTTTTATCTTATCTCATTTGGAAATTAATGAAGAATAATTATTGTCACCAATATAGCAGTTCCCATAGTTGTGAGGGACAAACTCTTCTAGTTTTAGGAGTTAGGAGTTCGGGAGTCCAAAAGTTGAATCTTAGGGGTACCTCATGAGTCCAGGAAATGCTATATTAGTCTAAGTTCTAGTATTCAAGTATCCTTAATATAATCCCCAGTAAACACTTAAATTCACAAGAATTTGTTAATCGTTTTATCCTTATTGGGTTCATTGTAATATTAGTGACTGGATTGGTTAAATTATTGTTCCTAAACTTCCTAAACTTACCTTATTAATTATATTATTTTAAGTTCCTAAGCAAAATTAATTGCGCGGTGGTCATTGCCCAATAAAAGGCTAAAACTCTTATCCAAAGCTTATTATGAGCAGTGCATCGGCCTACAGCTTTTGTGTAATTAATTTTGTGTTATAATACCGATTTAATTTTGTTGAATTTGTAGTCCTGATGAAAAAACGATCAAACTGGTGGAGATTATTGCCTTATTTATTAACAGAATGGCCATCATTGGTTAAAGGATTTTTGTGTATTTTAGGCTTTGTTTCGGTTACGTTAGCTTTACCTTATTTAGCGGGACAAGTTTCTTTATATATTGGACAAGGTGATCTTCAACAAGTAGCTTATTGGTTAGGTTTAGGAACTTTAGCTTTTTTGATTAGAGGCATTTTTCAATATGGGCAAAATATCTTCATGATTGATGCTTCTTTGGAAATGGTATTAAATGTTCGTAAGAAAGTGTATGCTCATTTACATAAGTTAGGATTAGATTATTTTGAAACAGCAAAAACAGGGGATTTAACTTATCGTTTAACGGAAGATATCGATAAAGTTGGTGAAATTGTAGACAAACTATCCCATCAATTTGTATCGAATGTACTGCAATTAATTGTCATTCCTGCTTATATGTTTTATTTAAACTGGCAGCTAACTATTGCTAGTTTAATTTTAGCCCCTCTCATGGCGACTTTAGTGAGTATGTTTGGCGAACGATTATTAATATTATCTCGTCGCAGTCAAAATCAAATCTCTAACCTTTCTTCTTTGTTAACAGAAATTTTTAGTGGTATTCGAGTGGTAAAAGCTTTTGCTGCACAAGACTATGAAGTACAACGATTTGCTCAAGAAGCAAAACATAACCGTCAAGCGAGATATAAAGCAGAAAAATTAAAAGCGACTCAGTATCCTGTGGTGGGATTTTTAGAAGCAGTCAGTATTATGTCTCTCTTTTTTATTGGAGGGTGGCAAATTTCTCAAGGTAATTTAAGGTCAGAAGAGTTTGTTAGTTATTTAGCTGCTGTTGCTGTATTATTACATCCTATCGATTTGATGACCAGCAATTATAATGAATTTAAACAAGCAGAAGCATCCGTTGATCGCATTTTTGAATTAATGGATGAAAAACCAACCGTTATAGAACAAGAAAATAGTTTAACTTTGCCACAAGTGACAGGAAAAGTAGAATATTATGACGTTAGTTTTGCCTATAAATTAGATAAACCTGTTCTTAGAAAGCTAAGTTTATTAGCACAACCTGGACAAATTATAGCCTTAGTGGGGTCATCTGGTGCAGGAAAAACAACTTTAGTGAATTTACTTCCTCGCTTTTATGATCCCCAAGACGGACAAATTTTAATCGATGGCATTGATATTAAAGACGTTAGCTTAAAAAGTTTACGCCGTCAAATAGGTATTGTTCCCCAAGAAACAACTTTATTCTCAGGAACCATCGCTCAAAATATTGCTTATGGACAAAAGGAATTAGATTATAAAGCAATCGAAAATGCTGCAAAAATTGCCAATGCACATTCATTTATTAGTCAATTTTCTCAAGGGTATCAAACATGGGTAGGAGAAAGAGGCGTTAACCTTTCAGGAGGCCAAAAACAAAGAATTGCGATCGCAAGAGCGGTATTATTAAATCCTCGTATTATGATATTAGATGAAGCGACATCAGCCCTCGATTCTGAATCAGAAGCGTTGGTACAAGAAGCATTAGAAAGGGTAATGGAAAATCGTACTGTTTTCGTCATTGCTCACCGTTTAAGTACTGTACGTCGTGCTGACTGTATTTTAGTGTTAGAAAAGGGTCAAGTGGTAGAGTCAGGAACTCATAATGAGTTGTTAGAAAAACAAGGTCGTTATGCTAAGTTTTATAAGCAGCAATATGCTAAAGGAACAGAAGAATTTTAACTTAAATTTATAAGAAAATAAATGTTTATGCTAACATAATAGTTAGGAAAATATTAATTGTTTTGTCTATTCTAGTTTTAGGAGTTAGGAATTCAGAAGTTCAGGAGTGCAGAAGTTGAATATTGGTTCTACCTCATGAGTCCAGGAAATGCTATAAAGTATCAAAATAAGAAAATCAATTTTAATTTCATTATGAGTATTGTTATTTTTGGTAGCATTAATATGGATATGATTGCCCAAACTCCTCGCTTCCCTCAACCTGGGGAAACTATTATTGGTACTCACTTTATCACTTTACCAGGAGGAAAAGGAGCCAATCAAGCAGTTGCAACAGCAAAATTAGGTTGTTTAACTTATTTTGTGGGACGAGTTGGAGGTGATAGTTTTGGTAGGGATTTATTGCAAAATTTAGAAGCTTTTAATATTAACACTCAAGCGGTTTTCATAGATCAAAATACTTCATCGGGAGTAGCTATGATTAATGTAGAAACATCGGGAGAAAATACTATCATTGTTATTCCTGGGGCTAATGGTAATATTGCTGAAGCTGATGTGATTCGTTTACAGAAGATTCTCGCCAAAACCAATCTCTTATTATTACAATTAGAAATTCCCATAATGGCAGTAGAAATGGCTGCTGAAGAAGCTAAAAAATTAGGGGTAACGGTCATGTTAGATCCAGCACCTGCTCCTGAAAAATTACCTGATAGTTTATACACTTTTATTGATATTATTACTCCTAATCAAACCGAAGCAGCAAAATTAGTTGGTTTTCCTTTGAAAGATACGGATAGCATTAAAAAAGCTGCTGATAACTTACTGGAAAAAGGCGTTAAAATCGTTATTATAAAATTGGGAGAAGAAGGAGCATATTATGCCACAGAAAAGGAACAAGGATTTGTTTCTCCTGTTACCGTAAAAACCATTGATACGGTAGGAGCGGGAGATGGGTTCAATGGGGGAGTTGCTGCTGCATTGGATCGGAGTTTATCCCTCAAAGAAGCCTTAAAATGGGGGTCAATTGTTGGAGCTTTAACCACCACAAAAGAAGGCGCACAAACCGCTTTACCTGATTTAGAAACCATTGAAAAATTAATTAATAATTAATGTTAATTTAGAGAATCTTAACTTAAGTACAGTGACATCGTTGCCTATAATGGAAAACAGCAGGACGTTGACCTATCGACCCATCACACCCTTGAAGGTTTATTTACTTTATGACTACCCTCGAAGACATCCAACCTGCCCCTAAAGGCGAGATAATGATTTATCAGCCTTATTATCATAAAGATAAGCATAAAATTCTCCCCTATGCCATTTCTTTATATTCCCAAGGACATCTAGAAGGAACAAGACGCATTGAAGGGGGACAAGGTATTCCCTTCGTGGCTTCCTGGTATGTCTCTAAGTTGCCCTCAGAAATTAGTCGCTGTCGGATACAGTTTGATGGCCAAGCAGACTTAAGTTACGAAATGACGATTCTTAATGCTGAATTTATTGACTATTTGATTTCAGTGCTTAAAATTTATCGAGAAGGACAAATAGTGGATTTTCCTCAAGGATTCTATCGCAAGTTGCTACAGTGTGAAGAATCTGCCTCCTAGATCTATATGAAAAATAAAGGAGTAACAGGGTGGCACAGTCAACCAAATACTTAATTGTGGCCTCAATTGAAGCTTATACAGGAAAGTCAGGAACCATTCTAGGACTGGCCCATCAATTTCAAGCGCAAGGCTTCTCCATCGCCTATAGTAAACCTATCGGCACTTGTTTCAAAGATCAAGACCCCACCGCAAAAGAAGCGGATGTGGAATTCATTGCCGATGCCTTGGGCTTAAAAGATGCCCAAATTCGATCACCCCTCATTCCTCTTAAACGGGAAACGGTGGAAGAACGCCTTAAACAAGAGGATACAACGGATTACGGACAATTATTAAAGGAAAGTTTTGCAGACATAGAAGCGAATATTGTCATTTTAGAAGGGGCAGGCACCCTCTGGGAAGGGAGTCTCTTTGGCTTATCCGTCATTGATATGGCCAAAACCCTAGATGCGTCTGTGTTATTAGTAGCCCGTTACCATTCTCCGTTGATAGTGGATAGTTTGATCACTGTTAAACTAGCTTTAGGGGAACACTTGGCTGGAATGGTAATTAATGATATCCCCAGCGAGGAACTGGAGGCTACCCAAACCCTAATTAAACCCTATCTTGAAAGTCATGGGGTGCCAGTCTTTGGTTTATTGCCCGCCAGTCGTTTACTACGCAGTGTCAGTGTTCGGGAAATTGCTCACCAGTTAAAGGCTCAAGTGTTGTGTCGTGGCGATCGCTTAGATTTAATGGTAGAAAGTCTTACCATTGGGGCCATGAATGTTAACTCAGCCTTAGAATATTTTCGGCAAGGACAAAATAAAGCGGTGGTAACAGGAGGCGATCGCACTGATCTCCAATTGGCTGCTTTAGAAACGTCCACCAGTTGCCTAATTCTTACAGGACATATGAACCCTCAACCCCTAATTATTAGCCGTGCTGAGGATTTAGAAGTGCCTATCCTTTCGGTGGATCTTGATACGTTGAGTACCGTTGAAATTGTTGATCAAGCTTTTGGTAAAGTTCGACTACAAGAGAAAATCAAAGTAAGCTGTATTCAGGAGTTGATGGTTAAAAACTTTGATATGACTCGTTTATGCCACGAATTAAGTCTTTAATATCGCCGAAGTAGAACAGGAGAATCTAACAATTCCCTGTTCCTTCCATTGGCTTAACCATTAGTCCTTACTGTTGTCATCGTCATTTTTGTCGTCTTGATCATTGGAATTGTTAGAATAGGAGCGACTACTGGAAAAAGAACGAGAAGTCTTTTGACGAAACTGGCGAGCGTAAGCTTGATTTCGTTCGGCTTTTTCTTTCTTTAAATTACGACGTTTAGCCACAATTAGGTTCCTCTGTTAAATAATAAAAACTTTATAGACAAATAAGGGAGAAAAGAGTTACTCTGAACTTTTTCCTCAATCGTCGATCTTTATTCTTGTCTTCACATTCAATCCTAGCATTTTATCTTCAACAAGATCAAATGTGTAAACAGAAATGATAAATTAGATCTATGTCTATTGGCGTAATGTTTTTATTGTTAGGTTTTCCCTAACATAAAATTGATAAATTGTCTAGGGGTCAGTCCACAGAAATTAAAATTTTATTCTTGACTTTTTTAGGTTAAAAATTATTCATTATTGACTAAGTTTAGCAGGTAAGTCTACCAAATTATCAATTGTTTTATGAGGAAGTTAACTGATGTCCAGTGAAAAACCTTATCCTGTATCCTCAAATGTTTCTGATGTTTCAGAATCTTTAAACCATGAGATATCTCAAGAAGAATTGATTACATTGTTACAAGAAACCATTACCAAACTTGATTTAATGGTTAAGCAAATTAATGATGAAAAGATCAAGCAATTACCAAAATCAGACACCATAAAAGCATTAATTAATAGTACAGAAATGATAGCGAGTTCTCTAGAAACTGAGTCTCAACAAGTCAACTTACCGAAAATAGAAGAGAATGAAGCCATTGATGATGGGGAAGATTGGGAAGAGAATCTCATCTTAACAGAAGCAACTAATATAGAGCAAATTGATGAACCTAACCAAGAAGTAGAAACAATTAAAAAGACTGAACCATTAGAGTCTAAGTCTCCCTTCTCTTTTCTCCAAGATTTATCTAAAGGGACAATAGCAGGAATTATAGGGTTAGTCATGATCGTCATCCTATCCATATCCTATATCTTGTTTAAACCCTCTTTTCCCACCCTTGAAATAGTTAAGCGTCCGACAGAAACACCTCAACCTCAAGTCGTAGAAACACCACCACAATTAGAAGTACCTGAGTTACCCCAACCCCTTAAAAATGTACCGTCTTCTCCCCCTAAATTAACCCCAGAACAAAGCTTAATTTCTGCTATTCAACAAGAAGTCATAGCGTTAACGACTCAATATCCTGATGATGTAATTGGTAGAATAGAAGCTAATTTTTTAGGCAGTCGTCTCATGGTTACTATGGGCAATAAATGGTATAGTTTATCAAGAGAAGAACAAAACCAACTAGCTAACACAATTTGGGAACGATCTGAAAATTTGGACTTTCGTAAATTGGAAATGTTAGACCCGCAAGGAAACCTAATTGCTCGTAGTCCACTGGTAGGTAATGAGGTTATCATCCTGAAAAGAAATCGTTAAATAAAATAATTGGTAATGAAAATTATGCCAGATTCAATTATGTATCAAGAGGATGGTTTTGTTGTCCTTGAACCTGACCAACCTGAACAAATATTAACCCCTCAAGCGTTATTAGAAAAGCTCAAAGCTATTTTATTAACTCGTCAAGATGATTTACCCAGAGAATTACAAAAATTTACCACAGTCGAAACTCAAGCAGAATATTTAAGGGACAATTTCTGTGATCTCGATATGGGGTCTGATAGTTATCTACAATGGTACGTTATTCGCTTAGAAAAATAAGATTTAGTTGCCTTAAGCATGTGATGGGGTGACAAAGAGGTTAAAGGGAAGACAGGGTATGGGGTGTGGGGTGTAGGGTGTAGGGAAAATATCATGTTACCGCCAAGAGGCGAAGGTCTTAAACCCATTGATTAGAAGAGGAAACGAACAGCCAACAAATCCTAAATATTTCATCAAAAATCTTAACTGTTGCCTGTTGCCTCTCCTGGGTATTGGGAGCAAAGGGGGACTGGAAACTGGGAGAATAAACCCCACACCCCACACCCTACCCCCTACACCCTATCTTGACTTGATGCTCGTTGTCACCCCGTGAGCTTAAGCATTTAGCCGTCAGCGTTCGGCGTTCAGCTTTTAGGTGATATTCCAATACTACTCGGATAAGCTTGAAAAGTTCATGAAATAGAGAGTGTGGGGAGTGTGGGAGGTGTGGGGAGAATTAAGCAATACACATGGTTTTCTCTTCCCACCCTTCCCCCTCTTCCCTCTCTTCCC
>JASJDW010000246.1 GCA_030064955.1 Crocosphaera sp.
AGACAACTTCCTCTGAGTGATGATGTTTATCACGTACATTCAGAGGAGGAAGTACAGGGAAAAAGGGTTGATGAATACTGATCAATTGAGCTAAGGTTTTTTTCAGTTGAGTACGGGAAATAATAGCATCCACAAAACCATGTTTTAACAAATATTCTGACGTTTGAAAGTCATCGGGTAATTTTTCCCTTAAAGTTTGTTCAATAACCCGTCGGCCAGCAAAACCAATGGTGGCATTGGGTTCAGCTAAAATAAGGTCTCCTAACATGGCAAAACTGGCAGTCACACCGCCAGTGGTAGGATGAGTCAAAACAGGAATATACAATAATTTGGCGTTGCGATGATGTTCAAGGGCCCCAGAAATTTTGGCCATTTGCATCAAGCTTAACATTCCTTCTTGCATTCGCGCCCCACCAGAAGCGCAAATAATCACCACAGGGAAGCGTTCCTGTGTTGCGTGTTCAATGAGACGACATAGTTTTTCTCCCACCACAGACCCCATACTACCTCCCATAAAGCGGAAGTCCATGACTCCTAGGGCCAAAGGAAGACCATCAATTAAACCTGTTCCTGTTTGTACTGCATCAATTAACCCCGTTTTTTCTTGAGTGTCTTTGATGCGATCGCTGTAGGGTTTGCGATCGCAGAATTTGAGGGGATCAGTAGGGGTAAGATTATCATTGAGGGGTTTCCAGGTATTTTTATCGATCAACTGGGCAATACGTTCTGAACTTTCCACCCGAAAATGATGACCACATTCAGTACAAACCAATTGATTGGCCTGAAGGTCTTTCGTGTACGTTAAGGCAGTACAAGCTTCGCACTTAGTCCATAAACCATCAGCAATTTCCCGTTCCTTCTGTTGCTCTTGAATGGCGGGTTCTGACTTTTCTTGTTTGGCAAACCAATCAAATATAGACATAGATACAATATAAAATTAATAATTATCTTAATTCTACTCGTCTTCGGGGGAACTTAATAACAAAAGGGCTGTCCACTGGTCTGGGGAACACACCTGCAAAGCGGCTTGAGAACCTTGACCACAATAAATTCCCAAACCAATATCAAGAACACGACTAGGAATGTTATGGGCAGCTAACAGTTGCTGCATCAATTCAGCCTCCCAGCGAGCTTTTGTAGTTTTAATTGTAATCCAAGATACAGTCGTCATTTTATCAGTCATGATGAGCTATTGATAAATTACGTATTTGTTGCTTTTTTTATGTTGAGTTACTCTCTTTTTAACTGTAGGATAATATATAGCAGTTCCCATACTTGTGAGGCTTGGCCGTGAGCGCGACTCCGAACGGTACAAATTCTTTTAGTTTTAGGAGTTCAGGAGTTCAGAAGTTCAGGAGTTCAGGAGTTCAGAAGTTCAGGAGTTCAGAAGTTCAGAAGTTGAGTATTATATGAAATCCGCTTAATCACTCGACGTTAAAATTCCTACTGTAAATCAATCTTCCCCTGCTTCCTGGAGCCTCCTCTGCTCACCTTATCTTAACGTATGGTATTCAACAGGATTTCATATTAGCTGTACCTCATGAGTCCAGGAAATGCTATAGATATTATTTGTTTATAATTTCGAGTATTCAAGTTATTTTTGCCTACGAGTAAAGTTTATCCACTACACCAATTTTCGAGGGTTAAGGTTTCTGCTGCTGAGGGATATTCTTCTAGATAGGTTTCTAAAGCCGTTTTTTCGGGCTTTTTATTCTGATAAAAAGAGGCTTCTGCTTCAAGTTCTTCTACTAATAACCAAGCTTCTTGACAAGCTTGTGAATCATGAGAAAACTCTTGACATATTTTTCTAGCTTGACTAATTTTCTCTTCAATT
This sequence comes from Crocosphaera sp., assembly GCA_030064955.1. GTDB lineage: Bacteria > Cyanobacteriota > Cyanobacteriia > Cyanobacteriales > Microcystaceae > Crocosphaera. The sequence goes on from JASJDW010000246.1 coordinate 1,835, forward strand.
TCTTGTTGTAGTTGGTCTTCAATGGGATTATTTAAAAACTCACTTTTATTTAAAATATCGACAATAGAAACAATACCTAAAAGTTCATTTTTAATAACTGGGGCGCAACGAATTCCATGATTTTTAAAGAGTTTAGCTGCATATTCAACTCCTAAATCTGGATTTAACACAAGACAAGGTTTGGTCATAATTTCGTAAACTCTGACTTGTTTAGGATCTTTACCAGAAGCAATAACTTCATTGACAATATCACTGTCTGTAATAATTCCATAAGCATCTTGAGGGTGACGACGTTGGACAATTAAAGTATGAATTTTTTTTTCTCGCATTAATTTAACAGCCATAGAAATGGTAGCTGAACTGCGAATGGTGATGACATCTTTTGTCATGATATCAGCGACTTTCATCATCATCAATTTTTAACCCATTTTGCTTAAATGTAACATAGACTGGCTTAATGTAAATATTTAGAAAGGATAAAATAAAGCTTTGTTACAAAAGGCGTTCAAAGAAAAAATCCCTTGCTAAATTAAGAAATAAGAGACTCGTTCATATTTCTTGGGTTAGATAACGTAGTTATTTTGAAATCCAGCCTAAATGCACCCAAGAAAAGGTAAATTCGCTATCTTTTAGGAGAAAAAAATGATTACCTTATTAATTTTATCCTTTATTGCTTTACTAACTTTAACCCTGGTGTTTGAAGCAATCTTTTATAACGAAGAACATCAATCTTTGTAATATAGAAGACATGGAACTAAAACTGATTCCCTTAGAAATACCTGAAGGCTCTAACCTAATTTTAGGGCAAAGTCACTTTATTAAAACCGTAGAAGATTTATATGAGATCATGGTAGGAATCTCGTCTCAAGTTCAGTTTGGACTAGCTTTTTGTGAAGCCTCTGGACCGAGATTAATTAGGGTGACAGGAAATAACCAAGAATTACAAGAGGTGGCTGTGAAAAATGCTCAGGCACTCTCAGCCGGTCACAGTTTTATTATTATGTTAAAAGAGGCTTTTCCCATTAATTTTTTAAACAGTATTAAACAGTGTCCAGAAGTGTGTCGTATTTATTGCGCTACGGCTAATCCTGTTCAAGTGGTTGTCGCTGAAAGTGAACAAGGAAAAGGGATTTTAGGGGTGATTGATGGTTATTCTCCTCTCGGTGTGGAAACTGAACAAGATATTATTGAGAGGCAAGAGATTTTACGGAAATTTGGCTATAAATGTTAGCTGTTATTGACTAAAATTGTTTCATCTACTCATTATAGGTATAGAAAGTGTTGGGAAAATTTTTATTTTTCTTGTTAGTCTATTGATATGAAAACTGCTATTATGACAACCCCAGGGAACCCTGATGTGTTAACCCTGAGAGAGATTCCTCAACCCAATATCAATAGTCCTACCGCTATTCTTGTTAAGCTCAAAGCAGCAGGTATCAACCCCATCGATACCAAATTGCGGCGACGGGGAACCTTTTATCCCGACGAAATGCCCGCCATTTTAGGCTGTGATGGGGCTGGTATCGTTGAAGCCGTTGGTTCTGAGGTGAGACGGTTTCAACCAGGGGATGAGGTGTATTTTTGCGTGGGGGGTTTAGGTAAAACAGGAACAGGTAATTATGCTGAATATGCTGTGGTGGAGGAACATCGAGTGGCCTTGAAACCGAAGACCTTATCCTTTGCAGAAGCATCAGCAGCCCCATTAGTATTGATTACAGCTTGGGAAGCCCTTTATGATCGAGCTAGATTAAGTCCAGGACAAACAGTCTTAATCCATGGGGGTGCAGGGGGTGTAGGTCATGTAGCCATTCAATTAGCCAAGTTGAAAGGGGCTAAGGTTTGTACAACCGTAGGCTCAACAGATAAAGCCAGATTAGTCCGTCAATTGGGTGCCGATGAACCCATTTTATATAAACAAACGGATTTTGTGCAGTCTGTGTTAACTTGGACTGATGGAAAAGGGGTGGATGTGGCTTTTGATACGGTTGGTGGCCAGACTTTTTTCGATACTTGTGGCGCGGTTAAAGTCTATGGAAATCTGGTAACAATTTTGCAACCTGATCCAGCCATCGGCAATTTAAAAGTTGCCCGTAATCGCAATTTACGCTTGAGCTTAGAATTGATGTTAACCCCTGCTTTGATGAGATTAAAAGAGGCTCAACTTCATCAGACCTCGGTTCTTGAACAATGTGCCACTTTCATCGATGAGGGAAAATTGACTCTACATTTGAGCCAAACTTTTCCCCTAGAAGACGTAGTTGCTGCCCACAAAGCCTTAGAAACTGGATCAACCACAGGAAAAATAGCCTTACTCATTGCTTAAGCAACTTGGGGTTCCAACAAAGATTCTAACTGTTGAATCCCTTTTTTAAGATGCCGTGTTACAGTCATAGGACTAATGCCTATTTGTTTGGCTGCTTCTTTGCGAGGAAGTTCATGGAGAAAGACACATTCAATGGCTGCCTTGGTTTTCTCCTCCAGTTGACTCAAAGCCCGTTGTAATTGTAGGCGATCTTCTTCTAATCGTTGTTTGGCTTGATAATGTTGATCGGGTAAAGTATCCCCAAAACTAATGGAACAATCAACATTTTGACTGATGGTTGCATCTAAACTGACTAGGAGACGATTTTGCAAGGCCAGTTGACATTCATTCCATTCTTCTAAAGGAACCTCTAAAGCTTCAGCAATTTCCCAATCTAAAGGAGGACGTTGAAGGGTAACGGTTAATTGTTTACGTATTTTTTTAGCTTTATTATAGAGTTCTTGCCAACGTCTAGGAATTCTCATCACACTGCCTTTATCACGAAGATAATGAAGCATTTCTCCACGAATATAGGGAATGGCAAAGGAACTAAAAGCGCAACCCTGTTGGGGATCAAAGCGTTCAATGGAACGAATTAAACCTAAATAACCAATTTGCTCTAAATCTTCGTAAGGTTCTGAACATTGCCGACTAATACGGTGGGCAACTTGGCGCACTAACCCTAAATTACGTTCCACTAATTGATTACGTAATTCTAAAGAAGGATTACGAGCATAAGCACTTAAAAGTTCCATGCTATCTACATATTTTTTCTTAGTTGATTGATTATAGTGAGTGGTCATGGTCTTACATTCCAATAATTGTTAAATGGCAAAATAATAAAGAGATTTAGATAAGCGTGTATCCCTCAACCAACCATCTTTGATGCTGTTTCTTGGTGGACAATCCAAGTAGGGAATCTTGTCTATATGTTCTTATTGTCCTTCTCAGAGAAATTCCCTACTATCGGCATTCTACGGAAATATTTAGCACTTCCCTAAAATCACTCTGGATAAATACCTAGATTAGCTTTGATGTACTTTACCAACCTGAGTTCGACGAAACTAGGTTACGGTAGTGTTGAGGAGTCAGGAGTCTCTGAGATATAATGTTGAATATTAAACTAAATTGTTGCGTTTAATAGGAATTTAGGGATATAAGCTTTTTTAAATTCGTATTATCTTTTTAATACTTCTGCTTAATTCTGTATTCTAAATTCTGTTTCCTCGCCAAAACTGGAATGTTCCTTATATCGAACTCAGGTTGAGATAACATATTTAGCAGTCAAAAGACCATCGGTTAGGTATTCGGTATTCTTTACTAGCCAATTGCTTCAATTTTCAGCTATAAAACGTAAGTAGTTCTTCAAGTCATCTGTTGAATCAGTCGAGAGAGATAATATGAGTAATACCAGTAACTTTCGGAATGCCATTCGGGAAGCCCAAAGTCAACATTTGGTTGGCCCCAATGTCATTGCCAATGCGTTACCCTTTGTCGGGGGTGGGTTAGTTCTAACCGCTGTAGGAACCTACGGCGGGTTAGGGGTGATTCAATCTTTCCCCAATCTGTTTTTTCCTAGTTTCTGGGTAGCGATTATTTTAGAGTTTGCCCTCTTTTTTGTTGCTCGCAATATCGCCGAAAAAGGCAACAACAGCACCGCTTTACCCTTATTGGCTTTGTATAGCCTCTTGTCAGGATACACCCTCAGTGGTCTCGTTTTTGTCGCTTTGGGAACCCAAGGAGTGGGTAGCCAAGGTATTGCGATCGCTGCTTTGGGTTGTGGCATCACTTTTGTTTTTGCCCGTAGTGTGGGGTCGAATCTATCGGATGAAGATGGCATGGCCTTAACCAAAACCATTGGTTTAGGAATGATTGCCCTGTTGGTGGTGATTTTTGGTCAATTGATCTTTGCTTTATTCGGAGTTTATACCCCCAGTTGGCTAGAAATCGCTATTTCTGGGTTAGGGGTTCTATTATTTGTTGGGGCCGCAGTGGTTGATTTTTATATTCTTCCTCGTACTTATCGAGATGAGCAGTATCTTCCGGCCGCCCTTTCTATGTATCTTACCTACATCAATCTCTTTATCTTCATTTTACGCTTGCTGATTGCTATTAATAGCCGTGACTAGAAAGATTAGCTTGATAGGTAAGTAAACACTGAAGGGGAGAAATGGTTAGCAACCTTTCTCCCCTTTGCGTTAAATTAGTAAAGAAATGTAAATAAAATCCTTAAACGAAAAATCCATGACTGAACCTTCTACCCAACCAACCGAAACCCCCAAACTCGAAGATCCTAAATTTGGTTTTAACGACTATGCAGAACGACTCAATGGTCGTGCGGCCATGATTGGCTTTTTATTAATTTTAGCGATCGAATACTTGACAGGGCAAGGGTTATTGTCTTGGTTAGGCTTACAGTAAGGATGCAGGGGCTGACGGGGTGACAAAAACTTTTAAGTGGAGGTTGGGTGTGGGGTGTGGGGTGAGAAGTCAGAATAGTCCCCCATCTTCCTTGTTTTCAAAAGCCCTTTGTAGAATACTTAGGTGACAAACTTCATTGATTGTTATCCATTTTAGAAAAAATAAGGACAAAATCTTAAGATTGTCTCTTACAGAGGCAATTTTTGTTGTTATATACCCAGAAAAGTCAAAATAATCTAAACAGATCTAGCAACTTACAGCAATAACACAAGAAACTTAATCAATATTTGTGACAATTTTTCAAAGAAGCTCAAGGAATTTTACTAAAGTTAAGGAATTTGTCAACATAATTAATCCCTAAAGCAACAAATAAATTTCGATAGTTAAGCTTTATTTCTTTCTGTATTGATATTTTTTTATTTACTACAAAGTATAAAAAAATATATTTATTGATAACTATTTTTTGTTCTAAAAATACAATTTTACTTTTTAATTTTTAGGAAAGATTTGCATCAAAAAACCATTGGTAGTATTAGCTTAGTGGCGTGATTTTTCAATCAATAATTTTATGGGTAATTATCAGCAAAAAATCTTAACGACCCTGTCTTTAGGTATAGTTTTCTCTTTAAGTAGTGCTGTTGGTGCCAAAGCAGCTAGTGTTACTTATGAACCAATATTGAATTCAGATAATAATCCTTCCTTCAATCTTGGGCAGTTCTTTAGTAGTTACACATTGGGTTATCAATTTTCAGTCAATCCTTCTACTGATGGTAATAATCTAGAAATGACTGCCTTTGGTGTTTACGCACCGCCCAACGATCTCCTTAATCCTATCAATGCAACCAACCTTATCCCAAATCCGGGCCCTTTTGATGACCCAAATTTTGTTTTTTTACCAGATACTGCCCATGAAATAGCATTGTGGGAAGTCGATAGCGATGGAAATGCTCTAGACATTGATCCTGATACGAATCTACCCATCCCAGTCAGACGAATTACCCTTGAACCAGAGATTGATGATCCAGATAACCCTGGCACCCTAATACCCAATCCCTTACTGGGTTTTATTTACGATACGGATGATCCTAATCAGAATTATGGTTTTGCTTATTTAGCCTTAGATGATCCTAGCGATCCTGTGACTCCTGACGACGAACTAGATGATATTTTGGTGTTGAATGGTTCAGAACAATTTTTTCGTATGGGGGTATCTTATAGCAATGACAAAGATCAAGCTTGGATAAGTAGTCTGCCCTTGTTCTCTGGTGAAGTGATTGTTCCAGATGAAGATCTTGATAATCCTCCTGGCCCAGGGGCAGCTCTTGATCCGATGGTGGTTTTACAACCTAATCTTGCTGGAGGTGGTCAACCTCAAGGTTACTATGCGACTCAAAGTGATCCATCCGGGGACTCCTTATTATTCCCCAATGACGAGGTATTGTTTGGTTTTGCTGACAATAACACGCCCTTTTTTGTTGCTGGTAATATTCTTTTTGGTCCGTTACCCCCAGGGTTTCCTATAGCGACTACTAGCACAGGAACGGGGACTGATGGTCCTGGAACGGGGACTGACGGTCCTGGAACGGGGACTGATGGTCCTGGAACGGGGACTGATGGTCCTGGAACGGGGACTGGAGGCGTTCCCACTATTCCTGAACCTAACCTAATTCATGGCTTATTAGCAATGACTTTAGGTGGTATGGTGCGTAGCGTAAGGCAAAAAGGAAAAGCGAGTCTGTAATTCTGATACTAGAGCCGCTTATTATAGCAGTTCTCATACTTGTGAGGTACAAATTCTTCTAGTTTTAGGAGTTTAGGAGTTCAGGAGTTCAGGCTTCGCCCGATGCTCCCCAGCAGAAGTTGAATATTAACTGTACCTCATGAGTCTAAGAAATGCTATATCGTAGAGTAATGTTCTTTCTCCCCCTGCCTCCTCTGCTTCCCCTGCTTCCCCTGCCCTCTCTTCCCACACTTTCCGTTACCGAAAATTTGGGTTTAAAGCCCCGTCCTAAAAGGACGGCTTTTCTAGAGTTTTAATGTAATCTCTAAGAACTTCGGACATGGGGACTTGCTTGGATGCTGCATAGGATTTAAGGATTTCAAACTCAATCTCAGACAGTAAAAGTTGTAGT
>JASJDW010000247.1 GCA_030064955.1 Crocosphaera sp.
GTCAAAATTTAGCAAAATCAGGCAAAAAAATTAAATGATTAATTTATGTAAATTCAAGGGTTAAGTTGATAACTTCAATACTTTTAGATGGTTTGCATAATTTAAGCTTATCGATTTTTGAAACTTAAATCAACAGACAAGCGATCGCTAAAACATAGATTAGAATTGTAACAAAAATATAATCAATAAGGTTTAATTTGTTGTTGGGTTTCGTGCCTCAACCGAACCTACAGGCTTGCACCGATTTGTTATGATGGTTTTTGAATAGGCAATAGAGGTAAAATAATGAAGATAAAAGTTCCCGAAGAAAGTCGGTCATCAAACGGAATTAACCCCCAGTTAAAGGATATTGCCTATTCTATGGACACATTGATTCCAGGGTTTTATATTTGGTTGGGTTCTTTTTGTTGGCGATTTGGGGGCAGTGATGCAGAAGAAAGCTATTCTGGAACAATACATAGTTTTGCTGGTTTCAGCTTAGTTTTGCCTGGTTATCAAATTTTTACGACCTATAAAGGGAGTTATGACCCTAGATAAGCATCAAATTGATGGTCTTTCTCCCATTTCATCTAAAATTTTGCCAGCAGAAGTTTTTGAACAGTTGATGTTCAATGCTGGTTACAGTGTTGCAGGATCTGCACCCGCGAGGGGAAATAGAATAAAAATTTGGTGGAATCATCCTAGTTTCCGTCGTGTTGAAGCAATTTATAGTCCCGATAGAAATTTGGTTATTACAGCTTATCATCCTTGACCCCACAAAATCAGAAAATAAGGTGTGATTTGTTGGGTTTCGTCCCTCAACCCAACCTACAAGAGCTACAAGATCGGCGCACCGCAAAGTGGATCTCTTCGAGATCGCTCTATGGCTGCTGAATATAACACTTTGCCTTTGTATAGTCTTTAGAAATAAAAACTGTCAGGATTCCAAACTCCCCTAATTCCATATGAAAGGGATAAAAATTAGGTTCAAGATTGTCCCAATATCCTTGAGTTGGAGCCAATTGTAATAGCAGTAGCCATTCATGGGAGTTAAATTGTTCAGGTGGAGTATCCAATCCTTCTATATATATAGGTTGGCCGCCTATTTTATTTCCTGCTAATTCAGGTCTAGCAAACTGAAATCCCGTGTCATAATCCAAATCATTCATGGTGTATCGTTCCTCAAGCGGTATCGAATCTTCATTCTCTTGGGATTCTAAAATAACTCTATACTCCTTATAAACTGCCTCACCTTCTTCGTCCAATTCGTATATAGTCGAACCAGTAGCTTCTGTGACGAACGCTATTTCTTCACCACTGGTGTGTATCGCTTCTGATGTTTGTATCACTACTGCAAAAGCTTCATTATAAATTGGCTCACTCTCCTCACTAAAGAAAAGATAGACTATAGTGCCTTCACTATTGGGAAATAATTCTTCATTAAGAGCAATTTGACCAAGAAACAGCATTTGCTCATCTGTTTCAGGATCAAGTGGCCATCTAGGTTCAGCTATCCATACTGGTTGTCCGCCAAATTTAGTAATTGGCTCTGAAATTTCAGTAGGACTTTCGGCAATGTGGAATTGAGTTTTAAGTGGCATTGAATTAACCTTATTTCCTGATCGGAAAATCCCTCACTGTACTATTGTTTCTTCCCCAATTGTAGAGTAATTATCTTTTTGCCAATTATATTCTATATGCCGTCTGAGAGTCTCGGTATCCCAACCTACAGTAATATTTCCATAATCATCAAATCGATAAGTCTCAAGGAGACAGTTAAACGCTTCATAACCTATTCTCATATATCCTTCAGGTCTTATCTCACCAAATCCTATTTTGTAGGTACAACGTCCTGCATCATAATATTTACAGATTAGTGGACGCTCTGGGTCATCATAAATTGAACAGTTGTTATCTTTGTTTAGATGACGACACCTTGTTTTAATAATGATTGTCCATTGTGAATCGCTAATCCCTAATTCAACGCCAGGAAAACCTAAGCAATATTTATAGAAATCGAGGTTATTATAAGTGGTAGGTCGTTCTTGGGGAAATAAAAGTGTCTTACAGCAATAAGCTTCACATTCATGGCAAGGATTTTGCATTTCCTGAAAAGTTTTATTTCTCCTTGGTTGCTTTAATAAAGTAGCATCACCAGAAAGGGTTTGTTTCTTCCATGTTTGTAAGACTGGATCTTCTAACGGTGTATTTTTGGGAGGAGCTTCATAAGCTATTTCCGACAGTAAAGCAAACAAGTTAATTTCTTCAGATAATTGAACAATTTTTCTTTCAGTGTCAAACTGTAACACCGATTGTAAATGTTTCATTCGTTTCTGGCTTACCCAAATAAGATTTTCTGTAGGCTGATGTCTGGCAGTTTCTGCCGTTTTATAGAAACAGCTATAAGGATTGTAATGGATACAGATATTGGGTTGAGCGGGTAAGTTATGAATGGAGCAGCTATAATTCGTCTCATTGAGAAAACGACAGGGATATCTGTAATAAATAGTCCAGCTACCGTCTCCAGATAAAGAAACAGCTATACTATCAAAATTAAGGTAATAGGCAACTAAGTCAAGGTCGGTTATGGTGGTTACATTTAAACACTGTAATTGCAGTAGTCGACAGCATGGAGCATTGCTACAAGTAGCACAAGGAGAGGCAATGGCTTGCTGATAGTTGATGGTTTCATTTTTCATCGAAAATTTTGGGTCTGAAACCCCGCGTCTTCAGCGCGGCTTTCTTTTCTCAGTATAGCATATTCACAAAAGATATGTTAAAACGTGAGATATGAGAGAACGTGCCTATCGATTCAGGTTTTACCCAACCCCCTCGCAAGAAAACCTCTTGCGACGGACCATGGGGTGTGTACGCTTAGTGTATAACAAAGCATTGACAGTACGCACTGAAGGTTGGTATGAAAAACAGGAAAGAATAGGTTACTCACAGACATCAAGCCTGTTAACCGAGTGGAAAAAGCAAGAGGATTTAGATTTTCTGTCGGAAGTGAGTTGTGTTCCATTGCAACAATGCTTAAGACATCTACAAACAGCTTTTACTAACTTTTGGGCTAAACGGGCTAAATATCCTAACTTTAAGAAAAAACGCAATGGAGGTAGTGCAGAATTTACTAAGTCTGCTTTTAAATGGAGAGAGGGTAAGCTGTTTTTAGCTAAGTGTAAAGAGTCTCTAAATATAGTCTGGAGCCGCTTTTTACCTCAAGATAGTCAACCATCAACAGTAACAATTAAACTTGACCCATCGGGACGTTGGTTTGTCTCAATTTTAGTTAAAGACTCAAGCATCAAACCATTACCAAAAACAGGTAAAAAGATAGGGATAGATGTTGGAGTTACTAGCTTAATTACCAGTAGCAATGGGGAAAAAGTAGCCAATCCCAAGCAATTTAACCGCTTGTACAAAAAGCTAAAAAGAAAACAAAAGGCTTTGAGTCGGAAAACCAAAGGCTCAAACAACCGATATCAAGCTTGTCTTGAAGTTGCTAAAGTATACGCTCAAATTAAAGATGCTCGTACCGATTTTCTCCATAAATTAACTACTAAACTTGTCAGAGAGAATGATCTAATTGCTATTGAGGATTTAGCTATTAGGAATATAGTAAGAAACCATAAATTAGCGAGAGCAATTAGTGATGCTAGTTGGGGAGAATTTAACCGACAACCAGAATATAAATGTGAGTGGTACGGCAAAGAATTAATTAAGATTGACCGCTATTTTCCTAGTAGCAAACGCTGTGGAAATTGTGGTCACATAGTCGAGAAATTACCGTTAAATATCCGTGAATGGGAATGTCCTAAATGTGGGACTAACCATGACCGCGACATTAACGCATCTCAAAATATTTTGGCTGCAGGGCAAGCGGTGTCAGTCTGTGGAGCGAGTGTAAGACCTGAAGAGAGTAAATCTCGCAAGGCAACTGCATTGAAACAGAAACCTAAATCGTGAGGTTTAGGAATCACCCCACTTTTAGGGGGGTGAGGATGTCAAAACCCGAATAAACTCTAAAGGTAAACCATCGCGATCAGCAATAAATGCGACTTCGTAGACCGTCTGACCAATCATCTGTTGCTCAGGTTCCAGTAAAATCTTGAGAGGAGAAAATTGAGTGGGATCTTGTTGAGATAGTTGAGTTAACTCAGTTTGTAATGCTGTTAACCAAGTATTGAGATCCGAAATGCGATCGCTTAAATCAAAAGAGAGATGATAATAGCCCACATAATGCTCATCGCCAAAAGCATCAGGGGCTGGTTTGGGTTCAGGAATTTGAATAAGTTCAATTCTGCCCCCTAACCCTTCCATCCAACAGGCTAGGGTATAACCTGTGGTGAACCGTTCCTTGACTGTAAACCCCAACACTTCATAAAAAGCGATCGCTTGATGAATATTAGCCGTGCGAATGGAAGCATGGTGCATGATTATTCAAACAGCCGAAAATAAGGATAACGTTTGGGAACACCAGGCTCTTTTTCTAGGTCGAAATTAATAACATCCCACTGAGGTTCTTTGGGAATATCGGGGCTAAATTCCACAGGCAAGCCATACAACCGAGGGACAGACTGAGAATTCCCCCGCCAAGAGGTGTTACGCTCTAAGTAGGTACTCACCAAATCTTTATAACGATTGGCGATAATAACCTTGGTTGCCCGATATCCTTGGGTATAGAGTCTATCTAAGGCTTCGTGGATCTCGAAGCGGATACCGTCAGGGTGGGTATGTTGTCGATACCATTCCCCTTCCCACCGTCGCCAGTGTCTACCAGACTGCAAATGAACTAACTCATGATTTTTAGGGTTAGCTTCAAAAGCACCATGACGAGGACATAAATAGGTATCTGTCAAGGTCAAAGCAGGAATGACTTGACGACAATGAGGACATTGGATTTCTGGCCCGTAAATAGGGTATTGTAAACTTAGAGTCATCTGTTTTTAGTTGTCTATAACTGCACTGGGTGGTCTAAATGCCTGTGCAAAATGGATTGTGTGTGTTGTGAGCATCAGGGCAGACCGGAGTTTCTCAGCAGGAACAAAAGTAAATAACCAATACAGTTAATACACTTTTCGTTCTGCGGATCTCCTTAGACCCGTTGCTAGTAGCTATTATATCGACTAAATCCTGGTCGCCTCGATTCTACCGCGAGATTTTAGATTTAGCTTATATTTATGTCAGAGTCTTCATTGTCCCTTCCTTCTTATTGGCCAACCCCTGATCTGTCTCAAGCTGCCTTTATTGCCCCGAATGCGGTTATTGTCGGTGATGTAGAAATTGGTAAAGGGGCAAGTATTTGGTATTCCGCTGTGGTACGGGGTGATGTGGAAAAAATAAAAATTGGAGCTTATACTAATGTTCAAGATGGAGCCATTCTTCACGGTGATCCAGGAGAAATTACCTGTTTAGAGGAATATGTGACCATTGGTCATCGGGCAGTGATTCATGGGGCCCATATTGAAAGAGCTTGTTTAATTGGTATTGGGGCTGTTATTCTCAACGGTATTCGAGTAGGAACTGGTAGTCTAATCGGTGCTGGTGCCATCGTCAACAAAAATGTGCCACCGCGATCGCTGGTGGTAGGAGTTCCAGCACGACGGGTTCGAGATTTATCGGAGAGTGAAGCCGAAAAAATGATCGAACACGCTAAACGTTATGAGCAACTGGCTTTGGTTCATGCAGGGAAAGGAAACAATTTGGGATTCACAAATGAACCCGAATAAGCTATAAATAGAAACATAAATTTTTCAATAAAGTCCCATAACAACTAACAGAGGAAAAAAAACAATGGATTGGCGTGTTTTAGTGGTACTAGGACCCATTTTGATTGCAGCCGGTTGGGCAGGTTTTAATATTGCTGCTGCTGCTATTAGACAAGTTCAAGGGTTCTTTAATAAAGAAGCGTAATTTTCCAAAATTACCAAACTAAGAACGAGAGGCATTACTTTGCTAGTCTCTACAAAGGCAAACAAAGTAGTGCCTCCATTTTTTTATTATCAATTATTAATTATTTATGTCTTTTGCTGATAAAATTATTGTTCCTTTGGATGTTTCTACTGAAGAAGCAGCGATCGCCTTATTAGATAAGTTACCTCAAGTTACCTTTTGGAAAGTCGGGTTAGAATTATTTGTGGCCACTGGTCCAACTATTCTTAAACACCTCAAAGATCGACAAAAAAAGATTTTTCTCGACCTAAAATTTCATGATATCCCTAACACAGTCGCCTCTGCTTGTCGTAGTGCCTCTCAATATGGCGTAAACTTACTAACCCTTCATGCCACAGCCGGAAAAAACGCCCTTAAAGCAGCCACCCAAGCCATTGCACAAAGTTCCTCACCCCCCCAATTATTAGCCATAACCCTCTTAACTAGCCTCAATTCCCGGGATCTTGCTTTTGATCTTAAAGTTCCCCTAGAACTCCCTGAATACGCTCTACAGATGGCTTTATTAGCCAAAGATTCAGGAATTAATGGGGCGGTGTGTTCTCCTCAAGAAGTGGCACAACTCAGACAAGTGTGTGGCAAGGATTTTGTGTTAGTCTGTCCTGGAGTGCGTCCTACTTGGGCTAATGCAGGAGATCAACAAAGAGTGATGACTCCCAAACAAGCCCTAAACGCAGGGGCAGATTATTTAGTCATTGGTCGACCGATTACAATGGCAGATGATCCTGTTATGGCCTGGAATCGTATCATTGATGAAGTTACAAGTTAGAAGTCAAACGTTGGAAGTAAAAACCACAAGGTTGCTTAATGTTGGACAAATAATGGTTCTGAGGGTTTTTGCTGTTGCTTGTTGCCTGTTTATTGCCCCCGATACACAAGCTTCTTCGAGACAAGAAGTTGCTTGTCCATCAGATATCAAAACCTTAATGACCTGGATGTTAGACGATTTACCCAGTTATGGCAACCGAGTCACCCAACGGGCTAGACGAAGCGATCGCAGTATTGATGTGTATAACTATATTGTTGTGGCAGGAAACCCTGAATATCAGCCTTTGCCTCTGAGTAATTTACAATATGAACCTGTATTACCTGATGATACCAAACAGGTCTTTTTTACCACTTTAGAACGACAATATAGTAAAACAGAGGTGATTCTTTTACAAAACTATTATTGGTTATTTTTAACCCCCAGTTCCGATGGTTGGCGATTAGTGTTATTATTTTCTCAATTAGCTGATCTAGAACAAAACGATCTCCCGTTACCTCCCCAAGATGCCATGAATGGAGCGATCGGACAAGGAATTCAGCTTTGGTTAAAAGATTGTCGTGCAGGGGTTTTAAGATAACAATTTAATTAATTGATTTGTAGGGACATAATAGTATTATGTCCTTGTTTTTTCTTACAATATTAAAAGATTCTCTAGTTTTTCCTTGGATGAAAAATAAAGCCTCATTCGCAGCATCTCTCATGTGAGATAATCTAGTATAATCATCAATTTTTGACATAAATAGTGACCGCTTCTTTTTCAACTTTATGACGAAAATAACGACTTAATTCTGCTGATGTTCGTAAATCAGCTTTTCGCTTAATTATCTTTGATAACTCTAATTCCATAGCAGCTAAACGTAAATATCCAGGAATAGCATCAGGATCAAACATTACTAAAAAATCAACATCACTATTCTCTGTAAAATCCTCTCTTAAAATTGAACCAAATAATGATAATTTACGAATATGATGATGCTGACAAAAATTGTGTATCTTTTCGATGTTTAGAGAAATAGGTAAATTAAGTTTAGAAAGTGTATTCATTATCAAATGCTGTACTAAGATCTAATTAATAATGGTATCTTAATTGGGATAAAAAAATTGCCTTATTTTGCACCTTATAAACCATTCGATGTTCATCATCAATTCGTCTTGACCAATACCCTGATAAATCATATTGTAATGGCTCAGGTTTACCAATTCCAGTAAAAGGTGAACGTTGAATATCCTTAATCAAAAGATTGATACGCTTGAGCATTTTTTTATCATTTTTTTGCCAATATAAATAATCTTCCCAAGCTTTTTCTGAAAAAATTAGTTTCATTCTAATAACTCTCTTTCAATTCCTCCTCCACCTTCTAACTCTGCAATAGAGTCTCGAAGACGTTGGGCATTTTTAGGACTCTTTAATAAATAAAAGGTTTCTTGATAAGAATTGTAATCAGACAGAGACATTAAAACAACAGGTTCTTGATCCTTTTCGGTAATAATAATCGGACTATGCTCTTGACAAACTTTTTTCATAACTTTTGGTAAGGTTTCTTTAATTTCTGTATAATTAAATTGTTCCATGTCAAATGCTATTCTAATCTCTAATTAATAATCTAGCTACCTTTAATTATATCAAGCCATCAAAAAGAGTAAAATAAGGAAAGAATATCAAAAGTTGAAACTTCATGAAGACTAAACAAGAAATATGGAAATGTGTAGCAGGATGTGGGGCTTGTTGTAACTTAGATCCAAGCGATCGCCCCGACTTAGAAGACTATTTAACTCCAGACGAATTAGACCATTACTTAAGTTTAGTAGGAGAAGAGGGTTGGTGCATTAATTTTGATCATGAAACCCGAAAATGTTTGATTTATGAACAGCGTCCCCGTTTTTGTCGGGTAAACCCTGATACGTTTCAAAAAATGTATAATATTGACCCCTCTGATTTTAACGACTTTGCCATAGACTGTTGTCGACAACAAATTGAAGGGATCTA
>JASJDW010000248.1 GCA_030064955.1 Crocosphaera sp.
CTGATGGTAGTCGATGGCTTTTTGATACTCTCCCAGGAAATCGTAGGCATTCCCCAAATTATTATAGGAACTCGCGACCCCATTACGATCACCGATTTCGGTCAAGATAGCTAAGGACTGCTGATGGTAGTCGATGGCTTTTTGATAGTCTCCCAGGGAAGAGTAAGCATTCCCCAAATTATTATAGGAGTTAGCGACCCCTCGGCGATCGCCGATTTCGGTGGCAATGGCTAAGGACTGCTGATGGTAGTTGATGGCTTTTTGATAGTCTCCCAGGGAAGAGTAAGCAAGACCCAAATTCCCATAGGAGTGCGCGACCCCTCGGCGATCGCCGATTTCTCGATAAATTCTTAATGCTTGCTCCCAAGACTGAAAGGCTTCTCGGTATTGACTACGATAAAATTGCTGTATTCCTTGCTCGAAGAGTTGATCAGCTTGTGCTTTTTTGTCTTCAACTGTTTGTGCCAAGACTGGTGCGTTACCCAAGATCGTTGAGTGTTTCCAGTACAATAGCGGTGACGTGGCTGTTAACACTATCACCATCAAAGTGATAAAGGGTTTTTGTTTCATCGTTGTTTAAGAACAGGATGGATTGACACAAATTCAGGAAGAAACAGCAGCCTTAGAAATTACACGCTTTTTTCGTAGCTATTACTATTATAACAACGATTCTCTTAGTCTTTTTTCAACCCAGATTCTCTTAACTGGAACTCAGGTTGACAGAAGATCGGGAAAAAAGTTGCTTATTCGATTATGATCAAAATAAATTATTCATCATCAAAGTGCTGATATGGATTCTCTTTCAATCCCAGAAGTCACCCAAAATCTAGATCACCTCATTAATCAAATTACAGAAACTCATCAACCTGTCATCATTAAAGGAACAGAAAATGATGTTGTCATGCTTTCCAAAGAAGATTGGTCAGCTATACAAGAGAGTATTTATCTGAACTCAATCCCTGGATATATTGATTCAATAAATGAAGCAATCGATAGTCCTAGAGAAGAATGGATTAATGCCAAAGAATTAGGTTTATAATTTTGTGGGAAATCATTTTAAGTAAAAAAGCTCAAGAAGACTTAAAAAAGCTCCAACAAATCGGTCTTTTTGATAAAGTGAAAGGACTGATCATTGTCCTTAGAGAAAATCCTTTTCTTTCTCCTCCTCCTTATGAAAAATTGGTCGGAAATTTAAAAGGATGTTATTCTCGACGAATCAACATCAAACATCGATTAGTTTATCGTATCATCAAAGAAACAAAGACCGTTGAAATTTTAAGAATGTGGTCGCATTATGAATAGACGTATTGACCCGTATTAACCCTTTCCAGTTCAAGGATTTTTTTGATAAATACCAAACAATATGTCCACCCAACATAATTTTATTTTGGCTCAATATTTAAACGATTATAAAACCCTTCTTAACCAGCTACAAACGAATTCACCAATTGAAGAGAACTTAGTTTTAGAATTATTAAACCATCGTAGCCAAATCCAAGAATTCCTCAAAGAGAAACCCAGGATTAGCCCTGGACATCAGCAAAGTCTTTTAACATTAGATAAAAAACTCAAGTCATTAGCAACTAAAATAATCAACTCTGACGTTATTGATTTAGAAGATTATCGCCAAAGTTTTAATCCACAAACAACTGAATGGTGGTGGTATCTTGAAACTCAACTTCCTCCTCATCCATTAACTCGTTATGATTCTTTCTGGAAAGGGTTAACTTTGGCAGGATGGACTTTTAACTTAGCCTTGTTAAGTAATATTATTAGTCGTTTTATCAGTGAAGGAACAGGGATAAGCGGTGCGCTCTTCATCGTCTTGCCAACGTTGTTAACCTTACTACAAGCACGTAATGATTTAACTGATGGAAGTGAAAGTTTATTTTCTTATATTTTAGAAAAGTTAAGGTTTAAATCCCAGAGAACGTCCTTAGCAAAATTGGTTTCTACTATGATTTTAACGGGGCTAATTTTTATTATTTGGTTTTTGTTACCAATGTTTTCCCAAGTTTATAACATTTTAGGAAAACAAGCTTATGAAATGGGAGATTTAGGTCAAGCTGAAGCCCATTATCAACAGGCGATTTCTCTTAACCCTGATAATGCCATAGCACACTATAATCTAGGAAACCTCTATGAAGATTTGAACGATTTGAAAAAAGCTAAAAATAAATATTCTTTTGCTGTTAAGAGTGGGATAGCTGAAGCAAACAATAACTTAGGAAGATTATTAATTAAGCAAAAACAGTATTCAGAAGCAGTTTCTTTATTAAAGAAAGGTTTATCTGTCCCTGATAAATCGACCCAAACTAATTATAATCTTTTCAAAAACTTGGGTTGGGCTAGGTTAGAACAAAAAGATCATCAATCAGCAATTACTTACCTTAAAAGTGCGATTACAATAGATGATAGCTATCAGCTAAATGAGGCATCTGCCCATTGTCTTTTAGCGCAAGCATTAGAATTTAACAAAGACAAAACTGAAGCTTTAGAGCAATGGGATTTATGTTGTCAAAAAGGACGTATAATCAATCCAGATGAAGATCAATGGTTATTAATGGGTCGTCAAAAAAAGATCAAAACTTGTTTAGACAATGGTTAGAATTTCAAGTTATTGGGTCAGGGTAAGTCTTGTTATTGGGTTAACAATGTTAATGCCAACAACGGCTCGTGCCGATAACTCAAATGTACTGTTAGATGGGAAAAATGTTACCTATCGACGGCAGGCAAACAATGAATATAACCCTGCCATTATCGGAGACGCTTACCAAGATCGTGATTATTTAAAAGTAACCCCTCAAGGAGCAGCCCTGGTACTTTGTCGCAATGGTGCTACATGGCAGGTTCCCCCTGATAACCAAGCTTACAAAATTGGGGATCATTGCCCTGCCTCAGTTTCTAACAATGCTCCACAACGGTCTTGGTGGCAATTAGTCTGGGACGGACTAAGAGGAAATTTGCCCAATGGTGTAACAAATCCACGTACAGACGAAGAAATTTCTCAGTTACCTTACATTATCAGTCCTCGCAATACCATGATTCTCACTGAACGTCCTAGCATTACTTGGAACGACGTTGAGGACACAGTGAGTTATACCGTTCAATTGCTAGGAAATGATTTATTGTGGGTTGCACAAACCGATGCCACCACCTTGCGTTATCCTTCTGCTGAAGCGTCTTTGACTCCAGGTGTTGACTATTATTTGAGCGTAACAACTGACACTGACCTTTCCTCAACCGAAGAAAATTCTATTGTTATTCAAGTCTTGCCCTTTCCAGAACAGGAACGCTTAAAAACCACATTAAATAATTTATCAAAAGAAAATCTGTCTCCTCAATCCCAAGCCATTATCAAGGCTTCTGTGTATAATAACTTTGGATTATACGCAGAAACGATCACGGCGTTAGAATCTTATGTGAATAACAACGAAAAATCAGCGACTGCCTACCAATTATTAGGAGAAGCTTATTTAAACATAGGATTACTTGGTCAAGCCAAAGCCAATTATAACCAAGTTCTCTCCTTGACTGACGGGGATGTTTCTTTGACTCGTGCTAAAAGCCTTGAAGGATTAGGCTTAATCTTTCAGTCCCAAGGAGACGAAACAATGGCGATTAAACTGTATCAGGAAGCCGAAAAAATCTATCAAATAGTGGGCGATGAGGAAAAACAACGAGAAATTCAGCAAAGAATGGCAGAATTAGTCAATTTCCTCCCATAGTAATAGCATGAGATAGTGTTATTGAGAGTGGGATAGTTTGAAAAACCTGCAATCGGTTTGGGACAAAAGTTTCAAAGGATTCTGGTAGTTCAATTTTGCCTATTTGTGCTTTAATTCCCAGTTCCCAAATACTAGCTGTCGATCAATGACTATCTAAGAGAAGATTCACGACCCACACCACATTGATTGAAAACAGATGTTTTGAAGATGACGATCACTGTGTTGTTAATAAGGACACTGTTATGATAGCTAGTGGGTTTGATTGGGGAAAAAAACAAATTTTGATGAGGAAATTTGAAAATGAAAGTGACAAAAATAACCTTAAATTGTACTAATCTAATGAACTTGTTTCTCGACTTAGTACAAAAAGAATTAGACCGTTTATTATTTCAGATAAATTCCCCCAAAATTCTCTACATTAAAACGACAGATAATAGCCAAATTATCGTTTCTAACATTGAGCATAGTGAAATTTGTTGTCCTATTAAATTAATCAAAACTCTCAAAAATACTAAATCGATATCTTTGACCCACTATGCCCCTAATAATCTTTGGTATATCTTGTCAACTTGCAAAGTTAGAATCTGGTAGCTCAATTATATTTTTAAAATCAGCCCTAATGTTATTACTGTCTTTTCTCTGCCATAATGTTCTGAGCCACTTGATAGTCTTCATTAACTAAATAGGAAAAATGGTAATAGTTAGCCACATAGAAATCACTGCCAAATTGAGAGTAGCGGTCAGCTAAAGCTAGAAAACCGTACCTAGCTCCCCAAGAGTCAGAAAACCATTCCTGGTGAAAAGAGTCATGGATTAGTAGGGTTAAGGAACTTTCATCAGAACTGGGAATGAGACGAATTAATTGGATGTGAGGATGATGAGTTCTAGGGACTGGTAATAACACATTGAATCCATTAAAATTAAGGAAATCAGCTAAATCATCTTCACTTGTTTCAAATAGAGAAGAATTCTGCTCTGGAATAGTAAGAAAGTGTTGCCAAGTCATCCAGAATTCATGTTTACTATCAAAGCCTGGATCAATGTCTAATTGACACCGTTGTTCAGAGCAAAGGTCTTGGATTACTTCTGTGGGTAAGTCAGCTAGTTTCATAGAAAAAACGTCAATAACTTCTGAAATAATTAGGTTAGCTTTTTAAGTTTCTAGGATTAATTTCTGATGAGAATAAGTTGATTATATCTAACTTATAGTAATATGGTAAACAGGAGCAATATTAAACGTTCCTAACTTATCAACAGCCATCAGAAGGGCGGAAATTATCAAGAGAGTTCAGAATCAAGAGGCTTAGTTCGATGGAAAAAGGATAAATCAATATAACGATGACCATCGGCAGTATGATAAATAATATCTTGAAATTGATGATCCCAAAGAATATCTTGAAAGCCATAGTAAGAACGAGCATACATCGTTTGGGCTATGGATTCATCAATGCCAGGCAAGGACGTTAAGAGCATCGCTTTTTTTCTTTTTAAGGTATCAATATTTACTCCAAATAAAGGACTATTTTCATCAATGGGGTGCATAACTGTCCAAGTCATAGCTAAAGTCGGGTTATGATCTCTCAGTAATTTTAACTCATGAACCCGACGAAAAAAATCTCCTTCTTTACTAACTTCATCCCACATAAGATAGACACGTATTTTGGCTTCAAGAATATAATTTTTGCGTTGATTAGAGACTCTCATCATCAGAGTTGGAACATTATCATAAGGGAGAACCACAACCACATCAGAGAATAAAATCTTAGCATTAGATTGAGAAAAACGAGCAAAGGCTAATCCCGTGATTAAGGCAATACCTAAAATGCTAACCAAAGCTTCTACAGTAACGAGAATATTTGTGTAGAGATTGGTGGGATACATATTCCCATAACCAATAGTGGAGAAGGTATGAACACTAAAAAAGAAAGCATCACTAAAAGACCCCTCAATAGCGTTTTCTATGCCATCAATCGCGAAAAAATAAGCTAGAGCAAAGCCCCCATTGAGAACAAGATAAAAGATGGACATCAAAATAATAAAATATTTCCAAGGAATATTTAAGAGTAAATGATAAGGTTCTCGCCAGTGATGATACCAAGCACCTAACCCTTCAATCTTAAATTTATGCTGGTCAAACTTAATCCAAAATTTCTTAAAGGAATGAGCAGAAGGCGTATTTTTACGAGAAGACTTCGGTTTATGAAAACGGAGAGGAGGAAGCATTAATAATAACCTATAAAATGATGTCAAATTTAAAAAGTTTTTACCAAGGACTGAGTTTTAGAATATGATATAGCATTTCCTGAACTCATGAGGTACACTTAGTATTCAACTTCTGAACTCTTGAACTCCCGAACTCCTAAAACTAAAAGAGTTTGTACCTCACAAGTATGGGAACTGTTATAGCTCAATTTCCTCTTTATTGTCTGTTATCATGGGTTTGTTTGCTTTTGAGGCTACTCTTTTAATTTTACCTAAACAGAACTTTTTTATTCACGACTCATTTAGAAACGCTATAATTGACCTTCACATTAGGAAATTGGTATTACAATTTAATTTTTTAATAATTCTTAACTTTTTGATAACATAGCTAATGTTATCCATTAAAATGAATTTAGAAGGGGGCTTATACAAAATTCACTTATTTTAGTATAGTAACTTTTTCTGTCCTGCTTCGGTTTAATATTTATATTTAATTGGAGGTAATAATATGAAATACAGCTTAGGACATGAACCCAAAACTTTTGGAGATTGGGCTTATTTAGCCGTTGCTAAACATTATAATAAATTTTTGTCTCATGAATTAGGGGTATTAGAGGATAAAAATCCTGAAGAATTGCATCAAATGCGAGTAGGAATGCGACGTTTAAGAAGTACCATTCATGGATTCTCAGCCGCTTTAGATTTACCTGAAAATGCCCAAGAAAAAAAAATCGGTAAAATTGCTAAAGCATTAGGAAGTTTACGAGATTTAGATGTTTTAGAAGATAGCTTAAAAAATCAATATTATCCCAATTTGCCTAAAGATGAGCAAAAACATTTAAAACAAGGTTTATCTAGTTTAGCTAAACAAAGAAAAAAAGTCTTAAAAAAAGTACGGAAGACTTTAAATAGTCTAGATTATCTTAACCTTAAACAAGCGTTTAATGATTGGTTAAATAGTCCAAAATACCATGATATTGCTCAAGTTCCAATTCAGACAATTTTGGCAGATCTTCTTTTGCCTGAAGTTAGTCAATTGATGTTACATCCAGGATGGGTTGTTGGGGTGAATTTTGAAGCAGGAACCATTAATTTTCCTGAAAGTTTATCCCAAGAAAAAGTAGAATTTTTATTAGATAAACAAGGATTAAGCTTACATGATCTAAGGAAAGCAGCTAAACGAACTCGTTATAATATGGAGTTGTTTACTCAGTTTTATGGAGAAGTCTATGAAACTTACCTAAAAGATGTTAAAGCGATACAAAGTATATTAGGAGATATACAAGATAGCTTTGTTTTAGTTGAGTTTCTTGATGAAGTTTTTGATGATAATATTCTCAATGAAATGCCAAAATTTGCTAAAATTTTGCAAAACAATCGTTATGATAAATGGCAAGACTGGGAAACATTACAGCGTAAATTTCTTAATGACAAAAATCGTAAAGATTTTCATATGACTATTTTACAACCATCCCTTATTCAATCCGAGAGCGAAGATAGTCAAAATAATTCAAAAAAAGTAGTAGAAGTTGTGACAGCTAGTGACATTTCATGTAATGCTTAGAGATGTTACTGTAAGCATTCAGCTATGAGCTTACTTTATTTCCCTATTTCATTATCAAAAAAAGCTATGCTTAATAAGCACCCTTAAAGGATTAACCATTATGACTGAATCTAGTGAACAAAGACTAAAAGAAAAACTGACCGAAGATATTAAACAAGCAATGAAAGCAAAGGATAAAATTCGTTTAGAGACAGTTAGAAGTCTTAAAAAATTTGTCCTAGAAAAAGAAGTCGAAGTACGACCTAAAGGACAAACAGAATTGACTTCAGAACAAGAATTGGAAGTATTAGCACAACAAGCTAAACAACGGCGAGATTCTATTGAACAATATCGTCAAGGAGGTAGAGATGACTTAGCAGATAAAGAAGCTCAAGAATTAGCCATTATTGAAACCTATTTACCGGCTCAACTGTCCACAGAAGAAATTGAAAGCATTATTGACAAAATTATTGGTTCAGTGGGTGCAACCTCCCCCAAAGATATGGGAAAAGTTATGGGGCCAGCGATGAAGGAACTTAAGGGTAAAGCAGACGGTAAACAAGTCCAAGAGATAGTTAAAGCCAAGCTGAACCAATGACAAAGAAATAGGGGTTAGGTGAATGTTATCTAACCCTGATCTTGGTATTGACTGATTCTTAAGATTTACTTTATAAATTAATTATTAACCATAATCCAATACCCTTTAAACCCTTGAATGATGGGATTTATAGCCAGAGTTCCATCCCAATCATCCGAAAAATCTTGGCTAAATTATGAGACAAGATGTGTCAAATTGTAAATTTTTTGCTAATAATAGTCTAAAGATAGCGAAAAGCGCAGTTTCCATCGAACCAGGAAATTAACCGAGGTTTGGGAGAAAACTGTGCTAGTTTAAGAAATGTTAATGATCCCCTAACTCAAACTCTGTAGTTAGTATCTGGATCTAGACATCGCTTACTAAAGTCGCCAACGCAGTCAAACTGATAGGCGTTCTCTAGGTCGCACCCTATATAAGAAAATGGGACAATATGACCTAAACTAGATAACACAAACGTTAAGAAATCTTGCCATTGATTTCAGTTAAGCAAGAGGATTGGATTCTATGACTATTGCAGTCGGACGCGCACCAGAAAGAGGATGGTTTGACGTCCTCGATGACTGGTTAAAACGCGATCGCTTTGTATTCGTTGGTTGGTCTGGGTTACTACT
>JASJDW010000023.1 GCA_030064955.1 Crocosphaera sp.
TTCAGCGTTCAGCTTTTGGAAGAAAGCCCATCAACACATACGATACATCTTTGAAGGGTTAATTTTAAGCTGATGACTGATGGCTGATAGACGAGCGACCCCGGCGAGGTGTCCTCGCCTTGGGAACGCGCGAGGTACCTGAACACTTATAAACTAGCTCGTTTAATCGAAGGTGCAAGATGTGAGTCTTAGCTGAACGCCGAACGCTGACGGCTGAATGCTTACTCTAAATTTAATTTTGAGTTTCTAAATTTGACTGAGAGGGAAGCGATAAAGGCGCATTCAAACCCCGATCATAAATAATAATATCCCATTGTCCTGAACGGTTGGACTCAAAAGCAACTAAGCGGCCATTTCCGCTGATGGTGGGATGACGTAGTTCTCCTAGTATATTTTTAGTAATGTTATCAGCCCGTGACGTTTGGCGATCGTAAACAAAAATGTCTTGTTTTCCCTCTTGTTCGGAAACATAAACAATATAACGTCCGTCAGCACTAATATCGGGTTGATCTTGTCTGCTTCCAGGTTGATTTAATCCAGGCAAAGGCAACAAGCGGCCATTAAATTGATCGTATAGCCATACACTACGCTTACCTTGACGATCAGACGCGAACACTAAGTATCTACCCTCGTAGGAAAAACGGGGATGCTGTTCGGAAGATCGAGTATTTAAACTATTTCCTAACGGTTGAATGGGAGGGGTAATAAACCCTGAGTTAGCACAACTAACTAAACTGATAAGAATACTTGTTGTAAAAAGCTTGACGTAACCCTCAACCCATTTAAGATGCAACTTCACCATTGGCGGGAAGAACACAACAATTGACATCATCCAGGCAAACTTTACCCCATTGTAATGCCCAACGAACTAATTCTACCCGATTTTCTGTTTTCGTTTTGGTTAAAATATTGCTGATATGATTATCAACGGTGCGCTTACTAATCTCCAGTTTCTGGGCAATTTCGAGATTAGTCAAACCCGTGGAGACGAGATCAAGAATTTGCATTTCTCGGCCAGATAGAGACACAGGGTTTTGAAACTTAGCACTGGTCATAGGTATTTATTGTGATAGTACATTTACTCATCTGTTTTCTCTATTGTAGTGGATAGTTGACAGTTCGGGGAGATAAATTTGCAAAACGCAATTTATCCTAAAATGTTGGATTGAAGACCTTCGATTTCATCGAAGGGATGAAAATCCGACCAATATATTAACTGCGAAGCACGATATCCTCTTGACGGGATAAATTGCGAGTGTTAGCGTATTGGGGACGGTTTGAATCCCCTGGGTGGGAGTGCTGAAAAGGCGGTAGTGAATGGCTCAATTGACTTCTGCTATATTTGCCCTACTAAGGTGTAAGGGTAAACGTAAATAACCACCCCCGATCTTGCCAAGTATTCCCTAACTGATAGGGAACATTCCCTAAACGTTCGGCATAGTCTAAACGGGCATTAATATACCTCCCATATTGAAATTGTATTCCCAGTCCCACTGAAGCTAAAGTTTCAATGGGAACCGATGGCACTTCCCCCATATTCCAGCCATAACCAAAGTCCGTAAACGGGACTAATTGAATGACAATCTGGTTTTCAGGAATACGTAACACAGGTAAACGCAGTTCCATCGTGGCAAAAACCCCGTTATCGGTTAATAAGGTATTGGAACGATACCCCTTAACACTGCCTAACCCCCCCAACGCAAATTGTTCATTAGAAACTATAGGACTATCCGCCACTTGGAGATTAACACGACTAATAAATAAAGAGTCAGGAGCAAACACTTTCAACCATTGTGCCTCCCCTCGCCAGAAAAAATAAGGGGTTTTCGGGGCTTGAGGATTGACTAAAATATCAAACGGATCAGTTGCCCCTAACGCATCAATTCCCAAACTAAACTCCGATCGCAGGGCAATGACTTGTTCTTCAGAGCGGTTAATATATTCTTGGGTAAATCGTAGGGTGGTGACATTGGTTTTCCCCTCATCATCAGCCCCTCTGGTGGGGAAAGGGAGTCCTCCGAGATAGCGAGATTGACTTTTTTGATGATCCAAGGTTATCCCTAAAACAAATTCTTCGCTTAACGTTTCGATCACAGGTTGACGAAAGGAAAAGCTATATTTTTCGTAGTTGGAAATAACGTCTAATTCACTTAAAGGGGCTTCGGTAATTTCACTGGTTAAGGTCCGATAACTGGCTTTTATCGTGCCATTACGAGCATTAACGGGAAAGGCATAGGAAACTTCAACGTCATCACTGCCATCACTATTACGATAACTAGCAAATAAACTATCGCCGAACCCTAATAAGTTAATATCCGACAGATCAGCCCCTCGTCGAAAGCTTCCCACTTGGGGGTTTCTGCCATTATCTAACACGGATGCAGGATAAAAGGAACGGTTACTAATGGCGGTAACATTTAAAATACTTACCCCAGGTTCAGGGGTAGCTGAGAGTTCTGCGGAAATTGTCTGAATGCGAGGATTAACTTGCAATAATTGTAATGCTTCGAGGAGACGAGGGACATTTAAGGGGCCATCGGTTGCTAAGGCTAACCGTTCTCTAACATACCCAGACCTGAGTTTTCCGGTCATGGTAATATTAATTTCCCCTAGGGTTCCCTCAACAATTTCAATGGTTACAATACCGTCTTGACTCCGTTGCAGGGGAATAAATGCGCCAGAAGTGGTGTATCCTTCATCGATGTAGCGTTGGGTAATGGTGGATCTGGCTTCAAGTAATTCTGCAAAGGTAATGGGTCGATTTAGGTAAGATTGAGTAATTTCGGCTAATTCTTCGTCACTAAAAACCGTATTCCCTTGAAAACGAAACTGTTTGATAGTAATGGTACCGGAGGTATTGGTCGGAATTTCTTCTACCACAGGGGGAGGAGGCGAAGGAGTCAATATTTCTGGTTGAAGGGGTAAAGGTTTAGGGAGTTCGGGTAAAGGGCGTGTGGGTGGAGGAATGGGTTGAATGTTAGGGGTTTGGGCTGTTAATGGTTGACAATTAAACATATTCCCTACACAGACTGTTCCTAATAAAAACGTAATAAAATTTGATTTTATTGGGAAAATGTAAACCATCTTAATAAAGTTAGACGTTTTTTAGCTATGGCAAACTTTCCTCAAAATAGAGATTTCAAGGATTTTTAAATTTATGAATTTAGGTTAAAAGGGAACAGGTATACAGGAGAATTAAAGATTTTTAGTCACAAAAAACTTTTAATTATTCTTTAATTAACCATAAGCTAACGTATAAATTTTGAATTGACAACCTAAGTATCTGGACACACACAAAATCTTATTACTAAGTGGGTGAGTACAAATAAACGGATAATGTGGGCAATACCAATTAAGGTTAAAACCTTGATACAAAGCGATTTATATACATTGCCCACCCTACAAATGTTTCATGTTTAATTATGTCTACCTACTTACTGGGGGATTGGGAGATGGGGAGAATAAATCCTACACCCCACACCCTTTCTTCAACTAAGATGCACCTAATGCTTGGAGTCTTGCGTCTAATTCTCCAACCCTTTCTGCGTCTCCTAATGACTCAAATTCAGTTTTGGCTTGTTGTAGAAGTTGAACTGCTTGATCCCGTTTACCTAACATCTCTTTAACCTCAGCCAAACCTGCTTGAGCCATTGCCAGTGCTTCTGTATCTTGGCTAGACGTGGCTATGGCGATCGCTTGTTGATAACGACTTTCTGCTAATAAATTTAGCCCCACATAACGATAGATATCCCCCAGATTTTGATAAACTGCGATGATACCAGTGTTACGCTGAGCTAAGGGTTCGAGAGTTTGAATGGCTTCAGACAATAATTCTTCTCGAATATAAACATTAGCAACAGCTAGAGTTTTAGCTTCTGAGGATAATTCCTGTCGAGAGATAGCTTGAATTTCTGTATTGATTTGTTGTATTGCCTCTGGTGCAAGGATTTCAAATGTTGATAAAGAAGCTCCTTCATCTAACTGAGATGATTTACCATTGTTGGACTCAATCACAACTAAATATTCTTCTCCTACCACTAATGCAGGGTTTCCAGGATAGTTAATCTGTGTTTGAGTCACTTGTGCCTTTTCCCAGATCACGGTTTGATCTTGCTGTCTAACTAAGCGTACTGTATAGCTACTAGCACCAGCGACTGAGTTCCAACAAAACTTGATTTGATCGGGTCTGACAAAGGTGCGACGAGAACATTTAAGATAGGGAATAGCGTTATTCTGTCCTCCTGGTGCATTATCTAACTGTTGGCCAATGCGTAATAGAAGGTCATCATTGGGACAACCATAGGTAACAGGATAAGCATTTCCGGTGAGTACGCGCCAAATTGTATTATCAGAACAGTGGATCACTGCTTTGACTCCTGTTTCCACCTTAAGGCGATCGCCAACATTAACTAACGTTCCCACACCGGTTACACGAAAGTCAGACCATCCTTTTCTTTGTAACATGACTGGACCATTGGCTTCAATCAGTCGATGTTCAGCCCGACTCATCTCTGAAAATCCAAGGATAGTGATTACAGTCAGGGTAAATCCTATGCCTAGACGATTAAATAATTTCATTGTGTTTGTCCACCTCTATTCTTTGATGTTCTGAGATCCCATCTACAGTAGTTCTTATACTCGTAAGGTAGAGAATTTTCGAGTTGTTAGGAATGAGAACAGGGAACAGGTAAAAAATTCTGATACACCTTACCAGTCCAAAAAAGGCTATAGATAACAATCCTATTTCCTTGTTGAGAAAGATATTATGAGCTTTAGGGAACAGGGATGAGGGAACAAACAACGGATAATAAGTCAGTTTTTATAAGTCATTTACCACTACTATATATTATATTATCTTGAACATTCAATCAAGTCAGATATGGAAGGAGAAAATTTAATTAAAATAGCTATTGATGAATATGCAGTTGTTTTAGTTCGACTGAAAACATCTAAAATGAATTCCTGCTCTCAAGAAATTTTAGATGTTTTGATTGCCCGAGATCGTCTTCGTTTAGCCATTCAAGAAACCTCAGAACTTTCTGGACAGATCCTGTTAAAAATTAGTCAACTCGATCAACAATTTAAAACGTTAATTCTTCAGAGAAAAGAACTAAAAGAAATTGCCACCTGGCGTAAGATTGTGTCTCCTCCTCAAGAAGCTTGGTGGTGGTTCCTCGAACCATCCCCTGAATCTAAACCTTGGAGTCGTTTTGATTGGTTATGGGAAGCCTTAACCATTGTTATACTAATTCTCAATTTCAGTTTAGTGACAGAATTTATTACTCGGTTTTTAAGGGGTGGACTTGATCCGCTTGGGGCCTTTGCTATTATTACCCAGAGCTTAGTTGCTGCTTTAGCCGCCGGGGGAACATTAACAACCGTGGGACAAAATGTGATTGATCGAGCTTTGGAAAACCTACACATTCCCCCATATTTCCACCACGAAGTCAAATTGGGTTTAGCTGTTTTTGTATTCTGCTGTCTTCTCTTTCTTCATGCTTCTCTGCCTTATATCGCTGATTTTTATGTAGAGAGAGGATTAAGTGAGCAACGCAACTATCAATTTGCTAGTGCTTTAGAAAACTATCGTCGAGCTACTGAGTTAGATCCTAACAATATGGAGGCTTACTATTATCTCGGTAATAGTTATGAACAACTACAACAGTTAGATCAAGCCCGATCTGCCTACCAGGTAGCGGTGTTAGGTAATTTAACTCAAGCTTTTAATAATTTAGCACATTTGTATATTGTTGAAGATCAAGATTATTCTGCTGCTGCTGCTTTATTAATGCAAGGATTACAACAGAATGTAGATAACGATCAAATAAGAGCTATTCTGTTGAAAAATTTAGGTTGGGCGAGACTGGGACAAAAACGTTACTCTGAAGCACAAGCTAATCTTGAAGAAGCCATTCACCTCAATGAGCAACAAGCGTCCCCTCATTGCTTACTTGCTCAAGTATTAGAAGCTCAAGAAAAAAAAGCGATCGCCTTGAACTATTGGCAAAATTGTAGTGATTATGTTAACGGACAAAATCCAGACGAAGATCGCTGGTTTGGACTAGCCCAACAACGACTAAATTCTGTTCGATCTAGGTAGCTTTAGCCTCTTGCTGTACTTAAGGAAGGTAAGAAACTGACAAGAGAGGGGAAAATAATAATTAACATTAATACTAAAAGTTGTAGCAAAATAAAAGGTATAGCACCTCGATAAATGTCTTCTGTTTTTAACTCGGGTGGTGCCACTCCCCTCAGATAAAATAAGGCAAAGCCAAAGGGAGGGGTTAAGAAAGATGTTTGTAAATTAGCAGCTAAAATAACACCATACCACATTAAATCTATGCCTAATGTTTCAGCGACTGGTTTAAAGATAGGAATGACAATAAAAGCAATTTCAAAGAAGTCAATAAAAAAGCCTAAAATAAAGACTGTTAACATACTAACGGCTAAAAAACCATATTTCCCTCCTGGTAATGTTGTTAAAATTTCTAACATAAAGTGATCCCCATTGACTCCTCGAAACACTAAACTAAAAGCAGTTGAGCCAAAGAGAATAAAAATTACCATTGTGCTAATACGCAATGTTGCATCACAAACTTGTTTTAAAGTTACCCAATTTAATTGTTTATTGAACCCAGCTAAAATCATGGTTCCCAGCGCACCTACTGCACCGGCTTCTGTGGGAGTCGCAATGCCAAAAAAGATACTTCCTAATACTAATAAAATCAGTAATAACGGCGGAAGCATGGCTTGAGTTACCTGCTTTATTAATATTTTCTTACTAATATTTCGTTCTTCTGGAGGCAAAGCGGGAGCAACATCTGGACGAATTAAAGACACAATAATAACATGGATGGCGAAGGTACTGGCCATCATTAACCCTGGAATAATAGAACCAATAAATAAACTACCGACAGGAATTCCTAACTGATCGGCTAATACCACTAAAACAATACTTGGAGGGATTAATTGTCCCAAGGTTCCTGATGCAACGATCGCCCCTGATGCCAATTGTTTATTATAACCATAACGCAACATAATTGGTAAGGAAATTAAACCCATAGCCACCACCGTTGCTGCTACAACTCCAGTGGTTGCTGCTAATAATGCCCCTACAATAATTACAGCTAAAGCCAGGCCACCGCGCAACCTACCGAATAAAATACCCATTGTCAGTAATAATTTTTCTGCAATACCTGTCTTTTCTAGCATCGATCCCAAAAAGATAAAATAGGGAATAGCTAGGAGGGTATAATTTCCCATAATGCCAAAAATTCGACTCGGTAAAGCACTTAAAAAAACGGGATCAAATGCTCCTAAAATTACGCCAATAAGGGCAAAAATAATCGAAACTCCTCCTAAAGAGAAGGCAACAGGATAACCAAAAGAAAGTAAAATTAATGCTGTAACAAACATTAAAGGGCCTAACCAATCATATGTTAGGATCATGATGTTCCTCCTGGGGAGTTAATTGACCTGTAAAGATAGCCCAATTTTTAATGGCTTCAGCGAGTCCTTGGAAAATCAATAATATATAACTAACAATAATCATGGACTTAATGGGATAACGAGGAAGTCCACCCGGATCAGGAGACATTTCCAAAATCTTCCAAGAATTAATAATATTGCCCCAAGAATAATAAATTATCATTAAACAAAAGGGAATTAAAAAGATAAAAACCCCGATAAAATTAGCTAATGCTTTTCGTTTTGCTGTCCAATCTTTATAGAAAAGGTCAACTCTAACGTGTTCATCGTGTTTGAGGGTATAAGCAGCCCCCAAAAGAAAGACAAGATCAAATAAATACCATTGCACCTCAATGAAAGCGTTAGAGGTTAAATTCTGTCCAATCAATCGCCCTAAGTATCGTCCAATGACATTCCAAACCCCTACAAAAATCATGAGGAGAACTAACCAATAAGTTAACTTTCCTATCCATTCGTTGATAGTATCGATAATTTTGGCAATATTGAGTAACGTTTGCAAGGGTTAACCTCGATTTCAACTTATGGGTAATTTAATATAACAGCATAAGGGAAACCGTGACAAGTTTATAGTATTATGATTATTTTTGTAACAATTTTATATCATTTGATTCTCAATTAATTGAAGCCAAAGCTTCTGATAAATAGTCTGCTGTTGACTCAACTAAAGGGATTGTATTCTCGTATAACATTCGAGTTGGGCCAATTAATCCCACACTCCCTACAGGAATATTTCCTTGATGATAAATAGCAGAAATTAAGCTACAAGGACGCATGGATTCTAAAGGATTTTCTGTACCAATTTTTAGGGTAACTCGTGGATTTGATAATTCAGAATCAGGAAGATCTAGAATTAAAGGTAACAGTTTATCTTGTTCTTCTTCTAGTAAATGAAGTAACATTTGAACTTGTTGTAACTGGGAAAATTCAGGTTGTCGTAAGACTTCTGATACCCCATGAATCATGATTTGAGTCGAAATTGATGTTTTTAAATAAGTTTGTAATTGTTTCAGCAAACTTTTCAAAAAATCTGCATAATTAATGAAATCTTGATCAATTTTTGCCCAATCTAAATGGGTTAATTCTAATAAAGACTTCCCTTTTAATTGACTGTTTAAGAAATTGGAAAGAATGCGTAATTCTTCTTCTAACCAATCTTTATCGTCTTCATTTTCTCTGACTAAAGTGGCAGGAATATCAACTAAAATTGATTGGGTTTGATAGCTATCTGTTACCATGAGTAACATTGCCTGTTTTGATGACACGGGTATGAGTTGCAGATGACGTAACTGATTAGGAGACGTTTGGGGTAAAGTAATTAAAGCAATATAACCACTTAAGTTGGCTAAAATTTGGGTTGCGCGTTGTAAAGCAGTTTCAAAATTATAGGTTTTTTGTTTTAATTGTTGAGTTAAATTCTGTTTTATTTTTTTGGCACTTTTCTGATTAGGTATCATTAAATTATCGACATAAATTCGATAGCCAAAATCAGAAGGAATGCGACCGGCTGAGGTATAGGGTTGATATAAAAAACCTGCTTTTTCTAATTTTCCTAAGGTGTTACGAATAGTGGCTGAACTAACAGTAAAGTCATATTCTTTAACCAAAGTTTTTGAACCAACGGGTTCAGCTGTGGCGATATAATGTTGAACTGTCGCCCGTAAAATGTCTTGATGACGTTGATTTAATAAACTGGTAACTTTCATAATCTTCTGAGCAGTCAATCTAAGACTTGAAAAAATGGTTGTTAATATTAAAGCAGTTTTGAGTCATTAATATTGAGGAATGTTAGGATCAATTTTAGCAGCATAGGCTGCAATGCCTCCCGATATATTTTTAACATTAGTAAAACCGTTGTTAAGTAACCAAAGACACATTTGCGCCGATCGCATTCCGTGATGACAAAGAACAAGGGTTTCTTGATGAGGATCAAAACGCTGGGCAATATCAGAAGACCATTGTTCAAATTGACTTAAGGATAGCACTTCAAACCCTTCAATGTAAGCGATCGCTACTTCTTCGGGTTCCCTTACATCAATTAATTGTAACTCAGTTGGGTCTTGAGCTAACCGTTTTGCTAGTTCCTCAACGCTAATGACAGGAAGAGAGGGAGATTGAGTCATAAAGGTACTTAAAATGAATAGATGTAAGTACACATTAACAGATTCTCGAATTTTCAATTGATAAAATAGAAAAGAGTCGGACGTAAGCCGGATTCTGTTCAGTGGAGAGTTATCTATCTAGGAGATTTGTTACCAAATCTCTCTTGCGGTACACCTAAAACGGGACAGGAAAAAGACCAACCTTTGCCCCTCCGACCTTGCTCCCAACCGGGGTTTACCGAGCCAGTACCTCACGATACTGCTGGTGCGCTCTTAATTAAACTAAGCAATTTTGTTGCCAAAACTACTCGTCTTCAAAACCGGACATGAAAGTTTCCCTTCATCCGGCTCCTCAACTAATTGGTCATTTGTCATTGATACTGCTAGGAATTATCAACATATCATTTACCCATTGATAGGGGAATTGGTTGATGAATTTGGCCTGTTTGGTAAACCTAGCCATTTGCTGGCTACCGTCTATTTTCGTTTTTTCCTGGTGACATTGTTTATGGAATAGTTGTAAGTTGTTTTTTCTCCTTTCTCCCCCTTTTGAGACGGGTTTGATGTGGTCAACTTCCATGATGTCACCTGGTAGAAAATTGAGTCCGCAGTGTGTGCATTTGCCCTTTTGATATTTGAGCAGTTGCGTTTTTGTTTTTCCTGTCCCTGGCATTCTTCCCATTCTGGTACTCCAGTAGATGAAGTTTCCATCGTAGGGGCTGGCGTTTCCTTTGACTTTTGTGTGTCTTGTAATGTTGATTCTGCTGTGTTTATGTAAGAGGTAATATCCATCTTCATAAATTTTGCAAAATGTCCATTTATTTTGTCCTATGGTGTGCCAGTATTTATTCTTAACCCATCCTTTACTCTTTTTGGCGTGTCTGTGGACACCCCATTGCCATAACTTCTTGAAAAGTAAGCAGTCCAGTAAATTAAAGGTTTTTTGACTTACCCCTGTTCTGTAGTATTGTCCCCATCCATCAATAATAGGATTGAGATTTTTGATAACTACTTCTTGGGGTGCTGCCTTTAGCCTATCTATGGTTTGGGCTAATTTTTTGTAGTGGGCTAGGATTTTTTCCCTTTGAGGTCTGATGCTGGAGACATAACCTTTTTGGGTTTTTCCCGATTTATATTTGCTAACCTTATATTGTCTAACATTGAAACCTAGGAAGTTAAACCCTGGTTTTTTACCATCGTGGTAGTTCAAAGTATGGACAATTTGGGTCTTTTCGGGTTTTAATTGGAGTCCCATGCCATTTAACCAATCTTGAATGATTTCTTGACATCTATGGATAATGTCGATGTTTTGATGTAAAACAACGAAATCATCTGCATATCTAACTAAGGTTAAGGATGAGCGTCTATCTTTCTTGCCTTTAGCTCCGAACTTTTTGATAAGTTCTTTTGGAGGATTTTCGGCAAATTCTTTAATAGCCATTTCTAGTCCATGTAGGGCTACATTGGCTAATAAAGGTGATATTGTTCCTCCTTGGGGGGTTCCTTCGTTAGTAGGAAATAAGTTCTTTCCATCTAATACACCAGCTTTTAACCAAGCTCGAATTTGTCTTCGTATGGTGGGGGAAGTATTTAATTTATCCAGCAGTTTTTTGTGGTTGATGCGGTCAAAACATTGTTGGATGTCTCCATCTAATGCGTATTTTGGCATTTTATTGATGGATATCCAAATTGCTTCTATGGCATCATGGCAGGAACGTCCTGGTCTGAATCCGTAGCTATTTGGCTCGAATTTTGCTTCCCATTCGGGTTCTAGAGCCATTTTTGCTAAGGTTTGTAATGCTCGGTCATGAATAGTGGGTATTCCTAATGGACGGTCTTGGTGCGCGCTTCTTTGGCGAGGAAACCTCGCCGACGGCGCATCCGCTTTTTCCGTTTTCCCAGGTTTGGGAATCCAGATTCGGCGTAAAGGTTGAGCTTTGGAGCCGATTTTTAACCGTCCTACCAGTTTGATACGTGCTACTGGGGATAGAGTTTTAACTCCGTCCACTCCTGCCGTTCTTTTTCCTTGGTTTAGTTGTGTTACCCGTCTGACTGCGAGGCATTTTGCTGACCATGATTTAATCAGTAATTTTTGTAGTCTGCGGACTACTTTGGTGTTGCCTTGTTTAGCAGCTTTGTAAATGCGCTTTTGCAGCTTAAAGACGCTTCTTTCTAGCTTTCGCCAGTTGATTTCGTCCCATTTATACATCGGTTTTGCCGTGTTCATAACTTATTTACTGCGACTTGTGCCTTTACATTCCAATTAATCGTAGGTCTGTCGGCGTATCTTAGACGTTACTCTAAGCATTTGCTTCTGACCTAATCTTGACTTCTTTGTTTCCTGGTATTTCCAGATTTTGCGTCTTGGTTGACTACTCTTGTTAGAGAGAAAATCAAGAAGATTACTTCGTTCCTTATAACCATTGGTTTGAACTTTTAGGATGACCCTTAGCTGCCGGAGAATTATCTGGTGTATGATTCCTATGTGCGGGATAGGAACCAGATTGGAGTGTATGGAAATCGTATCCAAACCGATTTCCCTATTCTCATTTACCTTTTGGTGTGGCGTTTCAGCCGTTTCGCCACCGTGCAATCATTACGACAGTCATAGTCTTCGCTTTTTGCTATCCATGAGTTCTTGCTTAGTAGGGTTTCCAATTTCGGCTATTGGATACTACCTTTTAACCCCGCTTTACGGATTGAAGGCCACTCTCTACCGTAGGGGTTATGCTTTTACCTCGTACACCTGAGGAGATAGACTTGAAGTTTCTAGGATACTTCTTCTCACTATCATGGTTATAAAGTTGTCAAGGTTCATTTACCTTGCGGTTAATCCCCCAGACTCTTATCAGGTCTGGTTTCTAACCAACGAATCGCACCCGCTAACCTTTGCACCCTTACCTCTAATATTAGAGGCGGTATTTTTCTGTGGCACTATCCTCACGCTCACGCGCACTGGGCGTTATCCAGCAAGTCTGGTCTTTCGGGAGTCCGGACTTTCCTCGAATGGGTTCTATTGACCCACCCGCAACTCTCGCGCCAACTCTTTTCTAGTTATATTTTAGCTTCCGTTAGACAAAATTTTAGCCTTAAGATTTAGTTAATAAATAGGCTCTAAGAGTGATTGCTATAATAGTAATAAGATAAAGTTCTCAAACGAAGAGGAAGAAATCATGTTTGAGCAACATTCTAGTGTGAATTGTTCTGCTAATCGAAATAATATTGATGCTCTGGTTTCTGATGTTGCCACTGCTCCAGTTTCTGCTCTTTTAGCTGAAAGTAAGGACTTTCTGGTACAGAGATCGGGAGCTTCTCTGGAATGGAATCCGACCACCGGAACACCGAGTTACATAGAAGGCAAGCTATCTAAATCAATGCCAGGTACTCCTAGTCAAGTTAGCCAGGTTTTCTTGGCAGGAAGTTTAGCTGTTTTGGGTCTGAGTCCAGAAAATGACGAAGAATTTAGTGAAATTGACTCTTTTGATTGGGGTGGATTAGAGTTTACTCGTCTTCAACAAACCAATCAAGGATTACCCCTGTTGGGTGCAGAAGTTGTGGTCGGTGTCGATGCGAAAAACCGAGTACGGATAGTGACAAGTGGTCTCCGTCAGCAAAGTGCTGCTAAACGTAGCGATAATCCCATACCCCTTGAACAAGCGAAGCAAATTGCCAGCAAGGATCTCGGGCAGGATTTAGAGTTAAGAAGCGAAATTACTCATAAAACCGTTTTTTATCCAACGCAACAACAATATGTTGAAGCGTATCACTTAACGATTCCGGCTGTAATCCCCATGGGTGATTGGGAATACTTTATTGATGTCCAAAATGGGGATATTTTGGATAGCTACAACTCAATGAAGTCCCACTCATTTTACTTTGCGCCTAGAGCAAGAGTGTACCCAGAAAATCCAGAAGAAACGCCTTTGGCAACTGTAATGCTGCGTAATGTCAAGTCTCCTTACAAGCAATTAGATGGCGAGCATTGTAAAGTCATTAATGAGGATGCCCCCCCAGCAAAAGCAGACGACAATTATCGCTTCAATTACTTTCCTGGCAATACCCACTTTGATGAGTGTCAAGTCTATTACGCTGTCGAGAAGGTCTATCAATACTTCCTCGATTTGGGGTTCCGAGGCTTTACAGTCAACAATCCCTATGGCAAAGCAAATAATGGGCAACTTGCTGCTAATGTACATATTGGGACGAATTACGACAACGCCTTTTACCGTCCCTCCACAGGACAAATCTACTTTGGTGATGGCAGTTATCCAGGTAACCCTCATGGATTACAAGACTTGGCTAAGGAAGTGGATGTGGTTGCACATGAGTTCACCCATGCCCTAATCGATGAATATCGTCCTGGTATATTTGGTAGTGAGGGTTCGGCATTACACGAAGGTTACGCTGATTACTTTGCTTGCTCTTTAACCAATGATTCCGATTTAGGGGAATATGTTGTACCTAGCCCTGAAAAACCTGGAGTCATTCGCAATTGCGATAATAATTTGAGGTATCCTGAAGCACCTAGTGAACCTCATGCTCGTGGTCGGGTTTGGGCAGGAGCTTGCTGGGATTTAAGGAAAGAAGTGGGAAAAGAAGTGGCAGATTTCCTCATCTTTGGCAGCATTCTTGTCTTAGGAACTACTTCTCCAACCTTTAAGTATGCTAAAGATATGCTTCTTCTGATTGACCGATATTGGTGTGGTGGTGAGTACAGAGAAACGATCAAACGAATCTTTGAACATGAACGGGAAATTCCCGTTTAGTCCCTTGAGTGGGACTTCTAGAAAAACAAGTTAATTGACACTTTCACCCCTAATCTACACATAAGGAGTGGAAGTGTCGACTGCTTTAAGGCATCTAATCTTTTTTGGAGAGGGGAATATTGGGACGGGAAAAGGGTTCAAACCAACCTCTACGCCAAAAATAGAACACTAACCCACTGGCGATCACTCCCATCAACCCTAGACAGGCAATATAACCCCAACGGGTATGAAGTTCTGGCATATATTCAAAGTTCATACCGTAAACGCCGGCAATGAAGGTGAGGGGAATAAAAATAGTCGAAACCACAGTTAAAACTTGCATCACCTCGTTCATTTTATTACTCATAGAAGAGAGATAAGCATCCATCAAGGAAGAGGCTAATTCTCGATAGGTTTCGACGATATCTAAGATTTGAATCACGTGATCGTAACAGTCTCGAAAATAGATTTGTGCTTCGGAACTAATTAAAGAACTTTCTCCTCTGACTAACATATTAGTCACATTTCGTAGGGGCCAAATGGCACGACGTAACGCTAATAATTCTCGACGAATAATATAAATTTCTTTTAATTGATTGGTATTAGGTGCGATGGCTAATTCGTCTTCTATATCTTCGATGCGATCGCCATAATCTTCTAAAACAGGAAAATAACCATCAATAATGGAG
This sequence comes from Crocosphaera sp., assembly GCA_030064955.1. Classification (GTDB taxonomy): domain Bacteria; phylum Cyanobacteriota; class Cyanobacteriia; order Cyanobacteriales; family Microcystaceae; genus Crocosphaera. The sequence goes on from JASJDW010000023.1 coordinate 15,022, forward strand.
TCTAACAATAAATACATTAAATAGTCAGCCCTTTGTTGTCTGACTTTTCCTTGGTTGGCCCTAATTCTTTCTCTAACAATATCAAAACAATCTTCTATTTCTTCTTCTTGGAAGGTAAGTAAATATTTATTACCCAAAACAAAACTAACCTGTTCGCTTTCAAACCCCTCTTCGTTAGCATTGGGCTTTACCATCTGTACAATTAACACTAATTGTTCGTTATAATCTTCTAGTTTGGGTCGTTGGGGAACATTTACAACGTCTTCTAAGAGTAAGGGATGTAGCTTAAAAATTTCCCCAATTTGTTTAAGAACCCTCTCGCTTCCTAACCCTTGAACGTCCATCCAGGAAATGGTATTGGTTCCTAAATAGGGGGTTAATGCTTTGGGGGTAACGTCTACTTTACGAACAGCGTGGGAATCATCGTAATCAATTAAAACGATACGGGACGGTTTAGCATCTGGTTCTATATTTAACTTTCCGGGTTCACTCCCTGGTTCATCAAAAAAGTAATCAAAATAATCAGATTCTTCTTCTTTTTCTAGTTCTTCTGGGTTTAATATTTGGGGTTCTGTAACAGGTGATTGAGTCATAATTTATTTTGAGTTATATTTTATATTTTTGAACAGTTTAAATGTAAGCCCATTATAATCAAATCTCTTTCGATATTATCCAATTGAGCTACTTTTGGCAAGTATCCCCATTGTTGAAAGTTATATTTTTTAAATAAATTTAAACTGGGTTGATTATGAGCAAAAATAAATCCGACTAGATTCGTTAATCCTAATTTTGGACTTTCTTCTATCACATAGCCTAAGAGTTTTTTGCCAATTCCTTGACCTCGATAGTTTTCAGCAATATATAAGCTAATTTCTGCTGTCTTTTTATAAGCTGGACGACCATAGAAATGCTGTAAACTGATCCAACCTATTACTTTATTATTCTTTTCTATAACCCAGATCGGATAGTGTTTATGATCTCTTTCCTGAAACCATTTTAAACGACTTTCTACTGTTATTTTCTGTAAATCACCTGTGGCAATACGACTGGGAATACTAGCATTATAAATATTGACTATTTCTTCTAAATCTTCTAAGGTTGCTAATCTGATTTTCTCCATATTATAGTTCCTATGTTAACTAATTTAATGTTAAGTAACCACAAAAATATCAATTTATTTATCTCTTTTGATTTATAATTTCTTGATGTTTTTTTCTTTGGTTTACTAAAGACTAGAAAATCAATAAAGATATCAAAAAGCTCTTTGATACATTCTATAATAGTACAAAAAAAGGTTAGGACATAAATAATATCTGAAACCCAGTTACAATCTACTGTTCCCCATTTCCTGTTCCCTTTTACCTTTACCTATTTAATCAAATATTTAGATAATTATTCCTTAGAAAAAAACAAAATAGTTGATTCTACTGTCGTATTTTTAACTTATTTGAGGATAACTAAAGCTTTTGATTAACAGCTTTTTGATAGAGTTTTTGAATGGTTTTTAGAATTTTATCAAAAGCAGATTGTGGTGATTCTTGAGCAGGATCAAGGAGTTGTAATTTAGTCAAAAGCTGTGCTTCTTGCATTTGAACATCACCATCACTATAAATTAAAGCACTTAAGGTTTCTAATAATTCTCGATAGTCATCAAGGGTAGGATTATCCCCTAAATATTCTTCTAACCATTGATAGCATTGATGGGGTTGAACGGGTTTTAATTCTGATAAAAGATCCTTAAGTTCTGCTTCTTCAGATAAGTCATGGGTTTCGGCCATTCGTTTTAAATATTCCCTTTCTTCTACTTGAATAATGCCATCGATCCAAGCTACACCAATGAGAATTTTTAGCAGTTGTTTCTTTTTACTTTTATTGTCCATTGTTCATCACAGAGTTACTTTTTTACTATCTTTATGATGAAACATTTTTGAGATGAATAGACATTCTATCAACCTTTCTTTAACTTCACCATAAAAAAACCGTCGCTATGATGTTGATGGGGTAAGATTTGTATCCACTTTGATGATGTCACAAAGGAAGAAAAAAGCCAATCAGGAGGCGGGGGTTCAATGTGCCAATGTGGGTGGGTGGTTAAAAATGCTTCTATGATCTGTTGGTTTTCTGGAGGGTTGAGGGTACAAGTGGCGTAAACTAGGGTTCCTTGGGGTTTGACCCATTGGGCTGCTTGGGTTAAAATCTCTTGTTGTAGAGAGGTTAATTGTTGGATTTTTTCAGGGGTCTGTCGCCAACGAATGTCTGGATGTCGGTGTAGGGTTCCTAAACCAGAACAAGGAACATCCACTAAAACCCCATCAGCTTTATTAATAAATTGTGTTAAATGACGGCTATCTCCTTCAATGAGGGTGATCGATTTTAATTGTAATCGTTGGGCGTTTTGTTGGACTTTTTTCAGGCGGGAAGAGGTGCGATCGCAGGCAAAAATAGTGCCTTGATCCTGCATTAATTCGGCAATATGGGTGGTTTTTCCCCCTGGGGCTGCACAAGCATCGATAATGGTTTGCCCAGGTTGAGGATCAAGCAAATAACTCACCAGTTGACCACTACTATCTTGTACAGTCCAATGACCTTGACTAAACCCTGGTAAGGTTTGTATGTTACCTATTTTTCCTTGTAGTCTCAACGTATAAGGAAAAGGGGGCAAAGTCGTGACGTTAACTCCTGCTTCAGTGAGTTGGGTTGCGATGGTGTCTAGAGTGGTTTTTAAGGGGTTAATACGAATGTCTATGGTGGGGGTTTGATTAAACCAATGACATAATTGTTCTGTGGTTTCTTCTCCCCATTGCTGAACCCAAGTTTCAACGATCCAGTCAGGAAAACTATAATAAATAGAGATTTTTTGGAGGGGATCTGAGGGTAATATTAAGGGATCTTCACCCTTTTCACTCTTTCTGAGGTATTGTCTGAGAATGCCGTTAACCACCCCAGAAAGCCGTGACAATTTATTTTCTTTGGCTAAGTTGACACTGGTATCAACAGCAGCAGAGGGGGGAATATGATTGAGGTATCGTAGTTGATACAGTCCAATGTGAAGGATGCGCCGTAAGTCGGGTGGTTGTTGTTGTGCCGTTTTTTTTCCCAGTTGATCGATGAGGGTGTCTAAAGTTCGTTGATGGCGAATAATACCATAAACTAATTCTGTACATAAACTGCGATCGCTAGGGTTAAGATGGGTTTGATTTAAACCCCGATCTAAGGCAATGTCAGTATAACTATTTCGTCGGTCAATTTCCCGTAAGATGTGTAAAGCTAGTTGACGGCTATGGGTTGCTTTTTTTGTTAGAGACATTTTTTCAAATTCATCCGTTAATATGTTTTATTTTTAAGGCTTGATGTTTCCATTGATGTATTTATTTTAATTTTCTTCAAGATATCAATTGTTTCTGACTTAAATAATATTTTTATCGACACAATTAGGGTAGGTGATTGGACTCCCTGAAAAGTTAACTGTTTAGCAACAGACATCAATATTATTGATGGTTTAATCAAGGAGAATTTTAACAATGTTACAACATCAATGTCACCACAAATGTTACTGCCAATTTATTCCTCCAGTCATTCTTGAAAACTTGGCGAAAGCGGGACGGGGAAACGCTAAGTTAACCATTCAACAAAGTAAGTTAAGTCGTGCCAAAAGAAGTGAACATCTTGTCCCTATGACTCAGTTTGCTGGTATTGCACCTCCAGGACAAGGCCCGCGCATTGTCTATGATTGTCAGAATACTTGGGAACAAAGGGTGACTCAAATTCGAGGAGAAGGTGGGCCAGCAACGGGAGATGAAGCGGCTGATAAAGCTTATGATTATGGAGGTGTGGTTCGAGATTATTTCCAAAGCTTAGGTCGGAATTCGATCGATAATTTGGGGATGGATATTATTCTCAATGTTCATTTTGGGGTAGAGTATAACAACGCTTTCTGGGATGGGGATGAGATGACCTTTGGAGACGGAGATGGAGTCATTTTCGTCAATTTCGCCAGATCCCTTGATGTTGTCGCACACGAGTTAGCCCATGGCGTTACAGAGTTTACGGCAAACTTAGATTATTATAGTCAATCCGGCGCACTCAATGAACATTTTTCCGATGTTTTTGGTAGTGTCATTACTCAGTACGCTCACCATCAAACCGCTGATGATGCGGATTGGTTGATTGGGGATGAAATCATGGGACCCGATCTCTATGGAGAAGCACTTCGTTGTATGAGCGCACCAGGAACTGCTTATGATAATCCCATTCTTGGGAAAGATGTCCAACCAGATCACATGAAGGACTATTATGATGGTCTTGATGATAACCAAGGGGTTCATATTAACAGTGGGATTCCCAATAAGGCATTTTATCTAGTGGCGATGGATATTGGCACAGATAAGGCAGCTTTAATTTGGTACCATGCCTTACAAAATCTTTGGTCTACAGCTATTTTCAATGATGCTGTTCAGGTTATAGCAGAATCCGCCCGCATTTTAGTTAAAGATGGAAAAGTTCCTCCCGGATCAACCCAAAGTGTTCGCTCAGCTTTTAAAGCAGTAGGATTGCCTAGTTAACCTGAGTTCGGAATAGGAAAAGGAAGGAGTAGTAAGCTGAAAATAACCCAATAATTCAGTCACTCCTCCCTAATCGACGGATTTATCAAATCGTCTTAGCCTGAGTTATAGCACTACACATTTTGGTTAGGACATTGATAAAATATAGAATCACAAAACCTAGTAAGGTGGGCATTGCCCACCTTACAGTAATGTCATAATCTTTTTTTGTACTGCTATAGTTGTCAAAAAATATCAAAAAATGAGCCAAGAATCCTCAACAATGAAAATATTTATTAGTCACCGCCATGATGATAAAAAAATCGCCGATGTCATCAACAACAACTTACAGCTTTGGGGCATTTCAGAGAACTCTATCTATCAATCCTCGGCTGCTGCTGGGGGAGGGCCTACTTTTGGAGAGGACCTTAATGAAAATTTGAGAAATGCTTTGGATGAAGCCGAAGTCGTTTTTCTGGTTTATACGTTTAGCGATATGGATTGGTCTTATTGTATGTATGAGTGCGGTTTAGCAACAAATCCCAAGCAACCAAATACAAAGATTATTGTCTTTCAAACGACAGAAGATATCCCCAAAGTTCTCGAGAATCAGATTCGGGTCAAAATCACCCCAGAGAATCTTTACAGATTTACAGAACAGTTTCATAAAGACAAAAATTTCTTTCCAGCTCAAGAGGCGTTTGCCCCAGATATTAGTTCATATATTCTTCAACAAAAAAGCGACACTTTCTACCAAGACTTATTAAAGGTAATACCTAAACACAAAACTGACCAAAGAAAACGATGGGATTTTCTGAGATTGAAATTGAATGTAGATAGCTTAACAAAAATCGAGCAAGAACAGAGCAAAGATAATCAACTAAATATTATACAAGAGGAAAGTGAAGTTATCGATTACTTTGGAGATGCAACAAAACATTTTGGATATTATAGTTTTAAGAAACCAGACTTATTTAAGAAATTGATTGAGCGGTGGCAGAATATCAATGCAGAGAATCGTCAGGAATGGATTCAAGAATTATTCGAGGAAATGTTAAGAGGAATTAATGATGCCCCTGCTGAACCGACCTGGGAACTTATGAAATCTAAGCGATGGACAGATTTCTGGATGTACCCAGTTGTGAATCATATTACGGTAAATCCTGACGATAGTATGGAATTTCAAATATATATATACCGACTTCCTGGCTCCTTGCCTAACCACATCCAGTTAGATTCTTAGAATGAATAAATCTGCCAACATTCGTTTTCTTCTAGTTTCTCATAGAACTTATTCTTTCCTAAATAACAAGAAACCTCAACTTGACGCTATTGGAGGGGTAGTAAGTACCATAGAGAAAATTGTACAGAAGCTTGGAGGAGTCTGGATCGGCTTGGGTGGAGACTGCCCACAAACTTTTCCAAAACAAAAAATAATTAAACTGTCTAATTGTTTATCCTACAAATCTAAACTCATCCGCCTTTCCAATCAAGATATCAACGAGTATTATAATGGCTTCGCTAATAGTCTTTTATGGCCTCTGTGTCACTCACTTCTAAGCCCATATACATTTTCTTCTTTTCAATGGAAAGCCTATAAGCGTGTCAACCGTCAGTTTGCCAATTCTATTATCGAAGAGCTTACCTCTGGCGAGATAGACGTAGTTTGGATTCACGATTATCATTTAGCTCTTACACCACAATTCGTGCGAGAAGAGTGTCCCGATATCCCGATTATCTATTTCTGGCATATTCCTTTCCCTGATCTAGAAACTTTTAGAATGCTTCCCTTCTCTTTGTCAAAGAATCTACTGATCGGATTACTTCACGCTAATTTACTCGTCTTCCATATCGAGTCCGATAGTAAAAATTTCCTCAAAATCGTTGAAGAACTGCTAAGAGTTCACGTAGATTGGGATAGGGGGATGGTTGAGCTTGAGGGTAAGACAACAGTAGTCAGGACGATTCCCTTGGGAATTGATTGGGAGAGTTGGCAAACCCTGGCCAATTCCACTGATATAAAATCTGAGGCTCAGGCAATTCGCTCTGAAGTCAAAGTAGAGTTTCTTGGTCTTGCTGTAGATAGGCTTGATTACACTAAAGGAATTTTAGAACGAGTTCGAGCAATCGAGTTATTTTTAGAGGAGAACCCCAACTATCAAAAGCGTTTTACACTTCTACAGATTGCAGCCCCTAGTCGAACTGGTATTGATCAATATCGTCAATATCGGGATCAAGTCGAAGAGGAAATAAACCGCATCAACAAGCGATTTGGAAATCAAGAATGGCAACCAATCAAGTGTCAATATGAGATAGTTCCTCAACAAAAGTTAGCAGCCTACTACCAGGCAGCTGATTTTGCGTGCATTCTTCCCCTACGAGATGGAATGAATTTAGTGGCCAAGGAATATGTGGCTTGCTGTCTCGATTACAACGGTACTATCTTGCTAAGTAATACGGCGGGGGTCGCTGAGGAGTTCGGGGATGATGCACTATTAGTTAACCCATTAGATACGAAGGCAGTGGCTCAAGCGATTAAGAAAGCCATAGAACTAGATCCTGTTACGCGAGTTACGAAGATGCTTCAACTACGGAACAAGGTTAAGCATCATGATTTTAATTGGTGGTTGCAGCATCATCTTGATGAAATCGAAGTTTTCATGTCAGACTTCTTTGAGGTTAACTATGAACGAACAAGCTAAATCAAAAAGAGAAAAATACGGAGATAAGTTTCAAGATCATCTTCTTGAAGAATACAAAATGAATCCCTAGCATCGAAACGTGACTGAGATTAAACGAATGCTTACTGAGTTTTTTAGGTTAGTGGCAATCGCTAATAAACCATTTGAGACACTATTGAAGAACTTTTACGCAAACAAGCTAAATTTGAATCGGAAAAATAAAACATAAAGAATTTAAGTAAAAAACTGAGATAAAATAAAGGTAAATAAAGAAAATTTCAAGCCTCATCTTATCTTGAGCAATTATGATCTAAAAGGCAATAGCGATCATTATTGTTTCTCGATAAGGATGAATTTCAGAGGGCAATTGAGTTTCTTTAAACACATTTGAGAGTCTCTCGTATTTGAATGATGAATAACCAGAAATTAGCCCCGTTATCTTTATCATCTCTACAAAACTCTTTAGTTTTAGCTCATATTCTCAGTGTAACTCCTGGTAGAATTCGGATCAGAGTTATCTTACCTCCAGAGCAAATGGAGGAACTAAATGTGATAATTTTGGGACTCAAAAATCAATTAGCTCTTGAGAAAGTGAGAACAAATCTATATAGTAGAAGCCTTACTCTTTTTTATAATCCAAAATTAGTTAATTCTAGGGAATTTCTTGATAAATTAAGAGAATTAGGGGTAAATTTTTCCAAAAGCTCCTCAAAATTCGGTAGTGTTATTACTGAAGATTCAATGACAGCAGTAAAAGTTAATCGGGTGAGTCAAGATCTCAATCGGTATGTTCGACAAGCGAGTAATAATATAGTTGATTTAGGAGTCCTCATTCCCTTGAGTTTTGCCCTTTTAGCTGGGCGACAATTAATTGTGAAAGGATGGCAGCTAGGAAACATTCCCTGGTATGTGTTAGCCTGGTATGCGTTTGATAGTTTTATTAAGTTGCACAAAATAGATGGAGGTTCGGAAAATAGATCTCAGTCAAACTAACTGTTGTCAGTTCAAGAATGTCTTGTCTCAGGTTTTTATTAATTAAAAATTAACCAAAAGATAACCTAACTGTTATTACTCTCCTGGTTTAAAGGGATTTGATAAAAAAATGATAGCGTTAGATGAACAATAATCAAAAAAATGTAATAATAACAATTGTTAAATTTCTTAAAAGTCTTTAATGGAGCAGTGGATCAATTTATTTATCAAAGTTAGTAAACCTGTCTTAACCAGCATTGTCTATACAGGAATTAATAGTTGGTTAGAGGTGTTTCAAGAAGAAATGACAGAGGTTCACAAAAAACGGGCGAAAAATACCATCAAGTCCTTGACCCTTCAAGGCGGTACGATTCATGAGGAAGCCAAAGAGTCTCCCCCATTTTATCCTACTTTAGTCATGCCCGAAAAGAAAGCTTTAAACAGAAATTGTATCGAAGAACAAAAAGCTTGGCCATTACGCTTATCCCCTCAAAAACTATTGAAAAAAGTGGCGACTGATGGTCATAATTTATTATTTTTTTTAGTCACCCCTAAGATAACCTTTCCAGAATTTTCCGCTTTAAACTATACATCATCTGATTGTGAACAACGAATTGTCCAGAATTTACGGGAATTTATCCAAAAAAACTATTCTTTTCAGGTTCCCAATAAAGGAATTAGTTTTATGGGGGGATTATGGGATCATAATCATTTTTATGGAGAAACCAGTATTCAACTGTTATTTGAACAATTAAACTCAATCTCTTGTTTCCTTTTAGAGACGGAAATTCAGGGACAGAATATTAAGTTTAATTTGGTGTATTGGAGAAAGAATGCTAAACAATATTATTATACTAAGATATTTGCCCTAGATTATCAAAACTTTTTGCTAGAATTAGTTAAAACAAGAGTTAAACAATGGCAAGAAACTCGAAATCAGCTATTAAAATTAGGAAAATCTAGAGAAGATATCCAAAGATTAGGGGGAATTTGTGAAGAAAATTATCAAATATTTGAAGAATTGGAAAGTTTAGAAAAAAAAGGAATTAAAATAGAGCAAGTAAAAGTAAATTATCAGTTTGATCAACAAGATTATGAATCATTGTGTCAAATTTTAAGCATTTGTTACTGTTTATTAGGGGGTTGGTTAGCAGACATTCATTATCTAATCAATGATAATATTCCTCCCCATTTACCTATGTGGTTACTCTCTTTAGAAGAGAGTTGTCCTCAGTTTCAATCTAAACCCGATCTCTTGAATATAACGCTCTCCTTATATGAAGATATTTTGACAGTTTTAGGTCATGAATCTCCCCATGATGTACCTGAATTAGCCTTAAAATTAGCTGAAAGTTTTATGCACTGGCCAGGTCAAACTTGGGCGATTGAACCCCTTATTTATTCTTTTAATTGTTGGCGACAACAGCATCAACATATAGACACTTTATCCCCTGATCTTGTAGCGGTGATTCGTCATAGTCTCTCTCAACGCGATCAAGACTATTTAAACCATCTGAAACAGTGTTTACAGGATTTAACTGAACAGAAAAAAACCAAAGAAATTAGGAAATTTATCAAAGATTTAAC
>JASJDW010000249.1 GCA_030064955.1 Crocosphaera sp.
TTACCTGAGATAAACTAACAATAATTGACTGATTGTGTCCATCTAAACTTATTTTATGGGTTAGCAGTAGTTGTTCAAGACGATGTTGATCATACCCGATATTCGTAGTCTCAGGAATGATTGGTGTAGAAACAGACATCGTAAAGTTATTTATAATTTGTTTCCTTGTAGTCAATTTTCTCGTTGAATAGATAACCCATAGGTACATTTATCCTATGGGTTGACGCTAATTGATTTTATGTTAACTCATTAACCAGTTCTTTGAATAGTAGTCTAGCTGCTTGAGAGTTGTGTATGAGTGTTTTTACTTTTATTAGTTGATTGTTTAAATTCTTTTAATTCATAATTGTTATGAGTTTGTATTAAAATTTGAGTGGGGATTGGGTTAACTCGATCACAGCATCAAATAGGAAGTTTTCAGACCATTCTTGAAGGGCGATCGCCAGGGGTTGACTATCAAGGGGAATTTGATTAACTAAATCAAGTATGCCATCGTCACTACATTCTAAAGCTGCTTGATGAAGTTCTTGTATCCATTGAGGCGGCATTTTTTCCAGAAGAGACTGTAATTGAGAGGTGGTTTGTGCAGTTGATTGTTGGTTATGTTGAGAGGAAAGGGTTTGGGGATCTAAGTCTTGATAGATATATTGAACCCCAAGATGTTGAGCAATTTTTTCCCATAATACCTCTTCTCGGAAAGGTTTACGCATAAAATCATCACACCCGGCGGATAAAACCAGATTTCGTTCCTCTTCAAAAGCACTAGCAGTTAAGGCAATAATAACGGTTTCTTGTCCTTTGGGGGTTGCTTTGATGCGTTGGGTTGCTTTATAACCATCAATAATAGGCATTCTCATATCCATCCAAATTAAATGAGGTTGCCAACGTTCCCAAACCTCTAACGCTTCTTGGCCATTACTAGCTTGACGAACATTAAATCCCATTGATGATAATAACTTAACCAATAGGATACGACTTTCAAGGCGATCATCGACGGCCAAAATACGATAGTTTGGTTGGCCAGGAACTAACCCAATGACTCGGCGATGGGGTTTATTAATTTTAATACTATTAGCATGAACCAGGTTGGCTTGAATCGTAAAACTAAACAAACTGCCTCGGCCTAATATACTACTAACCGTGATTTCTCCTCCCATTAATTGGACAAATTTATGACTGATAGGCAACCCTAACCCTGTCCCTTCATTGGAGTTACGACCAGTTTCGGTTTGTCCGAAGGCTTCAAATAGTTGATCCACTTCTTCTATGGCAATACCAGGCCCTGTGTCTTCTACTTCAAAGGTTAAGATAATGGTTGGATTTTCTGTAGTTGTTTCACTGGTTTTAATGCGTAAAATCACTCCACCTTCTTCAGTAAATTTAATGGCATTTCCTAAAAGATTAATCAACACTTGTCGCAGTTTTCCTTCATCGGTCTCTATATATTGGGGAAGACCTGGATTTTTTTCAAAGAGGAGTTGTAAGTTTTTTTCTTCTGCTTTTAAATGCAGCATGGATTCTAGGTTATCAAGCAAGCGATGGAGATCGAATTGAGTTGTATTGAATGTGGTTCTCCCTGCTTCAATTTTGGTCATCTCTAAGATGTCATTGATTAACTCTAATAAATGTTCTCCACTGCGCCCAATAATCTCTAAATTCTGTTTGTGTTCTTCTTTTAAACTTTGATCTCCTTGCATTACTTGAGTAAAGCCTAAAATAGCGTTTAAAGGGGTACGTAATTCATGGCTCATACTGGCTAAAAATTCACTTTTAGCACGGTTAGCTGCATCTGCTTGTTCTTTGGCTTGTTTTAGGGCTTCTTCTGCTTGTTTTCGTTCAGTAATATCTCTAATAATAGCTGTAAAAATTGTTTTTCCCCGTAACTTTATTTTCGAGATAGAGACTTCTGCTAAAAATTCTGTACCATCTTTTCGCTGACCAAAAACGGGACGACGACCTCCCATTTGTCTTGCTGTTTCTGAGGTGTTTTGAAAGTTAGTAACATGCTGATAATGATCATTAGTAAAACGGGAGGGAATTAACATATTAAAAGGCTGCCCTAGCACTTCATCAGAAGTATAACTAAAAATTTCTTCAGCAGCATGGTTAAATAGAGTTATTTTTTGTTGTTCATCGATAGAAATAATGGCTTCGTTTGCGTTATCTAAAATTCCGGCAAACCTTGCTTGGGACTCATTTTGTGCTTCTTCGGCGATCGCTCTTGCTTCGGCGATCGCCATTAATTCTCCGACTAATTTTAAGAGGTTAACATCTTCTTTTGTCCAACTTTTATAGATATTGCTATCAATACCTAAATAGCCAACTGTTTGACCTCCTGTCATCATGGGAACCACTAATAAGTTAGGGCTTAAACTGTTTTGATAGGCTTCTTTTTCTGCGATTGCTTCTGGGGGAAAATCGTCTAAATTGTTAATACAAATTGATTTTCCTTCTATCAGTTGTTGAAAAAACCAAGGAAATACTTCCAAGGAAATATTTTGAGAATCATGGATGATAGAAGGCGTATATTGATTACACCATTCGTGTACCATACTCCAGGCTTTTTCTTGATTGGAATAACGGATAATATAACTGCGATCGCATTTGGTAAATTTTCCCAAAGCTTCTAAAATAAAATGAACTGCTGTATTTAAGTCAAGATCGATTAATTGTCTAGCAATATTACTGAGTAAAGCATCTCTTTCGGCTTGTTTTCTAATGGCTTCTTCTTTTTGTTTGCGATCGGTAATATCTCGACTGATACCAATGGTTCCCATTAACTTACCTTCAGGACAACAGAAGGGGGTTTTTAAAGTATCCACTAAGCGACGATTTCCATTGGGATAGGTGATCCATTCTTCATTACGACGAGACTGTTTTTGTAGCATCATAAAGCGATCCTGTTCACGAAATCCTATGGCTTCTTCTGGGGAAAAAAGTTCAAAATCGCTTTTACCAATAATATCTTTTCTATCTCGTCCTGCAAATTTTTCAAAGGCATTATTACACATTTTATAGACTCCTTTGGAGTCTTTACAAAACACGAGATCAGGGATACAATCTATCAGTGATGTTAATAATATTTGTTCGTTTTTGCGATCGCTGATATCTGTATGGGAACCCGCCATTCTTACAGGGGTTCCAGTTGCGTCCCATAAAGCTTTTCCTCTAGACAGAATCCATTTATAATTACCGCCTTTACATTTTAAACGAAATTCTGCACTATAATGATCGGTTTTTTTAGCAAAATGATCTCCTAAAATTTTCATCACCTTTTCTGCATCTTGGGGATGAAGTAATTGTTTCCAAGTATCTATATGATTGGGTAAGTTTTGATCGCCGTAACCTAACATTTCTTTCCAACGAGGGGAAAAAAACATTTCATCGGTTTTTAAGTTCCAATCCCAAATTCCTTCATTAGTTCCCTCTAATACTAATTGCCATCTTTCCTCACTTTCTCGTAAGTTTTCTTGCATGGTTAAAGCTACTTGTTGATCAGCTTTTAAGCGGATAATTTCTGCTTGTAGTTGCTGAATACGTTTATCTTTTTCTATCTCTGAAGAGGGATGATTCATTGTCTTTCTTTAAACTCAAATCTGGCACTTTTTTAGGCGTTTCTAGTATTAATTTTAGTATATTTTTTATTCTATTAAACTGATACAAAATACAAATTAAAGGCAATTAATCTGGGAAGATTAAGCGTTGATTTATTATCTCAAACTACCCAAATGATTGCCTATTTTCTCAATTATTGAATGGTTACTAACTCTATATCAAAGGTTAAATCTTTTCCGGCTAAGGGATGATTGGCATCTAAAGTCACTTTATCATCACTAATATTAGTTACCATAACAGGAACAGCTTGACCACTAGAATGACGCATTTGTAACTGTTGTCCCACTTCTACGGATAAATCTGATGGCATTTGTGTTTCATCTACCACAATCACCAATTCCTCTTGATAGGGTCCATAAGCTTGTTCTGAAGGGATGATAACACTTTTGCTATCTCCTGGACTCATTCCCACGACAGCTTCTTCAAACCCTGCAATCACTTGACCTTCTCCAAGGGAAAATTGTAAGGGATCGCGATTCACAGAAGAATCAAAAACTGTCCCATCTTGCAATTTACCTGTATAGTTGACTTTGACTGTATCTCCAAGTTTAGCTTGTACCATATCACATTACCTGCTAAATTGATGTGTTTAATGAAGGGACTTTTTCACGGTAGTTTTTTTCTAGCAGTTTTGTCAACTTTTTATGGTATTCTTAAAAATTTATTAATGATTAAACCTTCATAAATCCCATTTTCTATGAAACCAACCATTGAAACGTTAAATTTATTTAAACTTGCTTCTGGTGACGAATTTTTTTTGCAACTGTATAAGTTTGTGGGTAAAAGAAGTAATAAAAAAGTTTATATTCAATCGAATTTACATGGATCAGAAATTGTCGGTAACGCAGTTATTACTCAATTAATTGATTGTTTATCAACCCTCAAAAAAAGTCAAATAGATGGTGAAATTTGGTTAGTTCCTGTGTGTAACCCTTTAGGAACGAATCAACGAAATCATTTTTTTTCATCGGGACGATATAATAGTTATGATGGAAAAGATTGGAATCGTATTTTTTGGGATTATGAAAAGTTTTGTTATGATTTAGATGAGTTTGTCCAACAAAATTTAAAGTTTGATTCTTTAACGATTCAAGAAAATTTTTTACAGCAACAGAGGATTGCATTTAGTAAACAATTAGAGAAAATTAATAATCCCAGTAGCGCGCCTTTATTTGAACAGTACCGTTATCAATTACAATCTTTGTCTATGGATGCTAATTATGTTATTGATATCCATAGTTCTAGTAATGAATGTATTGATTATCTTTTTTGTTTTCCTGGACAACAGCAAGAAAGTGCAAAATACTTTCACATAGATTATGGTATTTTAATGGATACTTATGATGGGGATGCTTTTGATGAAGCTTTTATGAAACCTTGGTTAGCGTTAGAAAATAAGTTTGAAAAATTAGGAAGAAAAATTAATATTGACCGAGAATCTTGGACATTAGAATTAGGTTCGGGAATGAAAATGGATCCTGAATCCGTTAATATTGGAGTTAATGGTATTAAAAATTATTTAGTTAAAAAAGAAATTTTAAAATTAGAAAATTATTCTTTAATCCCTCAAGATATTACTTTAGTTTCTCGTCAAAATATTAGAAATTATTATGCACCAACTGGTGGCATGATTCAAAATCGATTATCTCTAAAAACCCAAGTTAAAGCTGGAGACAAACTATACGAAATTCTTAGCTTCAATAAACAAGGCAATTTACCAGAGATAATTAATGTTTATGCAGAAAAAGATGGCTTTATTTTTGATATTTCCACTAATTATTCTGTTAACCAAGGAGACTATGTTTTAGCCCTTTGTAGTCATGATTTAAGCTAAATAAGTTAAGTTTTAGTTGTTAGCATTTTTGGGTTGTTTATTGATAATCAGCGACTGATTACCTAAAAAAATGTTACAATAGGAGTTTACTTGTTATTTGTAAAACTCCCGTAACTATGAGTTTGAGTTGGATCCGTCGTGCCGATCGCCTAAAAGCTTTACCGCCTTACGTTTTTGCTAGATTAGATGAACTCAAAGCCAAGGCCAGAAAACAGGGATTAGATTTGATAGACTTAGGCATGGGAAACCCCGATGGAATGGCACCCCAACCCGTCATTGAAGGGGCGATCGCAGCCTTACAACAGCCTCAAACTCATGGCTATCCACCCTTTGAAGGAACCGCCAGTTTCCGTGAAGCCATCACTGCTTGGTATCATCGCTGTTACCGAGTGGACTTAGATCCCAGTAGCGAAGCGTTACCCTTAATTGGTTCAAAAGAAGGATTAGGCCATTTAGCTTTAGCTTACATTAATCCTGGGGATGTGGTGTTAGTTCCCAGCCCTTCTTATCCGGCCCATTTTCGCGGGCCCTTAATTGCCGGTGCTGATCTGTATCCCATTATTTTATCACCAGAAAAAGATTGGTTAATTGATATTAATTCTATCCCTGAAACCGTCGCTAAAGCAGCCAAAATCTTATATTTTAACTATCCCAATAATCCCACAACAGCAACAGCACCAAAAGCCTTTTTTGAAGAAATTGTTAAGTGGGCAACCCATTACGAAATCATGTTAGTTCATGATCTTTGTTATGCTGAATTAGCGTTTGATGGTTATCAACCTACTAGCTTATTAGAAATTCCTGGAGGGAAAGACATTGGTGTGGAATTTCATACCCTTTCTAAAACTTATAATATGGCGGGTTGGCGTGTGGGTTTTGTGGTAGGAAATGCAAAAATTATTCAAGGGTTAAGAACCTTAAAAACGAATCTAGATTATGGTATTTTTGCTGCTGTCCAAGCTGCTGCTGAAACCGCTTTAAACCTGCCTGATACTTACATTAAACAAGTTCAAGAAAAATACCAAAGGAGACGAGATTTCCTTATTAAAGGATTAGGAGAACTCGGTTGGAATATTAAACCTTCTCAAGCAACCATGTATCTTTGGGTTCCTTGTCCAACTCATACCAATTCAACGGATTTTGCCCTTGATGTTTTGGAAAAAACGGGAATTGTTTTTACCCCTGGAAATGCTTTTGGAGAAGGGGGAGAAGGGTATGTGAGAATTAGTTTAATTGCTGAATGCGATCGCTTAGGAGAAGCATTAAACCGTCTTAAACAAGCAGGAATCTGTTACTAAGTTCATTAAAGGTAGGATCTTCTATGAGTGTTGAAATTAACCCTTATTTAGTAGATTGGGAAATCTTAGTGAAAAAATGGACAAAATACCAAAGTCTGGAATTTTGGTATGAAGCATTAGAGGAAGAAGAAGATTGGATTCAACCTTATGAATTTTCTTGTTTATCCTATGTGGCCAGAATACCCCATCCGTCTATACGGTGGGGACGGTCGCTCAGATGATTTGCCGTCGCACGGCAAATCCGCTCTTATTAACCCCTTTATAAAACCCCTTACTAATAGATCATGAAGGCAAGTTTAAAGGGAACGATTTCGTAGTAATTCTGAAAGGGAATTCTCGTAGGCTCGAGCTTTCTTAGCGATCGCCAATAACAAGTCCTAGAGAAGATTATTGGCTGCGATCCCGAAGGTATCTGCTCCGCAGTGCGCAAAGCTTAACCCTTAACAGAGCAAGTAGAGATGATAATTAAGCACAGACTGGGTTGTTTTCCCCGAGCTTTTCGGGGTCAGGCCACCAATGATAATTGGTCAAAGCAGAGATTTCAGAGGTCATAGTGGAGAGAATACAGCATCTATGAGCCAAAACTTCCTCTAATTCGTCTAAATTATCGAAAGTTCCATTATAAATAAATAACGACTTTTTAGTTCGTCGCTGTTTAAATAGGGTTCAAGATGAGCTTTTTTAGACATCTGCCTATTCTAGCTTATAAGGGGGGGTAACAAGAGCGGATTTGGTATTAGAAGCCCCGCATGAACCATAGCAGAATGCGTGGGTAGTTCACACATCTTATGATACCCTAGGGACTTAAAAGTGTCGCCAGGAAACTCACACCAGTGTTTAAACAAAAATCAGCTATCATTCTCTTACTCGTCTTTTGTATCGTCGTAACCATCATTGGTATCGTTCTTTTACGAGAACTAGATCCCGAAAAATTACAAGTTTGGTTAGCAGAAATGGGTATCTGGGCTCCCATTCTCTATATGATTCTCTATACTATTGCTACCCTATTTATCCTACCTTCTACCCCTCTTAACTTAACCGGTGGGGTGTTATTTGGCATTTGGTGGGGAACCCTGTGGACAACCCTTGCTGCTTTGTTAGCTGCAGTTATGGCCTTTTTGTTTACTCGTACCATTGGTAGAGACTATATGAGTCGCAAACTAGCCGGAAAATGGGAAGCGATCGACGGAGAAATGTATCATGGGGGCTTATTCTATATGATAGCCATCCGTCTCATGCCCATTATTCCCTACGGTATTGTTAATTTCGCAGCCGGACTGACTTCTATCCGATTTCGAGATTATTTCATAGGAACAACCGTAGGAACTTTACCCGGTATTTTACCCTTTGTCATGATGGGTGCCGGTTTTCAATCCCTTTCTCAAGGGGATATAATGCCCTTGTTACTGTCCTTGGCCTTAACAGGCATTTTAGTAGGAGGAGGAACTTGGTATAGTCGTCGTCGTCAGTTCCCTAAAAAAAGGGTTGACAAAGTAACTCAAGATCATTACGAATGAGCAACATTATAACAATTTACTGAGTTTGTTGATAGGCGTTTGCATCGATAATAATAATTGTTCGTACCTATCTAAAATGAACTCAAAATTATAAACCTTTTTAGCATAGTCTCGACCCTTTTCTCCCAGAGATTTAACCAATTGAGGATTTGAGTATAAATGTTCTATTGCTGAAGCTAACGCTTCAGCATCTTCTGGGGGAATTACTAACCCCCCACCACTTTTTTCAATAGCCCTAGCTGCCGTGCCATTAGCAGGAACAGAACCAATTATTGCTCGTCCACTGGCTAATAATACTTGGATTTTTGACGGCATATTAAAGGAAATTACGTTGTGTTTTTGCATGACCATCCCCACATTAGCGGCTGCTAACATTTCAGGTAACTTATTTCTAGGTTGG
>JASJDW010000250.1 GCA_030064955.1 Crocosphaera sp.
AACTCTTCTAGTTCTAGGAGTTCGGAGTTCGGAGTTCGGGAGTTCAGGAGTTGAATATTAGGTGTACCTCATGAGTCCAGGAAATGCTATAAGCAAGGTTAATTTTAATGAGGCTGTAATAGATGATAAATGATCGCTCATGCTACTAACTCAATTAATAACACAGTTCCTCTTGACTTTTTAGGACAATTAGGAATCGGTAAACCATCCATTTCTAAAGCTTCTAAATAGGCTAAAACAGCTTCAATAATATTTTGTTCTGCTTCTGTAAAATCTTTTCCAAAAGACGAAATAGAATTTAAGTCAGGAACTGTTGCTATTACTGAATTAGTTTCACTATCAAAACTATATTCTACAGGAATTTCAAGACGATTTATCTTATTCATTTCATTTATATTTCTACTTCAAAAAGTATATATCTACATCAAAAAAAATGCAAGACATAAATTTTTTAAAGATAAATTAGTATTTCGTAGGTTGAGTTGAAGGATGAAACCCAACAATAGTAATTTTTAAGTGTATTTAACAATTATTCTTCAGGAAGATTAGAAGGTGGGCAAAACATAAACTTATCTCAAAGTATCATGATAATTTTAAATTTGCCCACCCTACGAAATTAATTGGACATACTTAACTCAAAATCTGCTTGGTTCCAAGCATCCTTAAACTGCTTTTCAATGGTCATCATCTCATCTGTTTTACCTTGCGCTTTTAAACTTTCTGCTAAACCCAATAAAGACCAACCGTTATTAGGGTGTTGTTGTAAATCTTGACGATAAACGGCTTCTGCTTGGCTGTATTTTCCTTGTTTAAATAGGGCAGTAGCTAAAGAATAACGAGTGGGATAATACCAGTAAGGCGGTTCGGTATAAGGTAAATTATCTTGTAGTTCAACCGCTGCTTGATAATGGGCAATCGCTGCTTCTTTTTCTCGTTTCAACGTAGCAATATTGGCCTTTAATAATTCATCGGCAATATTGATTAATTGTGTCGCAGGAACGCCAGTTGCTTCTATTTTTTCTAGGGATTTATCTGACAATAATTGACTGATTTGTTGTTCTTCAGCCACAGCGTTAGCTAACTTTTCTTTGGCAGCCCAAGCCATACCGCGACCATAATGCCACATAGCGTTAGTATAGGGAAATTGTTGAGAGGGTTGTGGTTCGGTTAACATTTCATCCCATTGACGAAACTGGACGAAAGAAAAATAAGGACTGGGTAAAAAGATTTCAGACCAAGGAAACCCTCGAACATCATAGGTTTTATCGACTAATTTTCTAGCAGCAGCGATCGCTTCTTGACTGCGGCCTTCCATACTAGCAGCAGACCAGAAAAAATGAATATTATGAGGATAATAAATCGCCGAATAAATGCCTTTTTCCTGTGTATTAGCCAAATACATTTCGTCAGATGCCATAGCCTTTTCATTGGCTACAACAGCATCATGATAACGACCAATACGTAGATAAATATGAGACGGCATATGTAACAAATGACCAGAACCTGGAACGGTATCACGGAGATGATCGGCGGCTGCTTCTGCTTTTTCGGGGTGATTAGACGCTTCTACCGCATGAATATAATAGTGAGTTGCCCCTGGATGGTAGGGATCTTGGTCTAAAACCGATTCTAAGGTGGCTATCACCGCTTTTGTTTCTGGTTTGGGTTCTCCTCCTTCTAACCAATAATCCCACGGCATCAAGTCCATTAACGCTTCTGCGTAGAGGGTGGCTAGATCTAAATCATCGGGATACTGCCTAACAACCTCTTTCATGGCATTAGCGTAAGCGAGATCCAAAGGGGAACGATCGTCCACGGGTTGGGGGGAATAACGCTGTCTCAAAGCTTCAATATAAGCCTGTTCTTTCGGTGAGGCATTTTTGCTTAATTGATGGGCTTTTTCGATGTTTTCGTAAGCCGTTGGCATAGCTTTTTTATCCATTGGCGCATTAATATTAGGACCCAAAGCTAAAGCCATTCCTGCATAACACATGGCGCAATATGGGTCTAGTTTAGCTGCTTCTTGGAAGGAAAGATAAGCTTCTTGATGATTAAAACCATAAACAAAGATTAACCCTTGATCAAAATATTGTTGGGCAACAGGAGAAGAAGTGGTAATCTCATGATGATGGTTCCCTAAGTTGTTTCGGAGGGAAACTACGCGATCACTTGTCGTGTTATTAAACCCTTGAACCTGAGTAACAAGGATCACATTGAAAATTAAACACAAAGTCACGGCAAAGGTAAAATAAAAACGGAATTTCTTATGGAATTTTAGTTTCATAACATTAGAATAAGTTTTAAATTGATGGAAACACCAAAATTATAGACATGAACTTATAGTTTCAACTTAAATTCTCAATTAATCTTAAAATATCCCATGCCACAAGTTTCTCAACAGGAATTAATTACAGGGGCAAAACAAGGAAAAATTATTAGTTTTCCCACGGATACGGTTCCTGCTTTAGCTGCCTTACCTGAGTCTGCTTCTCTCATTTTTGCCACCAAAAAACGACCACCTGATAAACCTTTAATTTTGATGGGGCCATCCCCAAATGCTATTTGGAAATATGTTAAAGGAACCCCCGAAGAATTTCGGATCTGGGAAGGGGTTGTTAAGCAATATTGGCCGGGTCAATTAACCTTAGTTTTACCCGCTTCTGAGTGGGTTCCCAAAGCTATGAATCCTCTTGATACCAGTACCATCGGAGTCCGTATTCCTAATTCCATCATTGCCCAGAATATACTGAAACAAACGGGATGTTTAGCCACGACTAGCGCAAATTTATCAGGGGAACCTCCCATAGAAAAATTAAGTGAAATTGCCCTAAAATTTCCTGATGTTTTAGTTTTGAATGAAGAACCGTTAAAGAATCAGAAAAAATACGGTAGTGGTTTACCTTCAACTGTGGCAAAATGGACAGACAGAGGCTGGAAAATTTTGCGTCAAGGTAGTATTCAATTGTAAGCATTCAGCTATCAGCCGTCAGCTATAAGCTTACTTTATATGTCCATTATGATCTTAACTTACTCAAAGCCAAAAACGATGAATCCCTAGCATTGAAAGTGACTGAGATTAAACGAATGGTTACGAGCGAAGAGCGACAAGGGGCGAAGTTCATTCGCCAACAGAATGCGCGGTGACCGCTTGCATTCAAAAGCTGAATGCTGAACACTGACGGCTGAATACTTACATTCAATTAACGGGAAATGAATAATGGAAGAGATACAAAGACTAGAAAAAGAACTAGAAGCAACTCAATTAGCTTACTTGATGACGGCACAAATTAATCAGTTGAAAAGTAGTTATTTAGCCAAAACAGCCCACGAAATACGTTCTCCTTTAAGTAGTTTAATGGGGTTACATCAATTAATTTTAGGAAATTTATGTGAAGATCCCCAAGAAGAAAAAGAATTTCTACAACAAGGATTTGAGGCGGCGAAAAAATTAGTTGAAATGATTGATAGGATTATTACCATTTCTAAGATTGATTACGGAACAATTTCCCTTCATGTTGAAACAGTTTGCTTAAAAGATATTATTAATGAAGTTTATAAATTAACCGAATTTCAGGCAAAAAATTATAGTTATAGAATCGATTTAAAACACCCTAAAGTTGATATTTACATTCAAGCAGATAAAAGTCGTTTAATTCAAGGATTAACTGCTTTAGTTGATACAGCCATTAGTTTGATGGATAAAGGGACAATTACTATTACAAGTCAATTAAATGAGAGAGAAAATATTGCGAAACTTCTGATTCATATTCCCTGTTCTTTTCAACAGTGGGAAAAACAACAAGAAGATTTACAAACCTCTAATTTAACGTTAGCTTCTCTTAAAGAATGGAACAATAATTTACAGCTATCTCCAGCCATGACCTTTATATTATGTCAAACTTTATTAGCAAAAATAGGAGGGAAATTAACAATTCTAGATATTTCCCCCGAAAATGAACCAGCAACCCTTACACAGTTAGAGTGTCTACTTCCCTTGGTTCCTCTACCATAGAACCATCTCCTAAAGAAATGGGGTTAATCTCATAGGTATTTTGTAGAACCATTGTAGTCGATTGATTCTCCTGAAAACCAATTTTTTGGTAGAATTTTTGTTGATAGGTTGTCATTAGATAAACCCTTTCTACTTGACTCATCAAAGGATGACTTAAAGCAGTTTCAACTAACTTACGACCTAACCCTAATCCTTGGTATTCTGTATGAATAACCACATCCCAAATAGTGGCGCGATAAACACCGTCAGAGGTTCCACGACAAAAACCAATCATCTTGTTTTCATCCCAAACTGTCACCACGGGATTACTATTAAGAACGGCACTTTTTAAGTCATTTATGGTTCTTTCTCTAGCCCAAAATGCTGCTTGGTTAAACAACATTTGTAGTTGTTGATAATCAACTTTTGACTTTTGCAGAGAAAACTGAATATTACTACAATCCATTGTTAGTAATTCCTATAAACGTTGACTGGGAGACCAATGGGTTTACATAACAACCCGACTGATCGGAACTAAAACGATTATTTCTGAGACGCTAAGAAAATTGTAGCGAATTTTACAAAAAAATCAATGGGTTCATGGATGAGTTTGTGTTTATTTCTTGACATTTCTGGAACATCTGACAATGCTTCCCTGTCGTTTTCTCTGGTGGTGCTAATACTTGATTAAAGGTCATTTATGTCGGTTTTTTGCATAAATAAGCCGATAAAGGCTCTGTGGCATAGCATAGGATTTTCATTGCCAAAATTGCTCAATGATCGAAAATTGAGTCAAACAGTAGTATGTTCAAAGCCAAAATATTTAGTATCATCAAGGCGAAAACCTACTCATCTTATTTTATCTTATCGGTTCTAACGAGAATATGTTAGTATTGTCTTCCCCCGCAACGTCCCTAGAATTATTACCCCCATCTGTTTCTGGAGAATATTGCTGTCGTATTCCCCTAAATTTATATAACTCAGCAACTGGGAAAGAATTAGCAACCCAAGCGGACATCGGAAGGCATCTGAGGCTACTAGAAACCAGTATAACAAACCAATTTATACAGGTTCAATTATGTGAAGATGGCTACTTAGCTTGGTTGTCTTTAAATGATATTGAAACCTTAGAATCTTGTCCTAAAATTTATCAATCTAAAAAGATATTTCGTCGACAAATTGAAAAAAATATCCCTAAGATTATTGCTTTTACAAAAGCAGCTATGAAACAACCTAACTATTATTTATGGGGTGGAACCACTGCCCCTAATTATGATTGTTCAGGATTGATGCAAGCTGCATTTTGTGCATCAGGAATTTGGTTACCTAGAGATTCTTATCAACAACAAGCATTTGTTAAAAAGATTTCTTATGAAGAATTATTACCAGGAGATTTAATCTTTTTTGCCAATAATAAAGTGGATCATGTTGCTCTTTATTTAGGTAATGGCTATTATATTCACAGTTCAGGTCAAGAGGTGGGACGAAATAAAATTGCTATTGATCCTTTATCTGATGGAGGGGATAAAGTTAGTACCTACTATTATCAAAAAATTTACAGTTTTGGACGAATTATGGAAAGTTATTCTCCTTATATTGATTAAATTTCTTAGATAATGACTAGGAGGGATATTAAAGTAATTTTTAGTTAATTATTGCTGAGATTGGATCTATCATAGAAAAAGAAGATACGGATCGCAGGTCGTTCAAGATATTAAAATGTTAATACGGTAAAGTAGGCAAATCAGAAACATATCTCAGCTATTGATAATGCAGATACCTTTGCTCACCGTACAAAACATTCAAGGGACTTTATGGACTTAATTTTATGCCATCAGACGGTAGATTTTGACGCATTAGGGGCGGCTGTTGGTTTGTCTCGTCTAAAAGTAGGAAGTCGCATTGTTTTGACGGGTGGGGCCCATCCAACGGTTAAGGATTTTTTAGCATTACATCGAGACGAAATCCCCTTAATTGAGTTAAGAAGTGTTAACCCAAAGCAAATTCGTCACCTAATTGTCGTAGATAATCAACAAATTAATCGCTTAGGAAAAGCAGGGGATTGGTTCAATTTACCTCAAATTAAAAGTATTGAATTGTACGACCATCATATTAATAGTATATCAGATATTCCTAGCACTTTTCAACAAATAGAACCAGTGGGAGCAAGCACAACTTTAATTGTGGAAAAAATGCAGCAAGAAAAGCTTAATCCTAACCCCATTGAAGCGACTATTATGGCTTTAGGAATTCATGTCGATACAGGTTCTTTGACCTTTCCTCAGTCTACTCCTCGGGATGCTAAAGCTTTAGCTTGGCTAATGGAAATGGGGGCAAATGTTAAGATTGTTGCTGAATATTGCGATCCTGGTTTTAGTCCTCAATTACAAGGAATATTTACAGAAGCGTTAGACAAATTTGAGACAAAACATATTAGAGGTTATCAAGTTGCTTGGGTACTTATTGAAACAGAAAATTTTGTAGCAGGTTTATCCAATTTAGCGGAAAGATTAATTGAATTAACAGAAAGTGATGCTTTATTATTTGCCCATTGTTATCATAAACGTCATAATGATAAGCCTTATGCTGAAAACCGTTTAATTATTATTGGTCGTACCCGTATCGAAGGAACTAATCTTAATCAATTATTCTCAGTTTATGGAGGGGGTGGCCATAGTCAAGCTGCTTCTTTAATATTAAGAAATGTCGATCCTGAAAGCAAATTAAAGCAATTGCTAGAAGAATTTATTGCTCAAATTCCTCACCCTTTAACTGCAAGAGATTTAATGTCTTCACCTGTGAGAACTATTCGCCCAGAAACGACCATAGAACAAGCAGAAAGAGTCTTATTTCGCTACGGTCATTCGGGGTTATCAGTGGTAGATGAAAATGATCATTTAGTGGGTATTATTTCCCGTAGAGATTTAGATTTAGCTTTGCATCATGGGTTTAGTCATGCACCCGTAAAAGGATATATGACCAAAAACTTAAAAACCATTACTCCTGATACTTTATTACCTGATATTGAATCAATTATGGTAACTTACGATGTGGGAAGATTACCTGTCATTGAGAATGATAAATTATTAGGAATTGTGACTAGAACTGACTTGTTAAGGCAAATTCATCAACAGAGAAAAGAGATTAAAGATGAAAATGGAAAAAGAGTGACAACCGTATCATGTTTATTGCCTTCAATACGTAACTCGTTAGAAGCTTCTATTTGGAAATTATTAGAAGAAATTTCGCAAGAAGCAGAACGAAAAGGCTGGCATTTATATATTGTTGGGGGTGCAGTTAGGGATTTATTACTAACAGAAACAAATGAAAAAGTATTACTTCAAGATATTGATTTAGTTGTAGATGGGTTTCATCGATCTGCGGATGTTGGGGCAGGGGTAGAACTTGCTTCAACAATACAAAAAAAATACTCGAACTGCCGATTATCAGTGCATGGTGAGTTCCAAACAGCAGCTTTATTATGGCATAAAGATCCAGAATTAGGGTCATTATGGCTTGATATTGCAACCTCAAGGACTGAATTTTATCCTTACCCTGCTGCTAACCCAGAAGTAGAAGCAAGTTCCATTCGTCAAGACTTATATAGACGGGACTTTACAATTAATGCTTTAGCTGTGAGATTAACCCCACCAAGGGAAGGAGAATTACTGGACTTTTTTGGCGGCTTATTAGATTTAAAAAGTCAAAAAGTTAGGGTACTTCATGCTAATAGTTTTATCGAAGATCCTACAAGAATTTATCGTGCAGTGCGTTTTGCCGTGCGCCTAAAATTTGAAATTGAACCCCAAACAGAAGCCTATATTCGTTATGCTATTCAAAGTGGTATTTATGAAAAATTACGACTTAAAAATCATATAGCTCCTGCCTTAACAACCAGATTAAAAGCAGAATTAAAGTATATTTTAGAGTCAAACTATTGGAAATCTGCTTTACAATTACTCTCAGACTTAGATGCTTTGAAATGTTTACATAATCAAGTTATTTTAGATGATCAAGTATGGTGGCAAATTCGCTGTGCTTCTCGCTGGTTAAACTATCTTGATCCTGATAACAATATTGGTCATTGGTTAATTCGCCTGGAAATCTTAATTTCTCAAATAAATACAAAAGAAAGAAAACAAATTGCCCATAATTTACAACTACCTAAAGAAAGCTTGGAAAGAATAGAAATAGTTAATACAATTTGTTTAAAACTTCAACAAGGTTTATCAAAATGTAACCAAGTAAGTGAAAAATATAAACAACTATGTAGCTATAAATTACCGCATTTAATTTTAGTAGCAGTCAATTGTAACAAAGAAGTTAGACGTATAATTTGGCAGTATTTAACCCAATGGTCAAAGATTGAAACCCCTTTAAATGGTAATGACTTAAAACGAATGGGATATAAACCAGGGCCTAAATATAAGATAGTTTTAGATCAGTTATTGACTTTAACCTTAGATGGAGAAATTCAAACACAAAAAGAAGCAGAAATAATAGTTAGGGAAATGATGAATAAATTAAACTAAAATATAGCAGTTCCCATACTTGTGACGGACAAACTCTTCTAGTTTTAGGAGTTAGGAGTTCGGGAGGGCAGGCTTCGCCCGATGCTCCCCAGCAGGAGTTCAGAAGTTGAATATTAGGTAATTGCTCACCGCAATAAAGAATCTCTCTTGACAACATAGAGGTAAAATCGGGCATTTTTATGTATAGTGGGATTTATGACCACAAATGCCACCATTAATTCAGA
>JASJDW010000251.1 GCA_030064955.1 Crocosphaera sp.
GCATCAATTTCTTCTTGTTCCATTTTATTAATTTCAGGAATATAATGGCGAAGAATTTGACTCATTTTCTGATCATAAAACCGGTGTAAACTATAGTTAGGTGTAGCAGGGAAACCCCGTCTTCTTTTATGTCTTCCTCCGGCCCCAGGATCAAACATTGTTATTCCTTCTTTTATAGCCCATTCTATGGGTTGATAGTAACAAGCTTCAAAATGAAGACAATCATATTCTTCAAAAGATCCCCAATAACGACCATATAAATTATCTCCTTTTCTAATACAAAAAGACATCCCCACTGGTTTATGATCATCATAATCTGTATAAGCAGCAGCTAAGACAACGCGATGGGAATAATTAGGATAAAGTTGGTCAAAAAATTTACGAGTTAAATATTTACTCCCCCAATAAAATTTTTCACAAGTATTACTATAAAAGCGATGAATTATAGGATATAAATGATGAGGAATATCATCCCCTGTTAACACTTTCATGGTTAAATTAGCTTTATTAACTGCTTTTCTTTCTCGCTTAATATTACGTCTTTGATTAGCATTAAACTGTGTTAAATAGTCATCAAAATTATTAAAATTGGGATTAGACCAAATGTAACTATGGTGCAACCAACTACTAAAACCAAAATTCTCAATCATGGGTTTCCAGTCAGGATCAACAAACAAAAAATGACACCCTGAAAGTTTATTTTGATCGCAAAAACGATCAATTGCTGCTACCATCATTTGTGTAATTTCTGCTTCATTTTCGTTAGGAGAAATTAAAAAACGATAACCCACGGCAGGGGTAAAGGGGGTCATTCCCAGAAGTTTAGGATAATAGGAAATACCCAAACGATGGGATAAGTCGGCCCATTGATGATCAAAAACAAATTCTCCATAACTATGACCTTTAATATACAAAGGTGCAGCACCAATTAACTGTTTATCTCGCCATATTGTTAAATGACAAGGTTGCCATCCTGTCCGTGGGGTAGCACTTTTAGAGGTTTCAATATTATTAAGCCATTCCCACTCCAAAAAAGGGGTGTTTAAAGGGGTTGCAAGTTCATCCCAAACTTGTTTAGGAATTTCAGAAATTTTTTCTATCCAACTGACAGAGTATTGGGGTTTTACTCGTTTAAACATAGGTTAAGCTGGTCTGGTAAACTTTCTCTCTAGGATAATCAATTTTGGCTCAGATGACAGCCTAAATTGTTAATTAGTTGAAACGGTTAAAAAGACGAGGGTTTAATTGGATAATACTTTATAGTGTAAAAAAATTTCTTGTTCTATTTGTTCTAGGCTTAACAATTGTAATTTTTGACCATGAGATGAGAGAAACCCTTTCCCTTCTACTGGAGTTGGTGCTGTTTTTCCCCCCACAACATAGGGGCAAACAGTTAACCAGAATTCATCGATTAAATTCTCTTCTAAACAACTCCCCACCAGTTCTCCTCCTCCTAAAATTGCGATATGGTTTAATCCTAGTTCTTTTAAGGTTTTAAATGCTTGGAGTAAGTTGATTTTTCCTGTTTCTATGGTGGAAAATATCAATACTTTTTCAAAATTTGAAGTGTTATTTTTTGCTCCTTCTTCTGTGGTGATTAACCAATGAGGAAAAGGTTGAGAAAAAAAGGGTAAATTATCAGCAATTTTACCTGAAGCTGAAACAACAATATTAATAGGTTGACTGGGTTGATTATTTTGTTTTCGATTAGCTAATAATTCAGATTTTTTAACTGTTAAAGTGGTACCATAAGCTTTTAATGTTCCTGCCCCCAGTAAGACAGCATCGACTAATGAAATTTGTTTTTCTAAATGATTTTTATCAATATCTGAGCCAAACCTCGCTGCATTGCGCTGGAAATCAGCAATTTTTCCATCAGCAGTCATCGCTAAAATTACTGTTGTTTTTGGTCTATTTTCCATTTTAATTTTGTTCTTTTTTTAACCCAGTTATTGATAACATAAATTATTAACCATAAAAACCCCACTCAATTTGATAAAGAGTGGGGTTATAAACAGCTATAATCTTTACATAGATAACTGATTTACAGATTGACTCTCTGCAAGCATTTCTTGAGGTTCGCTGGACTTAAGAAAGACGTATAAATTAGGAACCATATATCCTTTACGTTCAAAACGAACCATTCTTGCTTCTTTAACCCCATATTCTTGATTAATATCGCTTAAAGCTTGATATAAAACCTGTCCTGTGGGATCGCCTTCTACTTCAGGATCGGGGTGAAAGAAGTAACCATAATTGGGTTCAACAATGGCTATATTAGCCTGACGATCCAGTTTAATAAAGTAGTCTTGATCCTCAATATGAGATTGCGCTAAGGTTCTTAAATTGAAGCCCAAAATGGTTAGACTCGTAATAGCAAAAGCAAGTACAAGGGTTGGTGCAATAATTTTTTTTAACATGAGAAGTTTTATGAGTTCATTAAAACGTTGCGGAGTATTATTGTCCGCAGGTCTTATTTTTTATCTTAACTTAACAAAACTTAATATTAAAGGGAAATGAGAAAATTAACCAACACCACCAAACACCTCAATATTATCAAACGCACAGACAGGGGAAGCATGGCCAACGCGGATCGCTTGATTGGGTTCTCCTTTTCCACAACTGGGAGTACCATACATTTGTAAGGTTGAGCGATCGCCGACTTGGGATAAACTACCCCAAAATTGATTAGTAATCCCTCGATAATTGGGATTTTTCAGAGTTTTGGTCAACTTACCATTTTCGATGAGTTTGGCATATTCACACCCAAATTGAAACTTATTGCGATAATCATCAATAGACCAGGATCGATTAGACTCCATATAGACCCCTAATTCAATGTTACCGATCATCTCATCAAAGGAGGTGGTTCCTGGTTCAAGGTTAATATTCGCCATGCGATCAATAGGGGGACGATTCCAAGAACAAGCCCGTAAATTAGCCACGCCTGGCACGTTTGCCCGAATTTGACTTTCTTTACTGCCTAATCCTCGTAATAGTATGCCCTCTTTAATCAAATACTCACGGGTGGCTAAATTTCCTCCATCATCAAAACGATAACTAGCAAATTCCCCTGATACAGAAGGATCAAAAGTAACATTCATCAGAGGGGAACCATAAACCAAGTGACCAAAATCTTCTAATTTGACAAAGCTTGACCCAGCATAGTTGCGTTCGTCCCCTAAAATGCGATCGAGTTCCAAAGGATGACCGATACTCTCATGAATTTGT
Source organism: Crocosphaera sp. (assembly GCA_030064955.1). Classification (GTDB taxonomy): domain Bacteria; phylum Cyanobacteriota; class Cyanobacteriia; order Cyanobacteriales; family Microcystaceae; genus Crocosphaera. The sequence continues at coordinate 3,232 of JASJDW010000251.1, forward strand.
AGCATCATTTGGTCAGGGGCTAATACTAAAGTGGTAGCTGTGGTGGGACAGTCTTCGGCTGATAATAATTCTAATGCTTGTTCTGCGATAGTTTGAGCGCGGCCTAAAATTTCCGTTTCCTCAAGAACTTCCATCCCTCCTTGATAAGAACGGGCGGTTAATCCATTATCAGTGCGTTTTTGGATAATATTGCCATCTTGCGCCGTTGCGGTGTAGTCTGTAGTGATCAGCAAAAACTTTTGATAAGCATCGGAACCATTACTACTAACCAGTTGAATCTCGGTTTCTACTATACGGGCAATGGCGGAGGTACTAACAATTTTATCGCTAACTTTTAGGGTTTCATCCACCTTGAGGAGTAGATCATTAATATCTTTTGGACTGAGAATATCAAGGGGTTTAAGATAGGGAGAATGATAGGTTCCCACCGCTTTTGGTCGTTGTTCTATCGTAAAGGGGTAGATTCCCCACTCAGCAGCAGTTATTGCTTGTTGATAGGCAATGTCTGCAGCCAGCTTAATATTGTCTAAGGTTAGATGATTGGTAGCACAATAACCCAGTTGTCCCTTAGCTAAGACTTCTACCATTACCCCTTTCGTTTGAGTACGACCGTTGCTTTGGGGTTTACCATCTCTAACATAGCGTAGGGTCGAGGTTTCACTTACTTGGCGTAACCCGATCCAATCAGCAGGGATATGGATTTGCTTTAACCAGGTTTCTAGGGTTTGGGTCATTGATGTTTAACTTACCTTTAATTTCTTACTATTTTAAGATAATGCCCCGATAAATGTTAGGGTCTACCGATAAGAAACCAGTAAAGGGATCGCCTCAGAAATGGGGTAAATTCAAGTCCGTTCTGGATGTGGGGTCAAAATCCAGACATTGATCTTGTGCGGGTTCAAGATGTGAACTTATCAGGGAAAGATGATCCAACGGTGCTAGATTGGGCAGCCAAAGAAAAGCGAATTGTCTTGACTCATGATGTGGCAACAATGATAACTTTTGCCTACCAGCGCATTCAAGTAGGATTATCAATTTCTTACTCTTTCTATGGTAGGGATACTGATATCTATAGCTTTTGCGATCGCTCCATTTTTCCTGTATTCTATCTCAATATCCCATCAGTGTAAGCTTGACAGACCACTAGAATCAATCAGGAAAAAAGATTATACTTTAGAATAGTTAGATTAATGGTGATATTAAAAATGAATAGAGAAACAGTGAGATTAAATCAATTGGAACAACTTCAACAAGAAGTCAAAGAACTTAAACAAAAAAATGCTTATCTAGAAGCGGTATTACAAACTCAATTAGAACAAGAAAAATCTCTAAAAAGATTAGAGGAACAAGTCTTATTATTTCAACTGATACTGGATAATATTCCTTCTCTCATTTTCTGGAAAGATCGGGACTCTATTTTTCAAGGATGTAACCAACAATGGGCAAAAGCAGCAGGTCTCAATCATCCTCAAGACGTAATTGGAAAAACAGATTATGATTTATATCCCAAAACGATTAATGTAGCAGAATATATTCAAAAAGATCGTTATGTTATCGAGTCGGGAGAATCCCAATATCATGTTGAATACAAACCTCAAAAAGATGTGTGGTACGATACTCGTAAAATCCCCATTCGAGATCATCAAGGAAATATCGTTGGTATTCTCGCAACCATTGAAGATATTACTAAACGTAAAAAAGCAGAAGAAAAATTAAGAATTGCTGAGGAAAAACATCGAGAAATATTAGAAAAGAAAATTTCCCAAAGAACTCAATTAATGCAGCAAGAAATTCGTGAAAGAAAACAAAAAGAGAAAGCACTGAAATTAATTTTTCAGGGGACTGCAAAAGAAACTGGTAACGCCTTTTTCAAGGGATTAGTAGAAAATTTATCTAAAGTTATGAATGTATCTTGTTCATTTATTGGGGAAATTGAATGGTCAAAAAACGAACTTAATATTTTAGCTTTTTTGGTCGATCAATCTTTGATTGATTCTTTCAAAATATCTTTACAAGGAGTTGATTATAAAGAAATTTTTGAAGCTAATTTTTATCAAAAATTACAAAACAAAAATCAGGAAATTTATGATTATTTGACATCAAAACAAATTCAGTTTAAAAACTATTGGGGATATCCTTTACATAATGTATCGGGGAAAGTTATTGGAGTTTTAGGAATCTTTGATAAAAATCCCATTGAGCTAAATGCAACCAAAACTTCAATTTTTCAAATTTTTTCAGCTAGAGCCGGGGCAGAATTAGAAAGAAAACAGGTAGAATTTGCTTTAGTAGAAGCTAAACAAGCAGCAGAAATAGCTAATCAAGCCAAAAGTGCTTTTATTGCTAATATGAGTCATGAATTACGAACTCCTCTTAATGCAATTATTGGATTTGCTCAAGTTTTGGATCGAAATACGACCCTAAACGCAGAGCAGAAGAAACAAATACAAATTATTAATCGTAGTGGGGAACATCTTTTATCTTTAATTAATAATATTCTGGAAATTTCCAAAATAGAGTCTGGAAAAACAGACTTCAAAGTAACCCATTTTGATTTACATAGTTTGTTAGATGAGATTTACGATTTATTTCATTTGAAAACGGAACAAAAAGGATTGAAGCTTAACTTTTCTTACCCATCTTCTCTCCCTCAATATATTACAACTGATCAAGGAAAATTGCGCCAAGTCCTGATTAATTTATTGGGAAATAGTATAAAATTTACCTTAACTGGAACTGTCAGTTTAAGGATCAGATTTAGCCATAAAGAATCTCTCATTCAAAACGATCAAATACCTTCAAGAGATTATGAACTTTGGTTTGAGATAGAAGACACAGGACCTGGCATTGCAGTGGATGAAATTGACAAAGTTTTTCTCCCCTTTGAACAAACTGAAACAGGACGAAATTCATCTGAAGGAACTGGTTTAGGATTAGCAATTAGTCGTAAATTTATCCAATTGATGGGAGGAGAAATCGACATTAAAAGTACAGTAGGAATGGGAACTTGTATTGGGTTTAATATTCCCAGTAACTATTGTCCCTCAGGACGAATTATTAGCCAAACCTTCCCACGAAAAGTGATTGCCTTAGCACCTGAGCAACCAATTTATCGTATTCTTGTTGTAGATGATCACATTCCCAGCCGCTTGTTTCTCAAAAAAATGCTCTCTTTAGTTGGTTTTGAAGTCAATGAAGCAAGTAATGGAGAAGATGCAATCACTTGTTGGCAAACTTGGCATCCTCAACTTATTTTGATGGATATGAGAATGCCTGTCATGAATGGTTATGAGGCAACCAAACAGATTAAATCTACCCCCAATGGACAAGAAACGGTGATTATTGCCTTAACAGCTAGTGCTTTTAACGAACAAAAAAATGAAATCTTAGCAGTTGGTTGTGATGATTTTATTCCTAAACCTTTCTCAGAAGGGATTATTTTTGAAAAAATCGCTCGATATCTAGCAGTTGACTATATTTATGAAGAAATTAAAAACGAAGAGGAATCAACCATAATAGAAAAAGAAAAACAGCCAAGAGCAGACCGAGAGAAACTATTAACAGAAAGTTTAGCACTGATATCAGAAGATTGGAAAAGGCAACTTTATCATCAAGCTAAACAACTGAATCGAAAACAAGTTTTTAAATTAATTCAACAAATACCTGAGCAGCATTCTGCCTTAATTGAAACCTTAACCAACTTAGCCCAAAACTATCAATTTGCCGAACTAGCTCAACTTACTCAATTATCATTAAATAACTAACAAAAAAAGACTAATTATGTATGATATTGAAGCGATTTTAGAATTTACAGAAGAAATCCTTTATGTTAAAACTGAACAATATTTTAGTGATCTACAAAGAATTATTCTTTTAGGGACACTTCAAAATCAGCGTAAGACTTATGAGCAAATTGCTGATGATTGCGGTTATTCAGCCAAATATGTTAAACAAGATATTGCACCGAAATTGTGGCAGACCTTATCAGAAATATTTGAAGAAAAGGTAACCAAAACTAATTTTAAAGGGGTAGTGGAAAAAAAGATGCGTCATCATCAAACTGTAACTCCTACCCCCTTAGAAAAAACCTTAAGTGACACAAAAGTCCCCCTAGAACCCTTAAATCAGTCTCTTGATAAGATCAACTCCTCTGTTGTAACTTCTCAAGCTTCCAAAGGTAATATTCTCTTAGTAGACGATCAACCGCAAAACTTGAATCTTTTATCAGACTTGCTCGAAGAACAGGGATATGAGGTCAGACAAGCACTGAATGGTTCCATTGCCTTAGAAGCGGTCAAAATAGCTTTACCTGATCTAATTTTACTTGATATTAATATGCCAGACTTAGATGGTTATACCGTTTGTCAGCGACTAAAAGGAAATACTCAAACCCAAGAAATTCCTGTTATTTTCGTTAGTGCTTTAGATGAATCATGGGATAAAGTTAAAGCCTTTTCTGTGGGAGGGGTTGATTATATTAGTAAACCTTTTAAGGTCATCGAAGTATTAGCAAGGGTTGAAAATCAGTTAAAGATTCAACATCTACAAAAAGAACAGCAACGACAAAATATTCAACTAAAACAGGCCATTCAAGAATTACAAAGATTAGCCGTTTTAGATGACTTGACTCAAGTGGCTAATCGTCGCCGTTTTGATGATTATTTAAACACAGAATGGGAACGCGCTTATCAAAATAAGGATTCCCTAGCCTTGATTTTTTGTAAGATTGATCAATTCACAGAGTATAATCAGACCTACGGTAGATTAGAAGGCGATCGCTGTCTTTATCAAATAGCACAAGCATTTTTACAGGGTCTACAATCATTCAACTCTTTGCTCTGTCGCTACGAAGGGTCTAAGTTTGCTATCATTGTTCCGCCGAGTGATCTTCCTAATCTTGACAAGATAGCTGACAATTTGGTGTGTGAGGTGAAAAAACTACAGATTCCCCATAGTAATTCTTCTATTGAGCCTTATGTTACCGTTAGTATGGGTGTTGCCACTCTCACAGTTGATGAACATAAAACCTCCGATGTTTTAATTGAATTGTGTGATCAACAACTGCAACAAGCACAAACCCATCATAACGTTTACTCAGAAGATAATTCTTCTTCTTGAGCCAGTTCTAAGCAATCTTCTCCCCAGAGGTTGGTTAATCTTATTAAGAAATAACTGTCTTCAGCAAAGCCAAGGCTTGAAAATTCTTCATAATAAGTTCCTATTTGGTTGAAATTCATGATGAGTTCCTCCTTTTTTTTATCTTCTCTTACACTATCCCCTTTCTTTTGAGCAGAAACAATCCCTATTTATTCAGGAAAAGTTCAGAAAAGTTCAGGAGTTGACGGGGTGACACCCACCTCTCGCAATACTGCTCGGTTAACAAATTTATCTGTTGAGAGAGGGATGGGGAAGAGAGGGAAGAGGGGGAAGGGTGGGAAGAGAAAACCATGTGTATTGCTTAATTCTCCCCACACCTCC
>JASJDW010000252.1 GCA_030064955.1 Crocosphaera sp.
GTATGGATAGTGGTATTTGTTGTTAAAAAAGAGCGCAATTTTTCCCCATATCCTGATCGAAAGTATTTATTAGAAGAAATATAAGTTAAAATACCTTGTTTCTTGAGGAGATTATAAGCTTTTTCATAGAAATAAACGAATAAGTCAGCAACTCCTGTATAACAGCTATATTGTTCTTTCAAATAAGGTTTAAATTGTTTTATTTCCTCTTGACGAATATAAGGAGGATTACCAATAATAATATCAAAACCAAAAAAATCACCCTTATTATTTAACACTTCTGGAAATTCAAACCGCCATTCAAACGCATTTTGATATAACTTCCCGCTTTCTATTTCTTCTAACTCAACGGTTAACTTATCTATGTCATTTTGTAACTTAGTCATCTTCTTTTCTTTCTTTTTCTTTTCTGTCTTTGTCTCCTCTAATAAAGTGGTTTGATTCTGTAAGAAATATAAATCTGACTCTAACTTTCTTAGTTTAACTTTTTTAGGATCAGTAACTGATAAAGTTGTCTTAAAATTATCTTTTATTTTTCTAATTAATTTTTCTGAATTTCTCTTTTCTTCTTTACTATTCGTTTGGCGATAATTTTGTACTGCGTTGCGATATGATACAACATCATATTGTTTATTTTTTAAAGCAAACTCTAAAGGAGATATTAAAGGAAACCGACTAATTAAAGAGTTACCACACTTAATATTAATGTCAATATTGGGTAAAGTTTCCAACTCATTTTCCCCTTTATAATAAGCATTTTTCAATAACTCTATCCATAACCGTAAACGACAAATCTTAACCGAGTTGGGATTAATATCTACCCCAAATAAACAATTTTCAATAATCCTCTGTTTCTCATGAAATAAAGTTTCTTGTACTCGCTGACTTTCCTTATTCTTAGGATTATATTCAAACAATCTTTCGTTATCATCTTCAATGACTAACTCATCATTCACCACTTCTATTTTATAATCTCGTAACGTCTTACCTTCCTTATCTAGTAATATTTTCAACTCACTTTTGATAGCAATGATTTCATTCAACGCAGACACCAAAAAATGACCGGAACCCACCGCAGGATCACAAATTTTTAGACTATTTATGATCTTGTTTGCTTCAACTTTATCATCAATCTTATTATAGAGATCATTAATGGTGTTACAATTCCATTTTTTCTCCTCATTAAACTTTTCAATGACTCCCCGTCTAATGGTTTCTCGACACATATACATTGTAATAAAACCAGGAGTGAAAAATGAACCATCTTTATAACCGTTTATCTTCTCAAAAATCAATCCTAAAACTGACGCATTAATTAACCGTTTATTATCTTCTTGTATTGCTTCGGAACCCTCACTACTAAAATCATAAGCATCTAGAAATTCAAATAAATATTGTAGTGCATTTAACTTTCCTATCCGTTTTTTACCTATGGTATCTTTTAAGACTGTCCCCGAAAAAATTGGTAAACTTTCTTGTCGAAGATTACTAATAACAATGGTTTCATGTTCTAAGTTTGTAGGTTCAAATAAGGAACTATTGAGATAAGGAACTGTAGAAAAATTATTTTTAATATAATCATCTCGTTGACTGTTTTCGCAAGCTAAGACATTAAAAAAGAGAAAATTTAGATCAGAATAGTTTTGAATTTTCTCTAATTTTAAAAAAGCGAAAGATTTATCTCCTTGATGATAATTAATTAATTGTGCTTCTAATAACTTCAAAAATAAAATACGATTAATCCAAGTAATTACCAACTCTAAACTAACATTAAATAGTTGTTCCTCTCTACTGTCTCCAAACTGTAAGGGGTTGCTAAGTCGTGAGAGTTTATCTAACCCTTGTAGTTGAGTTATGACATTTTCAATTAATGATCCAATATTTCTTTTTCCTACTTTACTACGTTTAATTAACTTATTATTTTTCTCCTTAACTTCTGTTAAACCAATAATATATAATAACTCGTTATAAAATTCCTTATCTAAACTATTACTATCATTAATAAACGGTAACTTTAATAAATGTTCAGGGGAAAATAACTTATATAAGTCCCGCAACTGTTTCTCATTATCTCTATTATCCCGTAAATTAACATAAACAAAGTTTAATTCTGTTTCTTTTTTATCGATAGCAGCTTTAGCAATATCTTTATAGAAAAAGTCTGTACCTGTTCCCGTCAACTTTTTATCGGTAAACTCGTTAAATTGTTTAACTAAAGCTTTGTCTTGATAAAATAATTTTTCAAAGTCTTGTGCATCAAAAATGAACCACTCATAAACATTAGTAATAATCAGATGTTTGAGGTTAATATTATTTTCTGTAATTCTCTCTCGAAAGAAATATAAAAGTAACTGCTGTAATGCTTTCACATTTAACTTATCTACTTTAGGCATTTCAGCTTGATTATTCGGTCTTTTACACTCTATAATCACCCCGACTGTACTGTTATCAGTGTTATCATTATAAATAACTAAATCTCTTTCATATTTTGTGTTGATAAAATAATCATCTTGATAATAAGTATCTTTAAGAAAGTCTCGCAGCAAATTTTTATTAAACTCTTCAAATTCTGTTCCCTTAATACTATTAAGTAATTGTTGTAAATTACCTTTAAACTGCTCAAAATGTTGACGAGTGGGTTTAAGTTTGAGGAACGCTTTATTTAATGCTTGATGGGGTGATAATAGGTTAGACATAACATTAATAATCAAAAAAATTAGGGTTAAAAACTATTTGTAAGGTGGGCAAAATATTAACCTATTTCGTTAATTAAGATAAGTTATCTACTTGCCCACCCTACTGCTTTGATTGAATGCTTGATAAGAAGATAAAAGGTTTATGGTTTATTATTCAAAATATCTTCTAAAATTTTAGGAGTCAACCCTCGTTTTTCTGCCTTATCAGCGATTTCTTCCATAACTTCACTAAGACTTTTTTGAGAAAATTCCTTGTTCAAAAATAGTTTAATAATTGTACTTATTTGTTCTTGTTTTTTACTATCAGACTCTCGATAAGCTTGAGCAATTTCTTCAGAAACCTTGATATTAATCGTTTCCATAATGAGTGTCTTGATTTTACGTTATCTTTGTGTATCTTATTGTAACACAACGAATGACTCAAATAACTGCATTTAAAAAAACCTAAATGGTAAGGTGGGCAATATATTAACTCAGTTAGTTAGTTAATCTAACATTTAGACTTGCCCACCCTACAAAAAAAATAGCATTTATTCTGGTAGAAAATCTGAATCTAAAACCATTTCTATAGTAAAAGGAGAAGAATGAGGAAAAGTATCTAATGACAATTTAGTTTCTTTGGCTGCTTCTTTTTTAGCATAATGATACCATTGTTCACATTCTTGTTCTAATAAAGGTTTCAAACTGGGACTATCTTGTAACAGTAAAGATAATTGTAATCTTTGTTCTCTGATGGTAGTTAACCAGCTATGACTCTGTTTACTAGGTTGATATTTCCATTTTAGTAAGTGCATAATCAAAACAGCAAAACGACTTTTTAATTCCCGTTTCTCACTCTTTCCCATTGATTCAACTTCTTCAATTAAATTATCGGTATCAATCTCATTAAAATTACCTGATTTAAGTTGTCTCACTGTTTCTTCTATCCACAAATTAAAATCCGTATCATAGAGAGTCGATGAATTAATCTGAGTTACCATATTTTAATATCTTCAAATTTTTAAACTATTCAATCCTATTATAACAAAACTAATTCATTGAATCACTGTATTAAAAAATCATAATAAATTGTTCTTTCTTTTGAATTATGTTCGATCATGAAGATAGAAGTCTCATCATTAACCCCTATGACAAAACTCGATCAAAAACAACCCTAATATTGTGTTAATCATTCCTCAAAAATCAATCATTTTCTGATATTTCTTCCCAAAATTGTCAAGTCTTTGCAACAAAAATTACCACTTCACCTGATCGATCGCTAACCTAAAGAGAACACTATGAACAGCAAAACCTACGCTACTATTGATGGAAACGAAGCCGTTGCCAGAGTTGCCTACCGTCTCAATGAAGTGATCGCCATTTATCCCATTACCCCCTCCTCACCCATGGGAGAATGGGCTGATGCTTGGGCTTCCACTGGACAAACCAACCTTTGGGGCACTGTTCCCTCTATCGTGGAAATGCAAAGCGAAGGAGGGGCAGCCGGTGCCGTCCACGGATCGTTGCAAACAGGGGCGTTAACCACTACATTTACCGCCTCTCAGGGCTTATTATTGATGCTGCCTAACCTCTACAAAATAGCAGGGGAACTCACCGCAACGGTGATCCATGTAGCTGCGCGATCGCTGGCCGCCCAAGCCTTATCTATTTTCGGGGATCATGCAGACGTGATGGCCACCCGCAGTACCGGGTTAGCCTTAATAAGTTCTGCATCCGTGCAAGAAGCCCAGGATCTTGCAGCCATTACCACAGCAGCCAGTTATGAAGCCAGAGTCCCTGGAATCCACTTTTTTGACGGGTTTCGCACCTCCCATGAAGTGCAGAAAGTAGAATTATTGGATGATACGGTGTTGCGATCGCTGATCAAAGACGAATGGGTGATCGCCCATAGAGAAAGGGCTTTAACCCCCGATCGCCCCGTTATTCGAGGAACCGCCCAAAACCCCGATGTTTACTTCCAGGCCAGGGAAACGGTAAACCCCTTCTATGCAGCCTATCCCAACATTTTACAGAAGGCGATGGATACGTTTGCCCAACTCACGGGACGGCAATATCAGTTATATGAATATCATGGTCATCCTGAAGCAGAAAGAGTCATAATTTTAATGGGTTCTGGTTGTGAAACCGTCCACGAAACAGTAGATTATTTAGTTGATCAAGGGGAAAAAGTTGGAGTTTTAAAAGTTCGCTTATATCGTCCCTTTGCTGCTGAAAAACTAATTGAAGCCTTACCCAAAACCGTCAAAAAAATTGCTGTTTTAGATCGCACCAAAGAACCCGGTTCAGCAGGGGAACCTTTATATGTAGATGTTGTTACTGGGTTCATGGAATATGGGCAAGAAATGCCTCTACCTAAAATCGTTGGGGGACGGTATGGTTTATCCTCCAAAGAGTTTACCTCGGCAATGGTTAAAGGGGTATTTGATACCTTAGCATTAGATAATCCCAAAAATCATTTTACTATTGGGATTAACGATGATCTCAGCCATACCAGTATTGATTATGATCCCAACTTTTCTACCGAACCCAATAACGTTGTCCGAGCAATTTTCTATGGGTTAGGATCAGATGGAACCGTCGGTGCTAACAAAAACTCCATTAAAATTATTGGAGAAGAAACCGATAACTATGCCCAAGGATACTTTGTTTACGACTCCAAAAAGTCAGGTTCCGTTACCGTATCTCACCTACGCTTTGGTAGCGATCCCATCCGTTCAACCTATTTAGTTAATAAAGCCAACTTTGTCGCTTGTCATCAATGGGAATTTTTAGAAAAATTCGACCTCTTAGAACCCGCTATCCAAGGATCAACATTTCTCATCAATAGTCCCTATCAACCCGAATATGTGTGGCAACAGTTACCCCGTCCTGTCCAAGAACATATTATTAACAAAAACATCAAAGTTCATGTTATCAATGCCTACGAAGTCGCCAAAAATGCAGGAATGGGTGGCAGAATAAACACCGTAATGCAAGTATGCTTCTTTGCCTTAGCTAATGTACTCCCCAAAGAAGAAGCGATCGCACAGATCAAAAAATATATCCGTAAGACGTATGGTAAGAAAGGGGAAGACATTGTACAGATGAACATTAAAGCAGTTGACGCAGCTTTAGATCATCTCCATGAAGTAACCATAGCGACTACGGTAGATAATAACGCCCCTGATATCCATCATCCTATCCCAGACACCGCCCCCGCATTCATCCGAGATGTGTTAGGTAAAATGATGGCCAGACAAGGAGAAGACATCCCCGTAAGCGCGTTACCCTGCGATGGAACTTATCCCAGTGGTACAGCAAAATGGGAGAAACGTAATGTAGCGCAAGAAGTTCCCGTCTGGGATGAAGATGTCTGCGTTCAATGTGGTAAATGCGTTCTTGTTTGTCCCCATGCGGTCATACGTTCTAAAGTGTATGAAGAAGCAGCCTTAACCAATGCCCCTACAAGCTTCAAAAGTGCCTCAGCTAAAGACTTAGACTGGAAGAAAACAGAACTTAAGTTTACGATACAAGTCGCTGCCGAAGACTGTACTGGATGTGGTGTTTGCGTGGATGTTTGTCCAGCGAAAAATAAATCTCAACCCAAACTAAAAGCCATTAATATGGCCCCACAACTACCTATCAGGGAACAAGAACGAGCAAACTGGGACTATTTCCTATCTATTCCTAACCCAGACAGAAATACCCTCAAACTCAACAAAATAAGCCATCAACAGATGCAAGAACCCTTATTTGAGTTTTCCGGTGCCTGTGCAGGATGTGGAGAAACCCCTTATATTAAATTAGCCACCCAGTTATTCGGCGATCGCATGGTTGTGGCCAATGCAACGGGATGTTCTTCTATCTATGGCGGTAACTTACCTACAACCCCTTGGACTCATAACCAAGAGGGAAGAGGGCCCGCATGGTCTAACTCCTTATTTGAAGATAACGCAGAATTCGGCTTAGGGTTCCGTGTCTCCATTGATAAACAAGCAGAGTTTGCTCGTGAGTTGGTGAAAACGTTAGCCTCTGACATCGGAGAAACCCTCGCTACAGCCATTTTAAACGCACAACAGATAGATGAAGCAGACATCTTTGAACAACGACAACGAGTCGCTTTCTTGAAGCAACGGTTAACCCAGTTAGGCAACAGTAACTTAGATGAAACCACTCAAGCTAAGGTTACTATGTTACAGTCGGTTGCTGACTATTTGGTTAAAAAGAGTGTTTGGATCATTGGCGGTGACGGTTGGGCTTATGATATTGGTTACGGTGGTTTGGATCATGTGTTAGCCAGTGGCCGTAATGTTAACATTTTGGTCATGGACACAGAAGTGTATTCTAATACTGGGGGACAAGCGTCTAAAGCTACCCCTCGCGCTGCGGTTGCCAAGTTTGCAGCAGCAGGGAAACCCTCACCCAAGAAAGACTTAGGGTTAATGGCCATGACTTACGGTAACGTTTATGTGGCCAGTGTCGCGATGGGTGCAAAGAATGAGCATAGTATCAAAGCCTTTTTAGAAGCAGAAGCCTATGAAGGTGTCTCCTTGATTATTGCCTATTCTCACTGTATCGCTCACGGTATCAATATGACCACTGCTATGAGTTATCAGAAGGACATTGTAGACAGTGGACGCTGGTTGTTGTATCGGTATCATCCCGACTTAGTAGGAGAAGGAAAGAACCCCTTACAGTTAGATATGAGAAGTCCCAAGCTTCCTATTGAACGAACGATGTATCAAGAAAACCGTTTCAAAATGTTAGCCAGAAGCAAGCCCGATGCTGCCAAGAAACTGCTTAAAGAAGCGCAAGCAGATGTTAACACCCGTTGGCAAATGTATCAATATTTAGCTGCAAGACAGTTAGAAATAGGTAACGGTAATGGACATAGTAAGGCTAATGTTGAGGCTGAAACTTCTGTTAATTAGGTTTAATTAATTACGGTTTAGGGTGGGTTTTTAAGGACTCACCCTTTGATAGCTAATCAAGTAATATTAATTTTCAAGGAGCTACTACTTCAAATCGGACAGAACCGGTTGGTGTTTCTCCATTAGCAAACCCATAGTAAGAGCGTGCTTCATATTTTCCAGCAAGAAGACCATCAAATTGTAATGTCCCTTCATATTGATCTGCTGTTTGAGCTTTCCTTCTAAGTCCAGTATTCAAACCAAAGCCAGAATTTTGTGTTGCTATAGTAATAAAAGTTTTTTGAGGACAAGCATTTCTATATCTTATAAAAATTGCAGCCCCTTCTCTAACAATACTTTCATCAGTTTCCAATTGAGTATCTGGTGGCGTAGTTTCACAATTAGCTTCCGAATTTATCGCAAGTTGTTCCATGTGCAAAATTTTGACTCTATTCGCATTACCAGTTAAATCAATGGTTTCACGTTCTATTTGTTGATACTGATTTCTCTTTAAAGTAACCTGAATTTCATCAACATCAATTTGGTCTAGATCAAGAATAATGAATCCATCTGAACCACTTTGACCTTCAAATTTTTTATTTCCAGCAAGAATGATATAATCAACTCTATCTAATGTTTCATCATTGAACTTGTCAAGAATTAACAAACGGAATTCGACAGCATTGGGACTTGTTTCTCCTGAAACTATTGGCGGTAAACTTGTCGGGAGTGGATTTTGTGGAGGTTGCTGTTGACTGGTAAAAGAACCTATTGCAGTACCAATTGCAATTAATCCGATTCCTGCAAGTCCATATAAAAGATTTTGAGTCCAAGCCATAATGTGATGCTATGCTAAGATTGTCCTTTAAATTCAATATAACAACTTATTAACAATCTTGCTCTGCGGTCTGAAAAAGAGCGATCGCTTATCTTGTAGGTTGGGTTGAGAGACGAAACCCAACATAACTTAATTCTTGTCTTTTACATTTATTGGTTGGGTTATACTTGTTTCAGGCTCTCCCGACATTGTGGTGAAAAAAGTATTGTAGACTACATACTTAAAATGGTGGGTTACGGCGCAGACCAAAACTTATGGTGTTTTCATCAAAATCAACCCTGCGCCTAACCCACCCTACGAAGTATAAATTTTTCTTATCACCATAACTACAAGAGAGCCTAATTCCTTAAACCGAACTGAGGTTATATAGCGTTTCTCTTAACGAGTGAGGTACACCTAATATTTAAGTTCTGAACTTCTGAACTCCCGAACT
>JASJDW010000253.1 GCA_030064955.1 Crocosphaera sp.
CAAACAATTAGCCATAGAAAATTTACAACAAGCTATTAACCTTGATGTCGAATATAAAGACATGGCAAAAACAGACACAGATTTTGATACTATTCGGGAGGATGAAGGGTTTAAGAAACTTTTTCAAGAATAAATCACAGTGGGCAATGATAACAATACTCTCTAGATAATTTTATCCCTTGCTATTGCCCACCCTACAAGTTCTAAATTAACTAAATTAGGAGAAAAATGAAAATTTTACAAACAAAAGCAACAATGAAAGAAGGACGGCTAATTTTAGATAATCCTCAACTTAATGTCCCCAATAATACAGAAGTTGAAGTCATTATTATTGTCAAAAGCGATAATCAGAAATCTGAATTTGAACAATCCAGACAACAGATGCAAGCAGCATTCAAAAACGCTGGAATTGAAACCCGTGAAGAAATTTTAGAGTTAATTAAAGATGTAAAAAAAGAACTCTTGGAAGAACGATATCAATAAATGAGAATTTTTTTAGATACTATAGCATTTCCTGGACTCATGAGGTACACCTAATATTCAACTCCTGAACTCCCGAACTCCTGACTCCTGACTCCTGACTCCCAAACTTCACCATAACCTATTTTCGTCGAACTAAGATATCATTAAAATACGTCTAACTATTTCTGTAACTGCTGCTGCTAAATTCGTATCTCTTGTCTCAAAAGAACCGTCAGGACTCCGTAATGCTAACGCAAACGTCCGCAGTTTCGCTGGTTTAACCCGATCATCAACCAACTTAACAAAAGCCACATAGGTACAAGAACTTTCTCCAAAACCCACTTTAGAAATGACCACAGGACGACGAATAACATTGATCACCCCTAACGTTTCTAAAGCAACATCAACATATCGCGCTGAGTCTTCTCCCATTGCTCTAACAAGGGTTTCTAAACTCTTCCATTGACTGCCAATAAATCGCGTATTTTGGGTTAGATGTAAATGCCATCCTAACATGGTGATTAAACGAACTAAATCATAGGGAGATACAAAATTATTACCAGTTATTCCTTCATTGGTGGATCTGAGAACTGTCGCGTTACTACTTAAATCTTTAATAATAGGATTAGCAATTAAAGGAGACGTTCCATAACCTCCACGAAATTCAGCATTAATATTGCCAGTACGTTGTCTTATCCATGCTTCTAAATCTTGTCGTTGCGTAAACCGTTTAAATAACACACCAATTTGATTGGAACGTCCCATTAAACCATTGGCTTCTTTTCTATAAGAAACCATATCGATGAGTAAATCAAGAATCTTATATCTTGGAGATTCAATCACACAATTATCAAGATCAACCGTAGGAAAACGACTATTAATTTGTTCAATGGCATTAAGAACCCCAATAAATTTAGTACAACTTAAAAATTGTTGTGGACTCAACGCATTTCTCCCTAACCAATGGGTTTTGATGGGAGGATTATTATCTCCGAAACTGCCAACACAAACACAAGCATGGGAGATGTTACTGGCAAGAAAATTAAGACCGGATGAATCAATAGTCGGAAGTTGTCCGCGATGGGGATAGTTAGTCAAATTAACGGTTTTGTTTGACCCAGTTAAAGAAGTATTTATCCCATAAGAAACCACATCCGTTCCATCAGGTTTTTCAGCTAAATAATTGGGATAATTATCTACTTCTGAAGCGAAGGGAGAGTTACGAAGCGTACGGGCAATAAAAGCATCATTAACACCAATATTAGCAGCCACTGGAGAGCTTTTTTGAATGTCAGTTAATTTCCCCAGAATAAAATTAGTATCTTTAGCTTGATCTAAAATAAAAGGTAACTGTTTTGTTTCCATTAATGCTGAGGCAATATTTGGATTTATTGCTACTGCATCAGAAGGAACATCCGTTAAATTTAACTTGCGACAAAATTGAGTTAGTCCACGCCAAGTAAATGTATTTCCTGTTCCTATATCTCCATCAATCCATTGACCCCCAGGATATAATCCTAAATTACGAAGCTTGAGTTGAACCGCGATTACTAAACCTTTATCCCCTTTCAGTTGAGAACGGGTTAAACTTTCATTCTTCTCAATAATACTTTCTAAAGTTACCATCATTTTATCCTTAAGTAATTTAAGTAGCTAAGCAGAACTAATTATAGAATGGTAGTGACAAGAAAACAGAGATTAGAATCATACTTTTACTCCTAACTCCTGACTCGGAGACTCCTGACTCCTATTTTAAATTTATTTTTACCTACCTAATTATTTTTTCTGATACCGCATTCCAGGTAATTGAGTAATTAATCCTTCTAACTCTAATTGTAATAATCCTCCTGATACTTCAGCAGTGGATAACCCTACTTTTTCCACAATTATATCAAAGGAGGTTGGTTCATTAGAAATAGCTTGAAATATTTTCAATAAATTGGGTTCTAATTGAGGTAAAGTTTCCTTTTTTTCTAGATCAAATAAAGATAATTGTTTTCCTTGATCT
This sequence comes from Crocosphaera sp., assembly GCA_030064955.1. Classification (GTDB taxonomy): domain Bacteria; phylum Cyanobacteriota; class Cyanobacteriia; order Cyanobacteriales; family Microcystaceae; genus Crocosphaera. Next base: position 2,471 of record JASJDW010000253.1, read on the forward strand.
AACTCAGGAATAGCCCCTAACATCTCTAATAATTCATCCTCTTTGACAATCATTTCTGCCCCATGATGAATTAATCTTAAACATCCCCTAGCTTGAGCAACGTCAGGGGAGTTGGGCAACGTATACACATCTCTGCAAAACTCGTTAGCATAGCGTGCTGTAATTAATGCCCCCGATTTTTCTGGTGCTTCCATAACCAACACAGCCCGACTTAACCCTGCAATAATACGATTTCTGGCAGGAAAATGACGACGATCGCCTGGGGTTCCTGCTGGATATTCACTGACGATTAAACCCTCTTTTTGTAGCCGTTGATGGAGTTGTTTGTGATGACTAGGATAAACCATATCTACCCCCGTTCCTAACACCGCAATTGTCCTTCCACCAGCTTCTAAGCAAGCTTGATGGGCAATACCATCAATACCCGCAGCCATGCCTGAAACCACTGTAAACCCATGTTTAACCAAAGCGATCGCAATGTTACGAGTCCAGCGACGACCATGTTCAGTGGGGTAACGAGTACCAACAATACCCACCAACGGGGTTTGTCCTTGATTTTCTAATAAGTTTACCTGTCCTTGATAATAAAGCAACGGAGGAGGGCTAGGAATTTCTAATAATAAACGAGGATAATGATCATGGCTCGGTGTCCAAAATTGAGGATTTTTTAGTAAATGTTGTTGTAATAATTCTAAGGGGTTAATCTGCGCACCGCGAAGCGGATCTCTTTGAGATCGCTTTTGTTCAATGGTGTTGAGTAATTTTGCCCCTATTCCTTCTACCTGTCCTAACTCAGTTTTAGACGCTTTCCAAGCTATTTCTAAGCTGCCAAACTGTTGCCAAACCCGTTTTAATAAGATTGGGCCAACACCAGGTATTTTTGACCAAGCTAACCAATAAGCTGATTCTTGTGGCAATGGTTTCTCCTTCTCAAAAATTAAATAATTTCATTAACAACTAAGTAGGTAGGCATAATTCAAGGGATTAAACCGGTAGGGTGGGCAGTATTTAAAATAGTTTCTGAATCAGGTTTGCCAGCTTTTTATTGCTATTGCCCACCTTCTGTTTATTTATAAGCACCTACTGATAATGTTTAAATTCTTACTATTTTTATCTTACTCGACAATTGCTCTGTATTAAAATGATACAGCACAATTAATATTCAGTCATGGTCAATCATTCTACCCCGAAAATTTTAGCCCTTGATTTTGATGGCGTTATTTGTAACGGTTTAAAGGAATATTTTCAAACCACAATTAGAACCTATGAAATTATCTGGTCTAATCATACTCAAGATAATTTACAAGATTGGGCAACTTCTTTTTATCAATTGCGTCCTGTCATTGAAACGGGTTGGGAAATGCCTATTTTATTAAGAGCATTAGTATTAGGGCATGATAAAGAAAATATTGAAAGTAATTGGCATAATATTTGTGCTGAAATTGTCGAAAAAGAAAGCTTAAATAAACAACAAGTTATGAATACCCTTGATGGAGTAAGAGATGATTGGATTAAAACAGATTTAGATAACTGGTTGGCTTTACATGAATTTTATCCAGGAGTATTAGAAAAATTAGGTCAATTATTAGAATTTTCTACGCTTTTATATATTGTCACAACCAAAGAGGGAAGATTTGTTAAACAGCTTCTAAAACAACAAAACTTATCTTTTCCTGAAAGGAATATTTTTGGCAAAGAAGTTAAACAACCTAAATATGAAACCTTACGTCAAATTCTAAAATATAATCAAGAAACCCCTAATAATTTATGGTTTATTGAGGATTTATTAAAAACATTAAATAAAGTACAAAGTCAAGAAGATTTAACAGAAGTTAACTTATTTTTAGCGGATTGGGGATACAATACTTCAAAAACTCATCAACTTGTTAAACAAGATTCTACTATAAATTTGCTTTCTTTAGATACCTTTTCTGAAGAATTTTCTGAGTGGATTAAGTGTTAATTGTATAAGTGCTTAAACAAAATTAATTGCACGGTGGGCAATGCCCAATAAAAAGCGAGAAGTCTTATCCAGAGCTAATTGTGGGCATTTCCCACCCTACGGTTTTGGTGTAATTGATTTTGTGTGTTTACTTATTATCATGTTATTGGTCGTTTTCTGTATAGTTACAAAAAATATCTATGCCAACTTTTAATATCCATAATACTATCATTGTGGCTAAACCTGTATCTAGAGGTAACTGACATTTCTCGATAACAGATACAATAATTCCTGTAATAATAGCGGTTTCTTTGGGGTTTTTCCATAGGGTTTGAATTTCGCTTTTTAAACTATCATTTTTATTACAAATTTCTTTGCTAAGAACGTTTAATGTTACTTTCCATAAGGATTGATTTCCGTATTGAATGGTTCCATTTTTCTCTTTAAATAACTCATTAAAAGCTGTTTCTACATCTCCATCTTCTGTCATAATCATCTCAAATGCTGCTTCGGTTGCTTCATTTTTTGGCCATTGTTCTTGCCAATATTCTATGTCTGATAGGCTTAATTTTGGGGTCATAATTAATCTTAGTTTATTGGAAATAAATGTCTCAAAAATAACTTTTGACTTCTGTGCGATAGCGCCGGAACGTAGTGAGGAACTTCTAACTTCTGACTTCATTAATAGTAGGGTGGGCATTGCCCATCTTATAGTTTATTATATATCAAAGGTAGGGGTCAACACTTCGACTGCGCTCAGCGTTGACTCTGACGGAAATAATATTATCAATTTTTTATGTCATTAATTATCATACGGGAAGAAGCTACAACAGAAATAGGGTTTTCTGCTAAATTAATTATTAATAATAAGGAATATTCCATTACAGTTTCAGATCCGTTTACAAAGGAAGACGAAACCCGTTTAGAATGGTATTTTGAGGGGTGGTTAGTGACTCCAATGTTAAACACAGAAACGGCTAAAAAAGCGGCAGAAAGTGTTAATGAGTATGGATTGTCTTTATTTGAACAGGTTTTTAAGCAAGATTTTGATCTTTATAGTGATTACCGTCAATTAAGACCTCAAATAAATCAGATTAGTTTTGAGATTCAAAGTAAAAGCCCTGAGTTTCAAGCATTACACTGGGAAGGGATGAAAGATCCCGATTTACCTCGGCCTTTTGCGGTAGATTGTTTGATGACTCGTCGTTTAATTAATCCCATTAATATTAATATTGATATCCCTGTTTCTCCTGTCATCAATTTATTAGCAGTTGTTGCTCGACCAGATGAAGATAGTGATGTGGGTTATCGAACGATTTCTCGTCCTTTGGTAGAGTTAATTGAACAGGGAAATCTGAGGGTAAATCTGGATATTTTACGTCCTGGAACTTATGAAAGTTTGTGTAAGCATTTAGAAAAAAAAGGCAGTAACTATTATCATATTATTCATTTTGATCTACACGGTGGTTTAATGACTTATGAGCAGTTTCAAGATGGAGTTGAAAAGAGTCGTTATTTTTATCAACGGGGTTATGGTTTAGATAATTTAGAGCCTTATAATGGGGTGAAAGCGTTTCTATTTTTTGAAGGGGAAAATAAAGGGAAAGCGGTTCCTGTAGAAGCAGGAGAGTTAACAAATTTGTTAACAGGTAAAAATATTCCTGTTTGTATTCTCAATGCTTGTCAATCTGGGAAACAAATAAGGCTTGACAAAACGGAAGAAATCGACGAAAATAAAGTTAAGTTGGGAAAAGGTGTGCGCCTACAGTATAGTAATGAAACCAGTTTAAGTAGTCGTTTGTTACAAGCAGGAATGCAGATGGTTGTAGGGATGTCATATTCTGTGACGGTTTCTGCTGCAAAGCTGATGATGACAGAGTTATATGGACAGTTATTTAACAATCAACCCATTACTGAAGCCATACGGTTAAGTCGTTTGGAGTTATACAACAATAAACAGAGACAAGCTTATTTTAATGAGATTATCGATCTCGAAGACTGGTTACTTCCCGTTGTGTATAACAATCAACCCGTTAACTTTAATTTACGGGAAATGACACCAGAAGAAACAGACAAATATTACACCGACTTAGAAAAATCATATCGTTTCCCTTTACCTATTTATGGTTTTGTGGGACGAGATTTAGAGATACTGAAAATAGAAAAGTCTTTGTTGAAACATAATGTCTTGTTATTACAGGGAATGGGAGGAACAGGAAAAACTACTTTATTAAACTATTTACGAGAATGGTGGACAAAAACTCATTATGTGGACAAGATATTTTACTTCGGATACGATGAGACAGCTTGGACAGTGGAACAGATTATATTTAACATCGGACAGCAGTTATATGATAAGTATCAGTTTGGTACATTCCAAGCAATGGGAGACGCTGCAAAATTAGGAAAATTACTTACAGACTTGCGATCGCATGATCATGTTTTAATTTTAGATAATTTAGAATCAGTCACGGGACAACCTTTAGCGATTCAAAATACGTTAGATAAAGATGAACAGGAGAAACTGAAATATTTCTTACAACGGTTGAAAGGAGGAAAGACAAAAATTGTTTTAGGATCTCGTAGTGATGAAAATTGGTTAAAAGATGTTTATACCAACAATAATATTATCTATCGTTATCCGTTACAGGGGTTAGATAAAGAGTCAAGAACGGAACTTGCAGAAAAAATACTGGATGCAATGATTCCTAACCACAAAAAACGAGAGAAGGTGAAAGCAAATGATAATTTTGAACGGTTAATGAAGCTATTAGCAGGATATCCTTTAGCAATGGAAGTTGTCTTAGGAAACTTGAAAACCCAAACTCCTGAAGAAATATTAAACGGGTTACAATTAGCAGATGTTAACTTAGATACAGACAGTGAAAATAAGACAGAAAGTATCCTCAAGTGTGTTCAATATTCCCACAGCAACCTATCACCCGATGCACAAAAGTTATTGTTATGTTTAGCCCCTTTTAGTAGTTTTATAGATAGAAGGGATATAGAAAAATATGGTAAACAATTACAAAAATTAGAACCGTTTAAGGACTATCCTTTTGAACAGTTTGAAGATGCGATATCAGAAGCCATACATTGGGGTTTGTTGTCTCCAATGCTATTGGGAGATCCTCCACAACCTAATGAACAGTTATTAACTATTCAGCCAGTTTTTCCCTATTTTCTGAAAACTAAGGTAAAAGAATTAGATATAGAAACTCAAGACGCATTACAAGAAGGATTTAAAAATCATTATATTGTTTTAGCTAATGATTATAGAAATTTATTACTATCAAAAAAAGCTAATGAGAGACAATTGGGGATAAATTTTTGTCGTTTGGAATATGAAAACTTGTTTACAGGGTTACAAATATGTTTAGAGAAACAGGAGACAATTGATATTTATCAGTGTTTAGGAGCATACTTAAATGCGATCAATGACTATCAAAGTGGTTTGAAGTTGCAAGAGTTTGTTTGTCAGGCGATCCAAAACTATTCCTCAGATGCAAAAGAAACTAACTTAGGTTTAGATATAGTTATTCCTTTTGGAGGAAAAGCCACTAATTATTTACAACTACAACAATATGAAGCAGCAAAAGATGCTTCTTTAGAAAGTCTTGAATTATTAGATTCTTTAAACAATGTAGATGAACAAGGAAAACAAAGCAACCTAGCAACTACTTACTACCAGTTAGGAAGGGTAGCGCAAGAATTAAGGGAATGGGACGAAGCAAGAAACTATTACCAACAAGCTTTGTCTATCAAAATTGAATATGGCGATCGCTACTCTCAAGCTTCTACCTACCACCACTTAGGAATGGTAGCTGAGGAGTTAAGGGAATGGGACGAAGCAAGAAACTATTACCAACAAGCTTTGTCTATCAAAATTGAATATGGCGATCGCTACTCTCAAGCTTCTACCTACCACAACTTAGGAATGGTAGCGCACAAGTTAAGGGAATGGGACGAAGCAAGAAACTATTACCAACAAGCTTTGTCTATCAAAATTGAATACGGCGATCGCTTCTCTCAAGCTTCTACCTACCACCACTTAGGATATATAGCGCAAGAATTAAGGGAATGGGACGAAGCAAGAAACTATTACCAACAAGCTTTGTCTATCAAAATTGAATACGGCGATCGCTACTTGCAAGCTTCTACCTACCACCACTTAGGAATGGTAGCTGAGGAGTTAAGGGAATGGGACGAAGCAAGAAACTATTACCAACAAGCTTTGTCTATCTTTGATGAATACGGCGATCGCTACTCTCAAGCATCTACCTACCACCACTTAGGAATAGTAGCGCAAGAGTTAAGGGAATGGGACGAAGCAAGAAACTATTACCAACAAGCTTTGTCTATCAAAATTGAATACGGCGATCGCTACTTGCAAGCTTCTACCTAC
>JASJDW010000254.1 GCA_030064955.1 Crocosphaera sp.
GGTGTTGTAGTTCACCCAGTCAGGGTAACACCGGCAAAATAAGGATATGTCATATTTGACTATATTTTTATGAACTATAATCATCAAAAACACAGGGATGATTTAAAGCTTCTTGTAACAATTTTTGATATTCTTGATCACTGACCAAATAAGAGCCAAATCTAGCTAAATGCTCATTTTGCAACTGAGCATCAAAGAGGGTAAACCCTCGCGCTCTCAAATGTTCCACTAATTTAACCATAGCCACTTTTGAACCATTAGGAATACGAAAAAACATAGATTCCCCAATAAAAGCACTGCCAATAGTAATTCCTAAAATTCCTCCAGCTAACTCATCCCCGCGCCAAGTTTCAAAACTATGGGCATATCCGGCTAAATATAACTGATAATAGATATCAATGAGTTCCGGAGCAATCCAAGTGGTTTCCCGATTGGCACAACCCTGACAAACCCCTATAAAATCGCGGTCAATGGCTACAGAAAAGATATTTTGATTCAAAACTCGTTTTAGAGATTTTGGATAGCGGAAACGCTCATCTAAGGGGATGAGAGCGCGTTGACGACTCGAATACCAGCCCAAAACGTTATTTTCATCTGCCATTAAAAAATAACCTTGAGCATATCCCTGTATAATGGGGTCTACATTTTCGGTAAATTCCATCGTCAATTTTCCGCAATTAATCCATTATTATGACGGCTCAACCCATTCCTCCTATTACTTTACCGCCTATTCGTAATCCCCAACAAGAAGGGGAGTGGTTACAAGTTGCTTTGCAAAACTGGCTCAACCAGGAGTTTATCCCTGAACAGGTTAATGAAACCATTGCTCAACGGGCTGCTCAAATTTTTGTGCGTCAACGACTGGAAGGGGAAAATGACCTAGGTAGCTTGGTGATTGCTATTGTCACAGAAATGCAAGCCTTTGACTTTAAAGAAAGCTTTTTTAGCGAGTTTGCTGTAGCGAATGCTGTCAGCGATCTAATTCTCGATAGTTTAGGGATTGATCGCTGTTGTGGACAAAGTTAAATGGGGCATAATTTATACTATGCCCTTATCAACTAAAAAACTACCAACTGGACTTAACAACCCCAGGTAACAACCCTTCATGGGCCCATTCTCTAAGAACATTACGGGATAAGCCAAAATCACGATAATAGCCTCTGGGACGACCGGTCAACCAGCAACGATTACGGTGGCGACTGGGCGCACTATTACGAGGTAAACGTTGAATTTGACGATGAATTTCGATTTTTTCTTCAAAATCTTCTGCATTCTCAAAGGCTTCCTTGAGGGCTGCCCGTTTTTCAGCATATTTCTCAATTAAACGCTCGCGCTTTTTTTCGCGCTCAATCATGCTTTTTTTAGCCATAGCACTTCAATTTAAAATTTTCTGTTTTTAGACACTATTCTCCATTATATCCTAATTGTCTTCTTTCGGGAGAGGGGTGTGGGGTGTAGGGAGACTAAGAAGAATACTAAATATTAGGATGGCTTGGCTGTTCGTTTCTTTATCAATTAAACTTATTATGAAGGCTTTATTGGTAATTTGCAATTAATTTAAGGCTAAACTCCCGTAAGCGTTATGATAAAAATATTAACTAACCTGATTATTGCTGTATTACTAGCCTTTTGGTTAGGAGCGATCGCTGTTTTTTCAATTCAAAATATTACGGCAGTTTCCTTAAAATTTCTATTATGGGAATCTATTAAACTACCGATTGGTGTTTTATTATCTTTTTGTGTCGGAGGGGGATTAATTCTTGGTAGCTTTGTGCCTTTACTTTTCAAACCAGCAAAACGTGCTACAAAACGACGGTTAAGAAGTCCAGTGGATGATCAAAGTTATTTTGACTTTGATGATTAAAGTAATAGATAATGATTTATCCTCACTCCTAATTTTATCTAGGTGCTAATTATGAGTAATGCCCATATTTTAGTGGTTGAAGACGAAGCTAAACTGGCTCAATTTATTGAGTTAGAATTGAAGTATGAAGGTTATGAGGTGACAGTAGCCAATGATGGATTATCGGGACTCACTCAAGCCAGAGAAAACAATTATGATCTTATTTTATTAGATTGGATGTTACCTGGTATTTCCGGACTAGAAATTTGTAAGCGACTGCGCCAAACAGGAAGTAAAGTCCCCATTATTTTGTTAACCGCTAAAGACGATATTAGCGATCGCGTCGCTGGTTTAGATGCAGGGGCCGATGATTATATTGTTAAACCGTTTAGTCTAGAGGAACTATTAGCAAGAGTTAGGGCAAGTTTAAGAAGAACCCAAGAAGACGATCCTGAACTTTTACAATTCTTAGATCTTAGTTTAAATCGTAGCACCCATGAGGTATTTCGAGGGAGTCGCTTAATCGAACTGACGGCTAAAGAATTTGATTTATTAGAGTATTTAATGTCTCATCCCAGACAAGTTCTAAGTCGCGATCAAATTTTAGAAAGGGTATGGGGTTACGATTTTATGGGAGATTCTAATATTATTGAAGTTTATGTGCGTTATTTACGCTTAAAATTAGAAGCTGAAAAAGAAAAACGACTAATTCAAACGGTTCGCGGTGTCGGTTATGTTTTGCGAGACTAGGAAACATTTATGTTGTGTAGTCAATTTAGAAGTAATTTTTTAGGCTCATTTTTCACTCTTTATTCTAAATTACCTTGATCAAGTCGTTTTCGAATAAAAACGACTCAATATTGAGGAATATCTTTACTGACATCCTACTTTCTTTTGCCATCTACTTAACTTATATACAGAAAGAGTCCCCTAGCATCTAGCAAAGGGACATCAAATATAATTAGAAGTTTAACCAATTATTAGTCTAGCAAAAAATGGACTAATTATCAATTCTTTTGAGGATATACCCCACTTAATTTCATCACCTCTTCAATGGTTGTACAGTAATTTTCTAAACCAAAAGTTGCAGGGGTAACGGTATTTTTATAAGTAAAATGTCGATAATTAATAGAAAAATAGTCCCAGTCTTCCATGCGTAAACGAAAAACTTTGATAAAGAAGTCGACCAAGATGATATACAAGGGAATCTGCAAATAAATTCGTTTATTAAGATAGTGACATATTTTTTTTATGGCTTCATTAACCGTTGTTTTTTTATTTCCTAAAACCAAATTTCTCTTGTCTGATTCAGTGGGGGGATTTTCGACTAAATATTTAATAATTTGAGCGATATCTCTAGCATGAATATAGTGGAAACTACCATCAGCTTTAAACCAGCGAATTAAATCAATCCACTTAATTACATCTTTGATGCCACCTGATAGATGGGAATAGGGTTTATTCGGTTCACCTCCGAATACCAACGTAGGAAAAACTGTAGTAATTTTGTTATAAAATGGTAGATTTTTTAACTGAGTATAACATTGATATTTTGTCCTGACATAATTCGTTCCTAATGTTCCAGCTTCTGATAATGGTTGATTATTTTTATCTAAAATACTGGCAGTAGAAAAATAAATAATTTGCTCACAAACCTCGGGATCTAATAACTTCATTAATCCAATCGTTTTAGTAACATTAATTTCAAAAGATTCGTTGATTCCCCCCCAACTGGTAGCAGCTAAAATAGCAATATTAACGGTTTTCAAAAAATCTCTAAACTTGTGAATGTTTTGTAAGTCTCCAATCATCAAATGAACATTGGGACGACTTTGATAACGAAATTGTAGTTTTTCAGGGTGTCTAACCAAAAAATACAGTTCATGATCCGTTTCTTTGATTAAAGCTTCTGCCATATAATGACCAATACAACCACTAGATCCTGTTATAAAAATACGTTTCATCCATCACTTGAAAGTAATTTAACGTTATTAAGGTAACATAATTTGAGTTAGGAGTTAGGAATTATAATTTTTCTAAACATGAAAAAAGTGAGATATAGCATTTCCCGTACTCATGAGGTACAGCTAATATTCAACTCCCGAACTCCTAAACTCCTGAACTCCCGAACTCCTAAACTCCTAACTCCCGAACTCCTAAACTCCTAACTCCCGAACTCCTAACTCCTAAAAATAGAGCTTAAAATAAATAAACCAAACCCTAAACGATACCAAACAAAAATCCAAGTATCTCGTTTTTGTAAATAACGAATTAACCAAGCGATCGCTAAATAAGAAAAGACAGCAGAAGAAATTACCCCAACAATTACAGGAATAATAATATCATTAGAAAGTCCCAGATCTAACACTTCTTTTAACTCAACTAAACCGGCTAAAGTAATAGCTGGAATTCCTAACAAAAAAGAGAATCTAGCAGCAGTTGCTCGTTCTAAATTGAGGAACAATCCAGAAGTTATAGTTGATCCTGAACGAGATACCCCAGGGATTAAAGCTAAAGATTGAGCCAAGCCCATTAAAATTCCATCTTGCCAACTTAATTCCTCAAAATTCCGTTTGTGAGTGCTTATTTTTTCTGATAAAGCTAACAATAATGCCATCACAATTGAAGCCCCAGCAATCACCCCAATACTGCGTAACGGAGAATTATCTAAATCAGGAATTAACAGTTTCATTAATAAGCCAAAAAAAACAATGGGTAAAGTACCTAAACCAATACCCATACCTAAACGAAAATCATGGGATTGATAATCAGATTTACGAATGGCTGTAATCATTCCCCTGGTAATTTGACTTAAATCTGGCCAAAAATACCACAATACCGCAGCAATACTGCCCAATTGAATCACTGCCGTAAACGCAACCCCTGGATCACCCCATCCTAACGCCACAGGAACCACCTTTAAATGGGCTGTGCTACTGATAGGTAAAAACTCTGTTAACCCCTGTACCATACCTAAAATAATGGCTTGAAACCAATTAAATTTAGCGATCGCATGATTGGAGGTTTCCCCTTGGGCAAGGGTAAAAGGAGACAGAAACAAAATGCTCCCACCACTCAAGGTAATGAGATGAAATAATCTTAGGGTTCGGGGTTTGAGTTGAATCATGGTTTAGAATTTTTGGGGTAAAGTCTCAGAGATTTTATCATCTGATATTAAGAAAACAAAAATGATTGTGAAAGTTGAGGAAAATTTGTTATGCTTGCAAGGCGTTATGATTAATTGTTAAGTATTTCCCTTGCCCCTCATGAGTAATATTCAGGTTAGTGTGAGAATACCGCCCCAATTATACGAAAAATTATTAGCTCATACTAATACTGTTGGTCTTTCTAAGTCTAAAGTCATAGCCCAAGCTTTGTCTCAATATTTAGAAGGGGATACAAAGCAACCCTCCTCTTTAGAAGAAAGACTACTAAAGGTTGAACAGCGACTAGATCGTTTAGAATCTCCTTCTCAAACCGATGAAACGGTTGCTACTATCTCCCCTACAGAAATTAACCCTCAATCCTTTCCCTCCTTTGAAACACCACCCGTAGAAGCATTTAGCTTTGAAAGACCTATTGTTGATGAAACAGGAACCATTTTAAAACGGGTTAAGGGAGACTCTCAATCTTTTAAAGAAGAGTTGGGGGAAGGGATCATGTTGGAGATGATCTATATTCCTGGGGGAACCTTTGTGATGGGATCATCCCCCACTGAAGCCGGATCTCAGGTATGTGAACAACCTCAACATTCTGTTACTTTAGAAGGGTTTTTCTTGGGGAAGTTTCCTGTCACTCAAAAACAATGGGAAATTGTTGCCCAATATCCTAAGGTTAATCGAGATTTAGGGGTTGAACCCTCTTGCTTTAAAGGAAGCGATCGCCCGGTAGAGTCTATTTCCTGGGAAGATGCAGTGGAATTTTGCGATCGCCTCTCTCAACACAGTCAACGGCCTTATCAACTTCCCAGTGAAGCACAATGGGAGTACGCTTGTCGTGGGGGAACCACCAGTCCATTTTATTTTGGTTCAACCTTAACCGGTGATTTGGCTAATTACATGGGGAAACGCTTGTATGGGGGGGAAAGTTCGAGTATTTATCGTCAAGAAACCACCTCTGTTACCGCATTTTACCCCAATTCCTTCGGACTTTATGATTTACATGGTAATGTTTGGGAGTGGTGTGCTGATGCTTGGCATTCTACCTATGAAAATGCTTCTACCTCTGGCAAACCTTGGTTATCCTCTCAACAACAGACTCGTCGCGTTTTAAGAGGGGGTTCCTGGGACGAAGACGCTTATCATTGTCGTTGTGCTTCCCGTTATGCTTATCATCCTCAAGCGGTTGGAGTGAGTCGCATTGGTTTTCGAGTTATGTTAAGGGCGATCGCTACTCAGGATGAATCCTAAATCTCAACCCATTCAAGAAATTGAAACACAAGTATCTTGCTTGTTAATACAGTTTAGAATCAACCATCCAAAGGAAATTATAATTATCGATTAGTAAAAAGATGAATAATCAAATATTTTTACAACGTATTTCTGATAAAATTTATGGGGAATCTGTTAACTTTTTAAGCAATGAATATCATTTTTTGAACGGGGCTGACAATGGTGGGCGAATGAGATTAGCCAATTATTTTGTCGGTATTTCGCAGAGTTTAGCAGATGAATTTATTGATTTTATTAATTATGTGGTAACACAAGCACAGAATAATCATTTCCCTGAAATAACTTTGCCTGAAGGTTTTGGTAGTCAAGATAAAAATTTAACCGATTTTGAAAAAATGAACAAATTTTCTTTGGGGAGTTTTGATATGGCGGTAACAGAAGATGGTTTACAAAGTATTGAGTTTCAAGCTATAGCAACTTATCCATTCACAGCCGCAAAGCTTAATCAATTTATTGAAAATAAACTTAATTTATCTAATGCTTACATTTTTGCCAATAATAAAGAGGAAACTTGGGCTAATTTTATTCGTATTTATCAACGTATTATGGGGGGGGAAGATAAAAAAACTATCATATTAATGGATAGAAATTTACAGAATCAAAAGACGAATTTTGAATTTTATGCTATGCAAAAAGAATTAGGTATCACAGTAGAAATAGTGGATGTTGAAGATATTTTTGAAAAAGATGAAATGCTATTCTATAAAACAGTAAATAACAAAAACAAAAAAATAGAACGCCTTTATAATCGAGTTTTACCTTCCGAAGCGATCTATGAAGACGATTACCCAATCGGTTTAAAATGGGGATTTCGCTACGATAAATTGTATCAAGATTTGACATTTATTAATCATCCGCGAAAGCTATTTGAAATATCTAAACGATTATTGCCTTATTTGCATCACCCTCTTAATCCACCTGCTTTAGAGTTGAAAAATGTGGTATCAGAGTTCTTGAATGGCAGGCTTTCCTATGTTGATTATGTTTGGAAACATAAAGAAGGTGCAGCAGGTTTTAGGCTTATTTTATCGCCGAATGAAACTATTTTGAAGGAATTAATAGACGAAAATACGTTATCCGATTATGTTGTACAACGCAGGGTGAATTACAAAATATTTAAAACTGATGATGGGTTAGAGAAAATTGTGGAGTTGCGATTTATGACTGCATATACAGAGGAAACTATTAATATTATACCTATGGCAAGAATTGGGCATTATCTTAAACAGGAAGATGGTTCGATGGTTTATAAGATTCATTTTGGTGATAATAACCGATTGGGTTATGGCTTTGCTCCGGTTTTGATTTTTTCAGAGGTTTAGGGGAGAAAGTTGAAAATTATTTATTCTGTAATAGATTCTAACATTTCTTCAGTTTCTTCAGGGATAGACTGTTGAACGATATAAGGTAAACAAGCCCCTTTTAATCCTTTTTTTATTCTGTCTAAAGTGTGTTCAAAAACGACAAATAAAGGATAAACTTTCTCACCTCCTTCACTGAACATATGGGCTTCATTTATAGGCATTAACCATTCATAATCTTTATCTAAATGAATTTGAGTTTGTCGCCAACGACTTAATAAATGGGAAAAATCTTCATGAGGACGATGAATGAAAATAATAATTTCTGACCCTAATTTAATTTTCCATTCTGGATCACACATAATAATAGCCAGGTCGCAAGGTAACTGGATAGCTTCTTGAATATTAGGGGAACTCAAACGACTTTCGCTTAAAGGTTTTGGTTGACGAACTTTAACAACGGGTAGAGGAATGCTTATTAAACTTTCTTCAGGACGACGTAAACTAGGGATCATTTCTAAATAGGAACGATGCTGTTTTAAAAGAGAAATAGCCCCCAAGCGATCGCTATATTGGCATAAAAGTTGTTCGTAATGGGATGGTTTAATCGACATAAGAGAATTAATAAGAAAATAGACCCTAAATACTATTATAGAGACGTTTACCCTAACGCCTCTACAACTTTGAAACATTGGCAAATTTTTTATACCAGTTGGTCGAAAATTTTGAACATGGGTAAATACATAGAGAGAAGAATAACCCCCACCATACCTGCGATCAAAACCATCATTAAAGGTTCAATAACACTGGTTAACGCTTTCACTGCTTGTTCCACTTCATCCTCATAAAAATCAGCTACTTTCATCATCATGGCATCAAGTTCCCCTGTTTCTTCCCCAATACAAATCATTTGAATAGCTAACTGAGGAAAAACATTGGCATTTTGTAGGGCTAAACTCATCATACCCCCTTGTTGAATTTCTGCTTGGGCCCCAGCTACTGCATTAGCAATTACCTTATTTCCAACAGTGTTACATACAATTTCTAAAGAGGTCAAAATGGGAACCCCAGAACGAGTTAACGTCCCAAAAACCCGACAAAAACGGGCAACGGCAGACTTTTCATTTAAGTCACCAAATAGGGGCATTTTGAGGAGAAATTTATCAATTTGTAAGCGACCAACGGGGGTTTTATAGTATTGTTTAATGCCAAAAACTA
>JASJDW010000033.1 GCA_030064955.1 Crocosphaera sp.
CTTTTAAAATTGATAGCTTAAAGCTTTAAAACCCTCCTGCCTCCTGCCCTCTGCCTCCTGCCTCTTCTAGAAGATAAGATGAGTTTGAGAATCGGATTTGGTATTATATTGGTTTATTTTAAGCACACTGTAGGGAATGATGAAAACATGGCTATTTTAAGCTAAAAAAATTAAAATAGGATGATAAAAATAATAGTTACAATGGTGGGCAAAGTTTATTAATGGCAAACAAAAACTAAATTATGTAATTTTGCCCACCTTACTTTGTTAAGATGATGCTCTAATTTTATTCATCTTTGTTGTTAATTTTTTCACTGTCATGATAAAGTCATCTACAAAAGTATAAACGACAGGAATAACAATTAAAGTCAACAAAGTTGACACCGTTAACCCTCCTAAAATAACCGTAGCAATGGGGGAATAAGCATCCATTCCCGTCTCAGGATAAAATGCAAGTCTTACTACTACAATCATTGTTGTTAAAGTAGTCATAAAAATGGCTTTTAGTCTCACTGGCCCTGACTCTCGAATCGCTTGTATTCTGGGAACATCTTCTTGTCGCTTGGTTAAGATTAATTCTAATAATAAAATTGCAGAAGATACAGCAATTCCTGATAAGATAATAATTCCTAAAATAGATACAGTAGATAAGGTTTGTTTTGCTAATAATAACGCCCCAAACACCCCAACTAATTCCAAAGGAATAGATAACATCATAACCAAAGGTTGAATAAATGATCCAAATTGAATTACTAAAATAAGGTAAATTAAAATTAATGAAACCACCAAACCTTTGAGTAAACGGTCAAATTCAATCATCATATCTGTCATATCCCCCATGGAGTCTAACCCATAACCAGGGGGAAAAGTAATCTCTTCTGCTGCTTCCATCGCCACCGCCATTGACAAATTCATCGAAGCAGGATTACGCTTACGATAGAAGCCATTGACATAGACTACCCGACGACCATTAACCCTCTCAACTAATGTCGGTCCCTGAGAAGGTTCTAATCTTGCGACCATTGACAAGGGTATTTGTTCCCCGTTGGGGGTAGTAAGGTAAGTTGAGGCTAAATCTTGAAAATTGCCCCTACTTTGCTCATTATAGCGTACTAAGATTGTATTTTGCCGTAAATTAGGGCGATTATAGAAAGTACGGGTATAACCTCCATTTAACGCATATTTAGCTTGTTCTGTCACCATTGCTAAACTTAACCCCAACTCCTGGGCCCGACGGCGATCAATTTTTAATTGATATTCTGGTTGGTTTAAACTAGAACTGGTGTGTGCCATGACGATATCGGGATTATTTTTAGCAATATTTAGCACTTGTTGAGCTAAACCATGTAAAATGTCTAAATATTCTCCATAAACAGCAATTTGTATGGGGGCGGCTGAGGTAGCCATCACATCTACCCCCATCTCTTTCATGGCAATGCGTCGTAACCCTGGTATAGTTGCGTTAGCTTGGGTTTCTATTGCATCCATGACTTGCCAAATATCCCGTTGACGTTCCCCCAGAGGTTTGAGGGTGACTATCATAGATGCAGAGTTGACCCCACCCATACTATAAGCACTAAAATAAGTGCTATTGCGGGTAAATTCAAAGCCTATTTCTGAGGAAACTTTTTCAATTTCTGGTTGTTCTAAGATAATATTTTCAAATTGTTTGGCTGTTTCATCGGTTCTTTGAAAGGATACCCCAGGTTCAAGTTCTATGGTTGTCATAAACTGTCCTGAATCTCCTAATGGCATCATTTCTTGAGGAATAAATGGATATAAAGCAAAGGCTAAAACAATAAATGCTCCTGCTATAGCTAAAGTTATTTCTCTATTTTTCAAACTAATATTGAGTAACCAACCGTAACCTCTTTCTAAAGCAATAAAGCCATAATAAAAAGGACTGAGTAACCATTGTAACCATGTTCTTTTTTTATTTTTATTTTTACCGAGAGGTTTTAAGAAAAAGGCAGCTAAAAGAGGAATTAATGTAATAGAAACTAACAACGATGAAATAAAAGCAAACACCATCGGATAAACTAAACCTACAAACATTAACCCAGTCAAACCACCTGCTAAAACCGTCGGTAATAAAGCAGCGATCATAGTACAACTGGCTGCTGCACTGGCTAAAAACACCTCTTCTGTCCCTTCAATGGCTGCTTTTCTGGGGCTTTTTCCTAATTTTAAATGACGATCTATAGAATCAATAACAATAATGGAATCATCCACTAATTTTCCTATAGCCATCATCATGCCTACCAATGTAGAGGAATTTAATGACATAGCAATAGGGATAAAAGGAAGCATGGATAAAGCTAAAGACATCGGGATAGAAATCATAACAATAGCTGTCGCCCGAAAATCCTCTAAAAAGACTAAAATAACAATCCCTGCCAACAAAACACTAATTAACAGTTCCCCGGTAGTGCTATCTTTGATCAACTCCACTAAAAACGAATTATCATACGCCTCTTGAAATTCAATACCTGGATATTGTGACTCAATTTTTGCTAATTCTTTGCGTACCCTTTCTATCACTTTCGGAGAACTAGAATCAGGTTTTTGAATAATATTAACCGCTAATGCGGACTGACCATTGTAACGATAACCACTGCGTTTCTCTTCATAAGTATCTTTGACCTCTGCCACATCCCGAATATAAACGATTTTTCCCCCCATCTCATAGAGAGGATAATCCCCCACCATTTGGGCATTTAACGCCCGATCATCTGCCCTAACTAAGATTTCCGTATCCCCCCTCGTTAAGACCCCTGCACCCTCGCTAACGTTGTTTTTATCGATGGCATCTCGAACATCTAAAATAGATAACCCATAGGCCCCTAACTTCTGGCGATCAACAATAACCTGTAACTGTCGTCGATATCCCCCAAAAATAGACACTGCTTGCACATCCGTCACTTGTGTCAGGCGATCGACTAAGGTATTATCAGCAAACTCCCGCAACTGTACCGAGTCCCACCCTTCCCCTTTTAAAGCTAAGGTCAAAACGGGGCGATTTAGGGGATCAATAGGCAAAACCCAGTAAGAACGGGTATTTATGCCATCTAAAGGCAAATCACCTTCTGCTGCTTTCATGACGCTTTGCACTTCTTGTACTGCGGTATCAATATCCCCACCCCAAGCAAACTGAATAGTAACTAAGGACATATCCTGTTGAGAACTCGATCGCACAAACCTAACCCCATCTAGTACCGTCAACCGTTGTTCAATGGGTTTACTGATGTGGGTTTCGACTTCTGTGGGGGTTTGTCCCGCGGCCATCGTTATGATCGCCACCAGGGGACTCTGTACATAAGGCATCATCCGCACAGGGATAATAATAAGGGTAAGGATAGATAAAATGATCACCCCAATATATAGCGCAATAGTAACAACAGGGTTACGAATAGACCACCGAGTAAGAAAAGTTTTCATCAATACTATTACAAGACCTAGGGTGAGCAAATACTATAACTTTTTATATTAATTAGTAAGTTAAAATGATTGCCCACCAATAAACCATTAACAAGATAAACGATAATTATGAAATAAGGATGAAATCGTAGGGTAGGAAAATACCATGATTTTTCGTGTTAATACATAAGTCAAGATGATTACCCACTAATAAACCATTAATAAAGTAAACGATTATTATGAAATTGTCGGGGGAAAAAATGCGATCGCTTATTGATGGTGGGCAATGATATCTACATTTTAATTGATTCATTTATCAGTTAGCTTTGCCCACTCTACGGAAAAGAAGGTTATTTTAATGCAAGTAAATGCGATCGCTTATTGATGGTGGGCAAGATATCTACATTTTAATTGATTCATTTATAAGTTAGCTTTGCCCACCCTACGGGTAAGATAATTTTATAAATGACCTTGACTTGAGAAGTTTGGCTACCCTAAAATTGTCTTCACTTTAATTAAATTGATTGAAGATGTCAAATTATCGTCGTTTATATCTTAAAGGCAGTACAGTATTTTTAACAATTGTTACTTATCAACGAGTCTCTTTATTTAAGAATTCTGACTATATTGCTAAATTACGTCTTGCTGTTTCTCAAGTTAAAAAAGAAAAACCTTTTGATATTTTAGGGGCTGTTGTTTTACCCGATCATTTACATTTTATTTGGTCATTACCTAAAAATGATAGTAACTATTCTCAACGGATTTCACGAATAAAAGTTTTATTTACTCGTTCCATTGGTAGACGTTTGAAATCAATAGATAATCTTTCTGATTCACGACGCAAACATAGAGAAAGTAATGTATGGCAAAGACGTTTTTGGGAACATACAATTAGAGATGAAAAAGATTTAGAAAAACATTTAGAGTATATTCATTATAATCCTGTTAAACATGGATTCGTTTCTTGTCCCCATAATTGGGAATATTCCAGTTTTCATAAATGGGTAAAGCAAGGGTTATATTCTCTGGAATGGGGATGTTATTGTCAAGGTAAGTTGCCAGAAATACAGGATTTTTCTAAAATTGTTAATCAAGTCGGCGAGTAGGGTGGGCAAATGGGGTAATTTATTTTATTTAACATGAACTTACAATCATTGCCCACCATTATTATTGAGTTATTATTAGGTGGGCAAGATATTTATATTCTAGATTAATTCACCTAAATTCTGGCTTTGCCCACCCTACCATCTTCTTTGCCCACCAGAAAATTATCAAATACGCTAAACTAATAGTATTGAGTGTAGTTAAGGCGTTTGGAAAGTGATTAAAGCAATCAAGCAAAAAGGAATTGTTAATAAAGATGGCAAGATTGAACTTCAATCTGTTCAACTTCAAGAAGGAACAGAAGTAGAGGTTATTATTTTAGTTACTTCTTCTGAAACTGATACAACAGAGTATTTACTCTCTACAGAAGCTAATAAACGAGAGTTATTAGAAGCAATAGATAGAGTGGAAAAACAGGAGGAACTAATTACTATTAACCCTGAAAAATGGCATGAGAAATATAGTATTTGATCCGAAAGCTTTTAAGCAGTTTAATGAATGGGCAACGGAGAATAAAAAACTGTATAAAAAAATTGTTCAATTAATTGACGATACTTTACGTCATCCGTTTTCTGGACTAGGAAAACCTGAACCTTTAAAACATTCTCTTAAGGGATATTGGTCAAGACGTATTAATGATGAACACCGTCTAGTTTATAAAGTAACAGAGACAGATATCATTATTGTTAGCTGTAAATTTCATTATGATTAGGTGGGCAAAATATCAACATTCTAAATTAATTCACCTAAATTCTAAATTTGCCCACCCTACTGTTATTTAACTTCTACAATAATTTCATTTTCTCCTTGATATTTTTCATCTTTAACCGTTGCTGCTAAGTTCCAAGTTCCAGCCATACCAAAGTTGGTTTTAACTTTAAATTGTCCAGGGGTTTCTGTTGGTTCAATTTCTACTTTGGAAATCATGGGTTCTTCTCCTTCCATTGGCATTGTTGAACTAACTTCGATGTTTTCTACTGCTACAACTTCGCCGGAAGTGTTGTCTTGAACTTCTAAAATTAATTCTGAATCTCCCATAGAAATGTCTTCTTCTGGACTAACTAAAGCAACTATGACGGTGTTTTCTTCTGTTGCCATTGTTTCAGTTTCGGGGGCAGTTTCTAACTGGGTTTGAGTATCAGTAGAAGGGGAACCACAAGCAACCATTAATAAGCTAATAGGTACAATTAAAGTGATTATTTTTTTCATGATTTTCTTCCTTTTATTGAATACAACAGACAATTAATTTGTATCGTTCATATTTCTAACACAAGTAGAATAAGAATTCAATAGTTTTATCTTTTTTTAATGATCGATAAGTTTTTGATAACAAAATATCAACCTATTTCACTAAAACATCAAATTCTTTTTTCTGTTGATAAGCTTTATCTTTAACCTCAACAGAAATTTTCCATTCTCCTTTCATTCCTAAAAATGTTTCTGCTTTATATTGACCTGGTTTTGAATTCGGTTTAACCTCAACTTTTGCTGTCATCGGTGCCATGTTTTTCATTGGCATTGTTGCTTTGATTTCTAACTCATTAACCTTTAAAGATTCCTGAGTTTTACTATCAATAACTTCAAAAACAAATTCAGTATCGCCGATCTTAACTTCGGAAGAACTGACTAAATTAATACTAACGTTATTTTGATTCTTTTTAAGATTAGTTGAAATTAAAGCCTTATTCCCTTGATTAATCACCGTGACCACAGCATTTTCTATTAATTTATGGTGTCCTGTGGTAATGACTGCATCCCCTGGTTGTAGTCCTCGCAGAATCTGAATATTATCCCCACTTATCATCCCTAATGTAACTAATTTTCGAGTGGCTGTGTCTCCATTCACCACCCATACCGCAGGGTTATCCTCATACGTCACCACAGCAGAGGAGGGAACGGTTAACGCATTGGGTTGACGTTGGGTGATCAACTCCATTTCCACAAACTGGCCCGATCGCAACTCACCTCCAGGGTTATTAACCACTGCTTCGACGGTAACAGTACGGGTTTGACTGTTGCTTTGGGGAAAAATACTGCTCACTTGACCATTGATTATAAAGCTTGTGCCAGGAATTTTAGCAATAATTGGGGTTCCTATACGAATTTTTGTCGCATCATGTTGTGCTACATTTGCTTGCAAGCGAATACGACTATAATCCCCAATTTTCAAGATACCCATCCCTGGTTGTACCACCATCCCTGGGTCGACTATTCTTTCTTGAACAATACCAGTAATAGGGGCTTCTATTTGGGTATAACTGGACATAACGGAAGCTGTCGCTACCTTAGCTTTAGCTTGTTGTACTTTAGCCTGATCATTGATTACTTTTGCTTCTAAACGGGCTATTTTAACCTTAGCTTCCGATAACATTGCCTGTTTTGATTGCACTTCGCTTTCTACTACATCATAATCATCTTGAGCGATCGCTCCTTCAGACACTAACATAGCAAAACGGTCTAATTTCTTGTTTAAATAGCCTAAATCTGCTTCTATCTGTTTTATGCTATTTTTATGTTCTAATATCTCAATTTTGCTCACTTCCAATGCTGTTCTCATCGTATCCGTTTCTGCTTGCGCTTCGGCTACCTCTGTAAATAGTTCACTTGCACTTATTTGAGCCAAGGTTTGGCCTGCTATGATGCGATCGCCAGGATAAACAGAATAATTGGTCAATTGTCCAGCAACTCTCGGATAAACTGTGACCACCTGATAGGGTTCAATGGTTCCAGTGTACTGTACTTTATCTTGTAATAATTGAGGTTTAACCACTTCTACGGTCACAGGAGTCGGGTTAAAAGAACCGTCCACTACCATCATCTCATCATGGGACATATTACCATGACCATTGTGATCCATCGTGGAGGATGCTGGTTTTAGTTGATTCGTAACCAGAAGAATACCCCCTGTTAGCATGATAAAAACCCCTACTCCCAGGGTTTTCTGACTCACCAGACTCCCCAATATTTTTCCTGGAAATAAACGTTTTAAGGGGGTATTACGGATGATCACAACCCCTATGACAACGGTTGTTCCTATGGTTAGCATCCCACTTGGGGATAACGGTTCTAAGGGCCATAGTGGTTCAGAAAACCCTCGAATAGACGCAACCTCTTTGAAAACCCTATCAGTTGGTTGATGTGTTTCTGTCATTCTGATAATAAAAGAGTTTGGAAACTAGATTGTTTTTTACTACCATGACAAATAAATATGAAATTAGGATGAAACCATATATAGCAGTTTCCATACTTGTGAGGTACAAAGTTTTCTAGTTTTAGGAGTTAGGAGTTCGGGAGTTCAGAAGTTAAATATTAGGTACACTTTATATAGCAGTTCCCATACTTGTGAGGTACAAACTCTTCTAGTTTTAGGACTTAGGAGTTCGGGAGTTCAGAAGTTAAATATTAGGTACACTTTATATAGCAGTTCCCATACTTGTGAGGTACAAAGTTTTCTAGTTTTAGGAGTCAGGAGTCTCCGAGTCAGGAGTTAGGGATTAAATATTAGATGTACCTCACTCGTTAAGAGAAACGCTATAGCATCTCTTTTTATTAGTTTAATTAGGATACTGATCCGACAACCTGGGATAAAATACCATTAATAAAACTAAGACAAATAGAGCCAAAAAGCGCACTCCAAAAACCATAACGTAAGCGAAAACCACTCACTAAAGCAGCAGCTAATCCAAAAACGATGGCATTAACAATAAACAAAAATAAGCCTAATGTTAATAGGGTTAAAGGAATACTGAGAAAAACAAGAAGCGGTTTAACTAAAGCATTGAGAATCCCGAAAACAATGGCAGCGACTAAAGCTTTACCAAAATTATCCACTTCTACTCCTATGGGTAGTTGTGCAATAATCAATAAACTGATAGCGGTAATTAACCAAGCAATTAATAGTTCCATGATTTTATCCTCTTTATTGATTAAGCTTGTGGTTTTTATTATATGATAGCTGCTTGTAAAATATTAAACTTTTATTCTTACAATACTTGGCAAAGTAGCTAGTTTTTTAGTGAGATTAACTGAATTGATAGTATTTTTATTGCTTTATTAAAGATTATGAGGACTGAAAATTATCAGAAACATAGAAATGAAATGTCGGGTTCAAAACAATGGAACCCTATTATAAGTTAGGGAACAGTATTTTTCAATTTTTTAGTTATTTTTTAGCTGTTTTTGCCAGTTTACGCTTAAATAAACTACCAAACCCAATGGCTGCTCCTGCTCCTAGTATAGTCAAAGGTTCAGGTACAGCATCAGTTCCACCATCGTTTCCTTGAAGATCGTCAATCACAAATTGTGCAACACTACCAGCTAAGAGTTGATGCGCTGCTGCACTGGGATGGGTTTTATCATAAAAGCCATAGGTTTGAGGATTAGCGCAGGGTGCAGAAGGACCAGCATTACCAAAAGCAAATTGAACGATATCTACGTCTAAACAAGCTTCTGTGGGGTTTGTAATGCCAAATTGTGGTGCCACAGACACTGCTGCTTCTGTCCATTCAGCAAAATCAAAAAACATGGTATTGATCTCATTATCTTGAGAGAGTTGATCCAGAGAATTTTGCAATAGATCATTATGAGCTTCTGTGATCTGAGTTGCTGCACCGTTATCCAAATGAGGATAAATTGTAGCAAAATCTTCAGCCACAGGAAGATGACTCAAATCAGCTAAACCAAACACTAAGACGTTTTTGGCTCCTGCATTTTTTAATGTTTGAACATTATTGACAATATTATTAACAACAGTTTGCACATTAGCGGAGGGATTAAAGAAATAGTCGTTAGTCCCTGTTACCATAACGAAGAAATCATTATCGGTAATACTGTAATTATTGGTAATCTGGCTAACTTGTTGGTTTAATCCAGCAATCCCTGATAACTCTGGAATAACATGAAAGTCTCCACTTCCTGAACCCCCAACAGCAATATTTGTATCAGGATTATAATCAAAACCGAAATGGGAGGGTAAGTGTTCTGCAAAGGTGGGTCCATTACTAAAACGTCCCCCCGCATAACCTAACTGACTGGGTGGAAAATTAGGCAAACCATAATTGGATAAATTACCATCATCAGCCACACTATCTCCTACAACAAACATTCTATCAAAAGGAGTTGCAACTGTTTGAGCTTGAGCAGTCAGAGGGATTAAACAGGTGGCGATACTGCCAGCTAAGACTAAGGTTTTTAGTTTCATAGGGATTAATACAGATATTAAAATGATCTGTTAGAGTTTATCAGTGTTTTCACACAGTTGGCTAATATTATTCCAAATTTGCTCTTGTGTCTGTGATCTTCGTCATTGACAAAAACATGAAATTTGATAACAGGGTTCCCAAGCATCATAGTTAAGATTGCAGGGGAGTGTGGAATATTCAACTTCTGAACTCCTGAACTCCTGAACTCCTGAACTCCTGAACTCCTGAACTCCTGAACTCCTGAACTCCTGAACTCCTGAACTCCCGAACTCCTAACTCCTAAAACTAGAAGCGTTTGTACCTCACAAGTATGGGAACTGCTATATAAAACAGAATAAATAAGAAAAACTTAGGTTTTTTTCATCCATTTCTCAGATAACTTAATTAACTCTTATGTTTAACTCAGACTTCAGTCATTTACTTTTCAGATAACTCCCCGATACTAAAAATAACGAAACAAAGCAATGGAGTTATTAATCATGAAAGGGTTTATTATTACTGGTTTATCTTCTCTGGTTTTAGGTAGTTTTTTTGCTCCTGTTAATGCTAATGAAATTATCGCTGTTACTTCTACTGTTGAACAAAATCCCATCACTTATTTATCTCCTGTTAATTTAGTAAGTCATGGAAGAGGTGGAACTTTTAGCGAACAAGGAATTCCTGGTTATACTCGCTTTAGTTTAGGGATTCAGTCTGGTAAAGTTGATGCTGAATCTTTGGTTCAAGCTGCTGTTGAAGCTGGACGATTATCTTCTGAAGCTCTCAATAATTCAAGTTATTTATCTCAAGTTCAATTTGAATTATCTCAAGTCGATAATGATTAATTGTTTTAACATCATTTCTGTCCCCACTGTAACAGACTAATATCTCTCTGATGTTTATTCCTACTGTTTTCTAGCCGATTGAAAATAGTAGGATTTTTCTTTTGCAGAGAAATGTAATTGTCATTCCGAGAAAATGTTTTTTATTCAGGGCAATCACTTGCCTTTGTAGGTTGGATCAGGGCGATCGCCTCTAGAGTACCTTCTCTGAAACCATTGCGACTGAGACATTGATATCCGTTTCGGACTTTCATATGTAACTTTTAACGGCTTGCTTGATGGATTGTATCGTAGGCTAAGCTAAAATTGAACTCATGAGCTTACAATTTGAGTGGGATAACCAAAAAGCGAAATTTAATCTCAAAAAGCATGGCATCAAATTTGAAGAGGCCAAGGCTGTTTTTCGAGATCCGCTTGCCTACATTTTTGATGATGAGTGGCATTCTTTCGGTGAAAAAAGAGAAATTATTATTGGACACGATGAGAGAAATCGACTTTTATTAGTTTGTTTTACCGAAAGAACTCAAATAATCCGTATTATTAGCGCACGTTTAACAACCAAGAAAGAATGTCAAGACTATGAAAAATACACAAAATTCTCAAAGCAACCAAAATTTTGAGGAAGATTTACTTCCTGAATATAACTTTGATTATAGCAAGGCCCATCCTAATCGGTTTGCTGATCAGCTAAATGAGACAACAATAACTGTTACTTTAGAATCAGATGTCGCCAAAGTTTTCCAAACTTCTGAAGATGTTAACAAAGCACTTCGAGCTATTTTATCAGCTATTCCTCAACAATAAGTGAGATGACTATCCCCCAAGTTTTCGATAACTTTAATAAACTCTTTTGCCTTCACGCTTGGCAAATTACTCAGACTACAATACTTAATGGTTTGACGATTAAATCTTCTTGAGAAATTCGGTTGATTATCAGTGATGAAACTTTCAACACATAATTCAATTGCTTCTTTAATATTATCAATTGATTGAATCATAATTCATAATGAACCAACACCTAATCAAACGCTTATTAATCGCCATTCCTACCTTAATTGCTATTAGTTTAGTTCTCTTTACTATCTTAGCATTAGCCCCAGGTGATCCCCTCGGAGAATTCGCTTCTAACCCTTCTATCACTGAAGAAGTTAGGGAAAATATCCGGAGAAGTTTGGGACTAGATCAACCCATTCATATCCGTTATATTAAATGGTTTTTTGCCTTTTTTAAAGGAGACTTAGGCTATTCTTTTACCAGTCGCAGTCCTGTTTTGGATCTAATTTTACAACGTCTCCCAACAACATTATGGGTAGTAGGAACCGCTTATATATTCAGTGTTTTAATTGCTTTTCCATTAGGTCTTATTTCAGCTATTAAACGCTATTCTTTATTAGATCAAATGATCACAACTTTTGCTTTTTTAGGTTATTCTTTACCCACTTTTTTAACTGGATTATTATTAATTGTTATTTTTAGTGTTCAATTAAACTGGTTTCCTTTTATTTATAACAGTACCTTAGAAGTGACTAATTTTTCTACTTTTATTGAACAAATAAAACAGTCCATAATGCCCATTACGGTGTTAGCTTTATATCAATCTGCTGTGTTAATGCGCTTTATTCGTTCTGCAATTTTAGATGAATTAACCCATGATTATGTTCGCACAGCACAAGCAAAAGGATTAAGCAATTTTGCTATACTAAAAAACCATATTATTCGTAATGCTTTAATCCCTGTGGTAACATTAATTGCTCTAGATGTTCCCACTATTTTTACTGGTGCATTGGTCACAGAACAAATTTTTAGAGTACCAGGAATTGGCGCATTATTAATTGATTCAATTTACCGCAGTGATACTCCTGTTGTTATGGCGATTACCTTTATTTATGGCATTTTAATTGTTATTTTTAATTTGATTGCTGACTTAAGTTATGGCTTTCTTGATCCTAGAGTCAGATATTAACCAACATTTTAGATTAGGCTAAGTAGCTAGGCATTAATATTAAGACTTTAATAAGATTCTTCGTTCCCTCGGAATGATAAGGAAGATGAACGTAAAGATATTTATCAAAACCTGTGAATTACCACTCATTTATTTCAATAATATAAGTAGGACAGTAAAGGAGCGAATTCCGAATGAATGCCTTATCTAATAATCGTTGGAAGTTTCTTAGCTGGACAACCGTTGTCATGTTTGCCCTTGGTTTTTGGCTAAGTAGTAGTATTATTCTTGATTGTGTTGTCATTCCTGGTTTATCTTTATCAGGGATGATGAGTGAGGGCGGTTTTGCCAGTGCGGGATATATTATTTTTGGATTATTCAACCGCATTGAATTAGTGTGTGCAGCCCTTGTTTTAACGGGATTTTTGATTTTCCGTCGCCATCATCTTCTTATTCATCTTCAGGAACGTTGGTCAGTCATTTTAGCCAGTGTTTTACTCGGTATTGCTTTGATCTACACTTATTTCTTAACCCCAGAATTAAGTGCTTTTGGTTTAGAAATCAATCCGTTTGCAGCAACTGATACTATGCCATCTGCTATGATTTCTCTGCATTGGAGTTATTGGGTGTTAGAAGTGGTTAAGTTTGCTATTGGTGTTACTTTATTACGCTGGTGTTATCGTGATTCTTGTGAATTAAAGTAGATTGAATAATGAAATTAAGTAATTATTTCCTCCCATTTTGGGAGGATTTTTTAATTATATGACGATATAGTAGACGTTACTGTAGGGTGGGCAATGCCCACCTGATGTTTATTCATAAACATTGACTGACTATAATAGACTAATATATCTTTAAATGTTGAGTATTACTGTTTTCTAATTGATTAAAAATACTGGGACTTGTCTTTTTCGGAAAAATTTATTTACTTTAATATATCAGTAAATACCAAAAAGGTTTTTATGATTACTTAACCCCAAGTGTTCTAAGTATTCTATAATTAGACAGTATCATTTTGTTAGAAGCACTAATCTAGAAATGGCAAAACGATTTGAGTTTGATACTGGACGAAATTTATACGCTTATTCTGTAGAAAAATTAATTGACTTATGTCAAGATACAGCTAACACAAATGTAGCTTATCAGTGTATCACACAAGGGCGTATTGAAGAATGGTTATTAGATATAGGAGAAAATAAACTAAGTGAGCTAGTTTATAAAAAACAAAAAGATACTAACTTTCCAACAGCAGGAACTGAAAAGGAAAAAGTAGATTTTATATGTAATACTTTATCACAAGAATTAAACAATCGTAAATTTTTTAAACTATTAGATATAGACAAAGCTATAGAAATTACTTTAAAAGAGTATGAAGCTTTACGGGCTGAAATATTACAAAATACTTCAGAAATCAGTCAACTTATCTTATTAGGATTAGCAGCTATATTTACCATAGCATCAATTGGTTTAGCTCCCTTATCAGATTTTTTAACAGTAGAAGATACTATAATTGATATGCCTTTAACTTTACAAGATATTGGTGAAATAGATATAAGAATGTTACAACCAACAACAAATGATGAGCAAGTGGAGGCTGAGTATACAATAAAAGGTGGTGATTTTATAATATCCAATGATAAGGATATAAAAGAAGAAAATATTAAAAAAGAAATAGAATTATCAGAACTTGATGAAACAACACAAACAGCAATTAGAAAAAAAATTGGACAAAAAAACTTACAAAATGAAAAGCTAATTTTTGTAGGTACATCAAATGATATTGAATACTTTTTAAGGATCACAAAAACAACTAATGGACAAACAATTGAACAAAGAGGTATTGTCCCGAGCATTATTATTTTCAATTGGTTAATTCCTGGTTTAAGCTTTTATTTGATTTATCGTTCATTATTTGCAATAAAAAAGAATAGAATGATTGGTAAGTATATTTATCATCGAGTAGAACAAAAATTAGTTAATTTAAGTTTTCTGAGAAAGCAATATTTAGAACTTGAAGATAATAGTATTGACTTTCAATATATTGATCCTGATACTAATAATTCTGATCCTAATCATTTTTTTACTACTAACAATCAAGAAATTCAAGTTACACCAGGGAACAATCCCCGCAAAACTAATCAAAATAATCCTATTGATATTTTCGTAGCTAATTTTAAGGAACATTTAACCCATATTTCTTGGGAGCATTATATTTCACAACAAGAAACAAAGTTTTTAGATCCCTTAGATGTTGGTTTAATTTTTGTTTTGTTTGCTTTAATTAGTGGTGTTTCATTGGTTGGAGGTACTACATTATTGATTTTTAACTTTGATATAAATAACTGGTTTTGGTATGATATTTCACTAAACTTGCAATCATGGAAACTCTGGTTTGGATTAGTTATAATACTATTAGGAATATTGTCTATATTTTTAAATAAACTAATTATCTCAATAAATGATCTAGAAAATAAAAATAAAATTCAATTAATAATAATCAATAGTTTTTTAAGTCTAATTTTTGCTATGATAATTTTCTATTTTTTTAAAGAAATAACGACAGGAAAAGATATATTAAAATTTTTTAGTTTATTATTTATTCCTTTTATCATGTACATTTTCTTTATTTTAATTTGTTTAGAGAAAAAAAATGAAGTTGACAAACTGGCAAACCCACAGAATCTAATAAATCAAAAAAGAAACTTTAGGACAAAAACTATCGATAAAATTATAAATCAAATGTGGAGATAACACGACTCAATTAGGAATAGGTTGATTATCAGCAATCAAACTTTCAATATATAATTCAATTGCTTCTGTAATATTATCAATTACTTCTTCAAAAGTCTCCCCTTGAGAATGACAACCTTTGAGAATAGGACAAAAAGCATGATAACCTCTGTGTTAAGCCTAAAATAAGTTTTGTAAGGTGGGCAAAGTTTTCTACGTTATGAGGGGTTAAGATAAATTTCTGATTTGCCCACCCTACCTTCATTCTAAATTAATAAAAGGGTGAGCCTTGCCCACCCTTTGCTGATATATTCAAAATAACGTTGAAATTTAGTAAACTTCAACGTGCCAACGATGTTCTTTTTTCAATTTCTTAACGAAATCAGACCATTCTACTCCTTGTTTAGCAGCAAAAGGACTTAACCCTTCTTCAATACCGCTTTCCATCCCTTTGAGTCCACACATATAGAGGTGGGTCTTAGGATCTTGTAACATGGTCCATAACTTCTCAGCTTGTTCAGCAACACGGTGTTGAATATACATCCGGCCACCTTCGCTATTTTTCTGTTCCCGACTAATAGCGTAGGTTAATTCAAAGTTATCAGGATAGTTGGATTGAATCTCTTCTAACTGATCTTTATAGAGAATATTAGCGGTGTAGGGAACCCCAAAGATTAACCAAGACTTACCTTTAAACTTATAGTCTTCATGCTTTTCAAAGAACATCCGCCATAAAAACGCACGGAAAGGAGCAATCCCGGTTCCTGTAGCTAACATAACGATATTAGCATCTTCATCTTCAGGGAGTAACATTTCCTTCCCAACAGGTCCGGTAATAGCAACATCAGCACCCACTTCTAGATTACAGAGATGGGTAGAACAAACACCATAAACAGTTTCATTGGTTTCGGGGTGTTGGTATTCTAACTGACGAACACACAAAGAAACGGTCTTATCGTCTAACTTATCCCCATGACGGGTAGAAGCGATAGAGTAAAGTCTTAACTTGTGGGGTTTGCCATTTTCATCGGTTCCAGGAGGAATAATACCAATACTTTGTCCCTCTAAATAATGGAGATCACCCTCAGAAATATCAAAAGTTAAGTGTTGAACGATACCACTACCACCCTCTCTAACCAAGGGATAATTTTCGATACATTTGCCAATGAAAGGGTTTTTGGGCTTATAAATATTAACAGGAACTTTTGTTTTCGCTTGAGTCATAGGTTTACGTTTTTCTTCCGTTGGGTTGCTTTGCGGTGGTTGAGCAACTTCAGCTTCACTAGAACGGTTAGAAGTGGGTTTTAGGGAGGTTTCAGCATCTAGCGGTTTAATGCTGACAATACGACCACCCATACGGGTAATACGACGCATCTCTTGATTCATCCGTGCGTAGGGAACAGTGATAAAAACGCTACCACTACGACGAATAGGATAATCAAGACTATCATTGTCTGTATTCTGACATAACCCCTCCACCTCATAGACAAACAGACGGCTTCCGTATGCTGTTGTCTTGCCAGAAGTTGCTACTACGGCTGAACTGTACATCTATCTCTCCTAATTTATGTTGCATATCATAACTGCTCTATTTAGCCTACCATCGGGTGGTAATCTTCAATACATCGCTATGAATTGCTTAATCAAGAGGGGAAACCTCAGCAAAGATCAGCGCGTTCATAGAGCATAACGAAATTATCTCTAAAAATCTGTTAAACTTGCATCAGTTTTAGATTTTTTTCCAACAACGGTTTTGGAAATATTAATCGTAAATACCTTGTCTCTTGTGAAGAGTGATGTCGGTCTGGTAAAATCCATTGTCAGTATTTAATACGTATCTGGATCTTGTTAGGATCTTGTCAACTTTGGGATTAGAAAACAGAGTTATTACTCTGTAAAAAATTTTACCCAATAATTGACCAATAATGCTCCCTTTATGGGAGACTTTAATGACAAGGTAATGAAACCGGGTTAACAATTCTGTTTTGCACTTAGAGGGAAGCTATGACCACAAATTTAGACCGCGTGGTTCTTATTGCAGTTGCCGGAGACTCCGGTTGCGGTAAATCTACTTTTTTACGTCGTTTAACCGATTTATTTGGTGAAGAGTTTATGACGGTCATCTGTTTGGATGACTACCACAGTTTAGATCGTAAAGGAAGAAAAGCAGCCGGTGTGACTGCTTTAAATCCTAAAGCGAACAATTTTGATCTGATGTATGAACAAATTAAAGCTTTAAAATCAGGTCAAGCTATTGATAAACCCATTTATAATCACGAAACAGGGGAAATTGATCCTCCTGAACGCATTGAACCCAATAAGGTAGTGGTTATTGAAGGATTACATCCTTTATTCGATGAAAGAGTCCGTGAATTAGTTGATTTTGGGGTTTATCTCGATATCAGTGATGAAGTTAAAATTAACTGGAAAATTCAACGGGATATGGCAGAAAGAGGACACACCTATGAAGATGTGTTAGCCTCTATTAATGCTAGAAAGCCTGACTTTAGTGCTTACATCGAACCCCAAAAACAATACGCTGATGTGGTGATTCAAGTGTTACCCACTCAGTTAATTGAAGACCACGAAAGTAAGTTACTACGAGTTCGTCTCGTTCAAAAAGAAGGTATTGATAACTTTGAACCCGCATACCTATTCGATGAAGGGTCTACCATTGATTGGCGACCTTGTGGACGTAAGTTAACTTGTGCTTACCCTGGTATTAAGATGTACTACGGCCCTGACAACTTCATGGGTAATGAAGTCTCTATGTTAGAGGTAGATGGTCAATTCGATAATCTCGAAGAAATGATCTACATCGAAAGTCATCTCAGTAAAACTGGAACCAAGTATTATGGCGAGATGACCGAACTTTTACTACAACATAAAGATTATCCTGGTTCTACCAATGGAACCGGTTTATTCCAGGTGTTAGTTGGTTTGAAAATGAGAGAAACCTACGAAAAAATTACAACAGCAGAACAAGTTCCTGCTCAAGTTTAATTATCAATTTTAATTCATCTCAAAACCGTGAGGAAACTTTGTTTTTTCTCACGATTTTTTTGTTAAAAATATAACACTACACATTATGCTTAAGAGGTTAATGAGATTCGGAGTTTCCTCGGAATGACAATTAAACAAGAGATTGAACCCGTTATAATCGGACAAACTTAACTCAAAATTTTAGCTCTTTTTGTACTTCTTCAACAGATAAACTTAAAGAATTAGCAATTTGTTCTACGGTTAGTTCTAACTGATAAAGACGAGAAATAGCATTCTTTTGTGCTTGTTCTAATTGCTCAATTTTTTGTCTTTCTTGTTGTCGTAATTGACCTAATTCTACAAAAGTTAAAAATGGTTCCCCATCGGGACGATAAATTTCTAAATTGTCAGATGTTAAGACAAATTTAATTCCCAACCGAGGACTCACCCAATGATTAATTTCTTCAATAACATTTAATCTATCTTCTACTCTTGTCCATCCTTGTAAGTCAATTTTATCAGGATCAAACAGATAATATTCTTCCACTCCATAACGTTCATAAAATTGGAATTTTTTAGCCATCTCTTTTAAACGGTTAGAAGGAGAAAGAATTTCAAAAACGACTTGAGGTGGAATATTCTCTTCTCTCCATTGCTGATAAGAACCTCTATCGCCTTTCGGCCTTCCAAAAACCACCATTGTATCAGGAGCTTGTGCTAACGTATTATTACCTTCTATCGGATACCATAATAAATCTCCAGCAATAAAAACCTGATTATCTGTAGCAAATAATAACTCTAAATTTTCCTTAATAACCACAATCCAACGAAACTGTTTTGTATTGTCGGCCATCGGTTTTCCATCACTTTCAGGATAGATAAGGGTTGAAGATGGTTGAGAAGATAATTGTCGTACCATAATGCCTTATCAAAATATATTATTTTTAGTTTAACCTATGAGCTAAAATATGATCGGTTGAAGGTGATGAGGTTGTAACTATGCGCTTATGGATTAGTGCCGTTTTTGTATTATTTGTATTAGTGCAGTTTTATCAATGGATTAAAGGTTTTATTTTGCCGTTACCGATCTATGTTTTAGCTGGCGCATTTTTAGCGATCGCCTCTAACTATGATAAAGGGATGAAGACAATCATCTCTGCTTCCAATAAACAGTCTTTGAGTCCCCCAGAAAACCAAAGCGAAGAAAC
The DNA here is from genome assembly GCA_030064955.1 of Crocosphaera sp. Lineage (GTDB taxonomy): Bacteria > Cyanobacteriota > Cyanobacteriia > Cyanobacteriales > Microcystaceae > Crocosphaera. The sequence goes on from JASJDW010000033.1 coordinate 19,406, forward strand.
TTGACAAAACTTATTCAATTATTTAATCATTGCAGGTTTTTTGTTAGGATTTTTAATTGCAATGGTTTCTGGTTTGTTATTTATTTATCCATATTATTACCATGAGTGTTACCCCTGCTGATGTGCAACCCCTGTTAACCTCCGAAAATCTCGGCGATCGCCTTAAAGGAGTTAATCTATTGCGTCAACTTGATCCAGCGATCGCTTTTGATCTGATTCAACCCTTAGTTACAGATACTAATGAACGGGTTCGTTATGCAGCAGTTAGTCAACTGGATCCATTGGGTAGACAAGATCCAGACACAGCTTTGGGTTTACTGCGCGATCGCTTACAAAATGACCCAGAAATTGATGTCAAAGCAGCAGCAGCAGATGTAATTGGTGGACTACAATTAACCCAAGCTTATGATGATTTAAAACAACTCTATCAACAAACTTCTGACTGGTTGTTACAGTTAAGCATTATTGCTACATTAGGAGAGTTAGGAGAACCAAAAGCCATTGAATTATTAGAAGAAGCTCTAAAATCTGATAATGGGTTAGTCAGAATTTCTGCGGTAAGTGCCTTGGGAGAATTGGGAAATAGCCAAGGCGTTCCTTTATTGGTTCAATTAGTCAAAGATGAAGACTGGCAAGTTCGTTATCGACTGGTTCAAGCATTGGGTAGATTGGGAGGAGAACAAGCTCAACAAGCCCTTACAATTTTAGCAGAGGATTCTATGGAACAAGTGGCTCAAGAAGCAAAAGAAAATCTGAGTTCAATATAGCAGTTCCCCCTACTTGTGAGGCACAAAATATTCTAGTTATAGAAGTAAGGAGTTCAGAAGTTGAATATGTCAATTACGACCGGGGCAAGCCCACGTCGCTTGTAACTAACCGCAATTGGTTGTCACGATTGGCTGATTGACGACAGCCTGTTCCTCCGTTCCAGGTTGGATAGAGGAAAGGAAAAAGTTATCTCGGATATTCAAACCTGAGTTAATATCAGAATGAATTTCAAAGTGGCAAGAACGGCAGTGAAACCTAGACTTTTTCCGATTAGCTTTGTTCACGTTGCCACACCGACTGCATCGTTGAGAGGTGTACCTAGCATCTACAAAAGCTGTTTCTTTTCCGAGAGCTACACTTTTATAGCCTAAGAAAAATTCAAGCTGGCTAAACGGCCAACTAGATAGCCATTTATTGAGCTTCTTACCTCTTCTTTGATTGCGTATTCCCGATAAGTCTTCAAGAGCAAATATCCGATATTCTGGCTGATTAGCTAACTCCTTACTTACACAATGATTGATATCGCGCATGAACCGCTTCTCGCGTCCAGACATAGCTTTTAATCTACGTTGAGCCGAACGAGTGCCTTTTTGCTGCAATTGTTTTCGATTGTATAGGTAACGTCTTTGGGTAGCTCGTATTTTATTTGAGGAGAAGAATTTACCGTCATGGGTAGAGCAGAGATGGTACAAACCTCTATCTATTCCTTGTACGTCTCCATGCTCTAGTTTTTCTGGATCAGGGTGTTCAAATACTAAGCGTACCCAAAACTGCTTAGTCTGTTTGGTATAGGTAACTGTCGCTCCTCGAAAATCCCAGTTATCGTAGATTTCTCGAAAATAATCTGGCACATTCAGGATTAACTTTACTCGTTTACCAATACAGCTAAGAGTCAATTGTTCTCCTCTAAGTGTCATGGTGCGTTTGTCGTAACGTAATCCAGAAGTCGGTTTTTTGCGAGGTGTACCCTTAAATTTGCATTGTTTAATGGCTTCAAGTGCATTGTCTCTAGTGGCTTGTAATAACGCAGAAGGCAGATCAGGATAAGTAAGTCTTAATTGACTGTACAAATCTCGATGTGCCTTTGATTTGTTGTAAGTTTTATTCTTCAAAGCCCAGTCAATATGCGCGTTGAATATTTCCGCACACTGACCCATAAGATTAAAAAACCGCGTCCTGGGTAAATTAACTGGGATTGAAACAGTTCTAAGCATTTTTTGCAACAAAGATGATATGGTTATACTATCAAAAATTTATATGTTTTGTCAATATGCAAATTTTAAGCTCATCTCATGCAAAACACAGCCTTGGGTATCACATAATTTTTTGCCCTAAATATCGTCACCAAGTCCTAGAAGGAGCAATAGAAGTAGAACTAAAACGCATACTTGTAGAGACTTGTAAAGCCTATGGTTGGTTATGCCATTCTCTTGAAGTTATGAGCGACCATTGCCATATTTTTGTTCAAGCAGACCATACAACTGCACCAGTGGAAATAGCAAAAACCCTAAAATCTATTAGTGCCGTACATTTATTTAACAAATTCCCCAAACTGAAGCAGCGCAAGTTCTGGGGTTCTGGTTTGTGGAGCAAAGGAACTTATTACGCTTCTGTTGGGCATATTTCAGAAGATGCAGTTAAAAAATATATTGAAACTCAAAAATAAATTCTTAATTCTAAATACTGACTTCTTCAATTTCATCAATAATTGATAATAAATTGTTATTATCATTTTCTATATTGTTTATTTTTGAGAAAAATAAATTATAGTAGGGACAATTATTTTCGCAATTTTTATTGTGAGGAAAATTAAGATTATTTTCATTTAGATTCAACAAATATTCATCAAGATTTATTAACAAAAATTCTAATTCTTTAGTATATTCCTGATGAAGTTTATCACTATATTCAAAAGTTAAGCATTGAGGTTCATGGGGGATTTTAACAAACCAATAAGTTAGAGAAATTTGTTCAGGTAAATAATTAGAGGTTTCTGCCAACAAATATAAGTATAATTTAGTTTGCCAATTATTTTCTAACTTTTTCTTATTTTGAGGTTGTAAATAGGTTTTCCAATCTAAAATCTGTGCTTTATTTTCGTTGATTATTAATAAGTCATAAATAGCTGTTAATAAATAGTTTTCTTTTTCTAAACCCCGATAATGTTCTGCTTCTGTCCAACAATCAGAATTTAGATTATGCTGTTCAGAAACAGCCCTCAATAAAGCTTCAACTATCTTTTTTAAGTCTTGATCAACTTCTAAAATGGAATCGATAGACAACCCTAAAAAATGTTGCTGCATTAATTGATGAAATTGATTTCCCCACAGTAAACTTTCTTGGACTTCTGGTTCAATAGGTGATCCCAACTGCTCTAAATAAACCCGTTGAAATTGAGGGGGACACAATTCTAAAAGATTTAATTGTGCTTGAGAGAGACGAATTACAGCAGTTTTCATGTGAGTTACATACAGTGTTTCTAGCTTTGAGACTGCGAGGTAAGGGGAGACTAGGATGTTTGTGATCTACTTAGACTGGGAGATTGGGGGACTTTGGAGACAAGGGAGATGGGGGAGCAGGGGGAGCAGAGGGCGCAGGGGGAGACAAAGAGACTGGGAGACTTTGGAGACTGGGAGAAATCATTCATATATATTCCCCCCGTCGCCCCATCACCCCGTCACCTTATCACTCCCCACACTCCCCACCCTTCCCAAACTTCCCACCCTCAAATTAGGGGACTAACTGAACAGGGAAACCCTGATCTCGCAACACTTCAGCCGTTCCGCGTCCGGGTTGATAATTATAACCCCATTGACCGTTATCATGGAGAATTTGAGGGGTTAATAAAACAATGACCTCAGTGCGTTGGGACGTATCGGTTTGACTTCTAAATAAAGCCCCAAGCAGCGGAATATCTCCCAATAAAGGAACCTTACTTGTTATGGTCTGATCCGATTCACTAATAATTCCTGATAGAATTAAAGTCTGGCCATCCCGCAGACGAATTAAACCAGAACTCAATTCTCGGCGGTTCAAGAGGAAGAGGTCATTCGTACCTCCATCAGCCCCACTATCAAATTGTTGTATATCTCCAACCGCAGCAATGGTGGGACTTACGGTAAGATTAATGTAGCCGTTGTCATCAATTTTATCGACGTTAATCGCCAAGGTTAAACCTGCATCTTGTAAAACCGGGGTTGTAGTCCGTACACCACTAAGGGGATCAACTTGAGTAGTGATGTTTTCAATTACTTTTTGAGTAAGTTTAACCGTTGCTTCTTGTCCCTCTTGAACCACTAAGGTTGGATCGGTCAAAATTTTAGCGTTACCGCTTTGAATATTGGTTTCAATTTGGGCTAAGAATCGTCTGGGGAATTGGAAGAAACTGGGAAGGGCAGCTTCAGCGGTTGCTATGCTTCCTGGACTGACGGTGGTGGTAATAATTCCCGTTTCAGGATCAAAAGTTCTTTCAAACGTATCTGGTTCCCCTGGAGTAATATCAGTAATCCCTGCAATGCTCGGATCCATTGACACACCAGCAACCCGTCCAAAAAATTGAGCATCGCTAGGAATCCGAATCAAGTTTCCTGCATCATCAAGTAAAAGGAATCCACCCCCTTGTCCTGGGGCAACAATGGAGCGATTAAAATCAATAAAGGTATTACCATCAATTAGGGGATTATTGATAACCGGAGGGTCAAGCACCCGACCTGGTGCGCTGTTAAGATCATCACCACTGGCAGGACTAAAGCCTCCAAACCGTAGTACCGCAGCCCCATCGTCTTGAACGATAAAAGCATCCCCAGAACCAAAGGAAAAATTACTGCTAAAAGATTGATCGTTGGTGAGGGTGACATCCACTACCTTCACGTTCACCGCTACTTGACGGCGACGGGCATCCATTTGGGTCAATAGAGAGGTGGCCACTTGAACATCACGGGGTTCTCCCACCAAGGTAACGGTGTTGAGGCGATCGTCAGAGGAGACGGTTAACCCTCTTAATAACATCGGACCGGTTGATTCCGCATCCGCTTCAGAGGTCAAAGATTCTAGGGTACTAGGAAGTTCTCTGCGTCCCACTACCCGTTGGGTTAAGGGATCGATAATGTCTTCTGTTTGGGTCACTAACCGTTGAAACTCTGCCCCTTGGGAGGCTAAAAACACCCCTGCATTGGCGGATTTAACTTGGTTAAGGCGTAAGGTACGACTCACTAGGGTGCGGGCTGCTTGGGGTAAGCGAGAACCCACAAACACGGTGCGGCCTCTGCGGTTGGCCTGGAGTCCAGAAATCATTAATACCGAGTTAAAGACATCTTCTACTGGTTCATTTTCTAAATCGAGGGATACGGTGGGTTCGGCTGCCGTTTGTCTCTGATCACCGCCAGGAGTATCAGTAAACACTAAATTCACCCCTGCAAAACGAGCTAACACCGCTAAAACTTCCCTAGCTGGAGCTTCTCTTAGAACGAGCCGTGGCACAATGGCACTACTGCCTAAGTCGATTTCACTAGCTCCTGCGTCAATATTAGAAATGGCCATGTCCCCCACAGGTGGAGCGATCGCCCGTGGTAAGGTTGGAGCGACGGGCATGGTGGGTTGTAGGCTATCAGGAATGGAACTCCCGTTCGATCTAATAATGACATCGGGATTCGGCACTAGCACCTCTGAATTCGGTCCAGAAGGATTCGTTGGAACGGGACCTGGACCTGGAGCCTGAAAGGTTTGTCCAGGGGGTGGGGAATAGGTGGGGGGAGCGGGGGAATAGGTAGGAAGTTGAGCAATAAAGGGATTGTTGGCTTCTTCCTTGGATAACTCAGAACCCATGACTGAGATGGGCTGTGGCTCCATCTTGCTTGCTAGTTTAGGTAGTTCAGCACTAAGTTGTTCAAGTAGAGACTGGGTTTGAAACAATGTCTTGTTTTCTGGTTCTATTGTCTCCTGGGCAATTTCTCGATAATCTATTTTCGCCAGAGAAGATTTTGAGTCTTCTAGTGCCATTAAGGGTTGATGGCACAAGAGCATTAAAAAGACTCCACCGGTCGTAAGCGGGTAATGATACTGTTTCACGGTTCACTCCTTAGTTACACACAACACACACACAGATTAATGTCCCCGTAAGGCATTAAAAACTATTTTAATGATCGACAAATGAAGGTTATTGCCCTTCTTCTGAGGTTTCTCCTTCTGGGTTTAATTGGGCTACTTCCTCAGGACTCAAGGGTAAGATAGCATCCAAGCTAAAACTGGTTTCTAAAGCGTCTTTGCCTTGGGATTTAGCTTGTCCAGTGGCAACGGTTTGTCCTCCTTGTTGCTGAATTTCAACAATGTCAATCACAAATTGATCTTCAACTAAGTTAGATTTTAGTCCTTTGATAACCAATAAGGGTTGTAATCGTTCTAAATCCCTCAGCAAACTTTGAGTCGCTCCGAAATCTCCCTTAACGGTTAAATCAAATTGCTGCCGTTTCAGACGACCATTGACTCCGGCTCCTAGGGAGCCGTCGGTAACGACTGTGATGGTTCCATTGGGTCTGAAACTGACTAATTCTACCTGGTGTTTTTCTACCAATTGATTAATATCGAAGAGCAGGGTTTTCAGACTATCTTCGCTAGAAAACAAAGATAAGACTTGGCTCCTTAAGGATTCTGATTCCCTTAATTTCTGCTCAGCATCGAACATTTTCTGGGTGAGTTCCCCTGATTCTTGTTGCTCAACTTGACCCAGTTTTTCAGCTTCGGTGGCTTTGAGTTGAGTATAATTATCATAAGCGGGCTTCACAAAATTCAATCCCACATAAATTGAACCCAGTAAGCCCAATACTCCTAAGCAAATGCCAGTTACTTGCGGGGTAAAGGTAATACCAAAGGCCGTCGGATAACTACTGCCAAGGTCGTCAAAATCTGCATCCGTTTCGGTGCTATTAAGTTCTTCTGAAAAGGTCATGGCTTGAGGACTCCTTTATTTTCAAGGGTTCTAATCCGATTAACAAGACCGATCGCCCCACTCCGAGCGAATTCTTGAATTAACTCCGATG
>JASJDW010000255.1 GCA_030064955.1 Crocosphaera sp.
AGACAACTTCCTCTGAGTGATGATGTTTATCACGTACATTCAGAGGAGGAAGTTGTCTGGAAATTGGATGGGAAACCAGAATAAACGCAATTTGAAACCATCTTTTTGAACAGCAGGGGTCAACGGTTTTGACCCCTAATATTTATTTGTTAAACTCAGATCTTGCACCAGTACAGAAAAACTGAACAACAAAAAAAGAAAATCAATTCTTAAGCACTTAGAGTCAAAATAAACCCCTACACCCTACACCCTACACCCCACACCCTTTCACCACTAGCCAATGCACGAACAAGATGCAAGATGTGAGTTAAACGTGAGTTCGATGTAAGAATTTTTCGAGTTTTAACGAGAATTCAAAAGACAGGAAACTCCGAGACAAGAGAAAGATCAAGAAGGAAAACTAAAAATATTAAAAATTTATTCCGTTTTTATTCGTTTTAATCTAAATTTTTTTACTATATTCTTCATTCTGACTCCTGTGCGATAGCGCCGGAACGAAGTGAGGAACTTCTGACTCCTGACTCCTGACTCCTGACTCCCTAACACTACCGTAACCTAGTTTCGCCGAACTCAGATTAAAATCAAGAAGAAGAAGACCGAAAAATCCACCAACCGGCCAAACAAAGGGTACAGTTGCCTACCACTGTTAAAGCAGCTTGTAAGGTAACTAACCAATCCAAAGAGGGTGCATTATCGAAAAAATGCCAAGTACAAGCACACATCGCACTGACTAACGCCGGTAACATTCCCCAAGATAGCGATCGCCAATATAATTTATGAGCAACTTGGGCATAAGTCCAGACCAATAAAATTGCTACTGTCCACTCGATGACACTCGATACATGAACCATCCAAGTTGGAATTGAAAGTGCATTCATAACTGTTAATAATCAACTGAAATCAAATATTGCAGATCTGTCGGGGTATTACAATTGAAAAGAACCGAGCGATCGCTAACGAATAGTTCTTCCACAGGATGAAATTCTAACCATTGCTGAAATGATCGTCCTCCCCCATCGATAAAGTTTTCTAAAGACGTTAAACACGAAGAACGATAAAATCCACATAAGGGTTCCCAACCTTTGGGATGACGGGGTAAATAAGCCATCGCTTCAGGAGAAACCTGATCTAAGGTTTTTAACCATCCTTCTATGACAAAAGGGGTTAAATTAGGTAAATCACAGGCTAACAAGAATACCCATTCTGTCTTAACATAAACTAACCCTTGAGCAAATGCCACTAATGGACCCTGAGTCTCTCCAGAAGGACAAATTTCTCGTAATAAGTGACAGTGGGAAGAAACAATGGTTTGATAACGTTCTATCCAAGGGGTAATAATATAAACAGAGTCAGCGTAGGCTTGTATTAAAGTAGCGGTACGTTGTAACAGAGGAACCCCTTGAATCTCAATCAGTGCTTTGTCTGTACCCATACGGGAACTATACCCTCCAGCGAGGATAATGGCACTGAGATCGAGTTTAAAAGTTGTTTCCATGGCAAACTATGGGCTAAAACCATGAGTGATCTCAATCATGATCCCTTCCAAGAACAAAAACTAGAAAAATTGCAGGAAATAACCCGTCTGATCCCTGTTGTTGGTTGGATTCCGGCACTATGGACAGTTTACCATCATCAGGGTAGTCGTCAAGTTCTAAGGGTTAGTCGCTTTTCTCTCAAGCTAACCATTATCTGGGCAATTGCTTATAGCTTATTGTGGTTAAGCTCTTTACAAACATCTGAAACGCTTACATTACGATTACTATATCTCAACGGCTTGCTTACATCAGGTTACATTTTAGTTTGTTTGGGGTTGATGTTTCGAGTATGGCAGCGAAAAAACTAAAATCATCTAATTCTTCCTTGGGTCTATAATGAAAAAAACAGTCTCAAGTGCTACAATTGGGTTATCATTCATGACTCCCTTTTATCTTTAAGCATAGATCGACCTCCCAACACCCCTTGTCCCTCTTCGTCATCTGCCTAGGATTTTAGAGAAGCTTGACACGAGATGGAGAGCATCTAATCTTAAGACACTAGAAGAGTTCGTTTTTCATCAAATTTCGGATAAGATTATCTCTTGCCATAATTTGCTGCATGGTATCGATCAAGTAATCGATAACTTGTTCCCTTTCTAAATCTTGGAACTCCTGTTGTAAACATTGAAGTTGGAATTGTTGTTCTAGGGATAATTCAAACGTTTTTGCGTCCATAAAAACCTCCATAAGTTAATTTACGTTTAGTTGAGCCTTCGCAGGTAAAAATAGGGTTATTTTGCCAAGTTACGAACAACATTGGTTTTAATCATTAGTAATCGTGATGCTTGCATTAATAAATCTAATGCTTGTTCCCGACTCATTTGGTTGGCTGCATCGCGGATACGTTTCATTTCAAATTGTTGTTCTAAAGTTAAATTACAAGAAGTGTTTTCCATACTGACTCCTGATTTGGTCACGAATAGGTCGTTGATATGTTTGAGTAGGTAGTTAACTTTGTAACGTACCTTTAATTATAAAGCAATGTAACAAAGATTTGACAGAATGTCTACCTTATGTATGAAACATGGGGACTGATCTCTGGTTGTAAAAGTTCCTTGTCATCCTTTAGCGTACCCAAATGGCTAGAATAACCATGCACATAACATCATTTTTAGCAAGTCTTTTGCCAAAAAGTTGCTCAAAGTGAACAAAAGTGGTAATAATATACTGAAAAGATAACAAGATAAAAAAGTCTAAGAAAGCCAAATAATATATATTTAGTATTGAATGGGCTATTTGATCCACTCATGAGAGAATTATCATTATTTTTTAGGGAATTATTTGACGAATCCTCTATACAATCTGTAATAATTTAAGAGGGCATTATCCGTTCAATCCATTTCTATTCAGCAGAACGCCGAATAAGCCAAGTTTCAATGATTCAATTGCCTGATCTTAGTCTCGTTAAAGAAAAAGTGATTTTAGTGGCACAAGCCAATAAGGGGCAACCAAGTCTCGGTTATGGCCTAGGAAGTCATGGTAAAGTTATTTCTTGTTTCCTATGGGCCTTTAACCCAACAAAATCCCAACCTGGGAAATCAACCAAGTTTTTTATCAACTCAATTACTGGAGGTATCTCTTAAATGCCTATTCGCTTATATGTAGGTAATTTACCCAAAGACAACCTAGAACGCCAAACCTTAGAAGAATTGTTTGTCGATGGGGGCGAAATTGTATCCATTAAGGTGATCAAAGAGCGTAAGACCGGCAAATGCCGAGGTTTTGCTTTTGTTACCGTTCCTAATGATGAATTAGCTGACGCATTTATTGAAAAATACAATGGTCAGTCCTTTATGGACAATGCCCTCAAAATTGAAAAAGCATTGCCGCGTAATAAAGGAAAAGAGGGTGAAGAAGGTAAGGCAGACAGTAAACCTGCACCCACTAAGTCCAAAAAAGGTGGTGGGAAAAAACGCAGTCATTCTTCTTCCTCATCTAGTGGTGGTTCTTCTAATGAAAGCTTTCAACCCGATCCCCGTTGGGCTGATCAATTAGCACAACTCAAAGAAATGCTGGCAGCGTCTTCTAATAACTAAGAGATGGAAAAGAGATAAGGGATGGATTCGGTGGCCCGAGATAGTTGATTGAAGGCTAACTCATCCCCTATTCTTAAATCCAGAAACTGTATAAAATAATACCAAACCCTATCCGTTATTTTAGGAGATCGTCCATGTCAGATCCGGTTGTGATTATGAAGCAAGAGGTGGGTAAAGCTGCTGCTGCCCGTGTCAAATCAGATTCTATTGTTGGTTTAGGAACAGGGTCAACCACTGCCTACGCCATACAATATATTGGTGAACGGTTACAATCGGGAGACTTAAAAAATATTGTCGGTGTTACCACATCGTTTCAAGCAGAAGTCTTAGCAAGAAAATATAATATTCCTTTAAGCACCCTAGATGTAGTCGATCGCATCGACATTGCCATTGATGGTGCTGATGAGGTGGATCCTCAAAAGAATTTAATCAAGGGGGGTGGCGCGGCCCATACCCAAGAGAAAATTGTAGACAGTTTAGCAGAACAGTTTATTGTGGTGGTTGATGGGGGTAAACTGGTGGATAAGTTGGGTTCAACTTTCCTTTTGCCCGTGGAAGTTATTCCTAAAGCGGTTGTTCCAGTGATCCGTAAGTTGGAACAATTGGGAGGGAAACCTGAATTACGCATGGGAGTCAAAAAAGCAGGCCCAGTGGTGACAGACCAAGGTAATTTGGTCATTGATGTTAAATTCGATAGCATTGATGACCCTGCTACCTTAGAAAAAACCATTAATAACATTCCTGGGGTACTCGAAAATGGCTTATTTGTTGGCGTTACCGATGTGGTTTTAGTGGGTGAAATTATCGATAACAAACCTATTGTTCGAGAACTTTAAAATAATGTCATGAAAAGATGATGAGGACAATCGAGGTTGTCCTCTTTTTTGTTCTATCGCTATTGACTACGAATATCTTGATACAAGTAAAAATTAAACACATCAAATAAACCGCCAACCATTGCACAGGTTAACCCAATGGTTAACATTCCTTGTAGGGGATATCCTTCCCCAAAGGTAGAAAGAAAGGATAAAATCAATTCTTGTCCAATTTCACCTAAGACAGCAATTCCTGGAATATAACTAGCGGTGAGTAATACGCCTAAAATTCCCCCTAAGAATAACACAGGGGTAACGAAGCTGAGTAAGACGCTTAAGAGTAGGGACCGAAATAAATTAGACACAGTGGCCATCTCCCAATTAGTACAGCCAAACAAATCTTGACACTCTGACTTGTTGTATTTGCTCTTCTTTTACAATAATTCCTTTTGGTTTGTCTAGGGGGTAATGTCACAAAATCTTAAATCTTTATTAAAAAACTTGGTAAATAGCAATTAAATGATAAGGGAAGTTAGGGATATTGCTACATTCCATCAAGTTATTTGACTTTGATGTTAATTTATATTAACTTTTGTGTTGTAATGTAAAGAAAACAAGAAATCTAGCTAAGATTGTCAACGATGGGGTTTGCTTGCGAAAAACCTCCACGATCGACTTTACAACATGGATGGTACGAACAACTGAAAGAAAATCTTAAATTTTTAATAAATTGATAACAGTTGTGTCTTAATCAAGAAACCTTACACTAAAATTTTATCAATCCATATCTTTCTATTTAAAATAACCTTTATGTTTTCTAATCCATCACAATGGTTTTCTTTTAAACTAGCTTTATGCTGTGGTAGTGGTTTGATTATGGGTGTTTATAGTCTAATTTTAGTAAATTTGATTTATCAAGATCATTTAAGTCAAAATGATAGACTAACATTGATTAAACATCAGCAAGAAAAAAATTGTCAATTTTCTGCTTTTGAGTCCTCTAATTACTCCTCAAAGTTAGGAATAACCATTAACCATTCTACCCTAACAAGTAATCCCATTTTTCTTAACAGTTCTCTCAACTTACAAGACTGTTTAAATGGGGTTATTTCTGTAGGAAATCCTCATAATAAACAATCAATCATTATTTCGCCAACGACTTTTCCTCAGTTATGGAAAGCAGCAGAAAGTGTGAATCAGGGGGTTTCAAAACCTTTTCCCTATATTCATGAAAGTGCTAGAGCAGCTAAAGTTCCTATTTTCATGTATCATGATATTCTCCCTAAAAAAGAAGTATTTTTTGATGTTACCCCCGAAGAATTAGAAAATCATTTTAAGTATATTCAGGAACAGGGTTTAACTCCCATTAGTCTTGATTTATTATTAAAACATTTACAAAAAGGAATTCCTTTACCAGATAAACCGATTTTACTCAGTTTTGATGATGGGTATGGCGGTCATTATGAATATGTTTATCCCTTATTGAAAAAGTATAATTACCCTGCTGTTTTTTCGGTGTATGTAAAGAAAATGGACGGAAAAACAGCCCGTTCTAGTTTAACCTGGGAACAATTACAAAAACTCGCTGATGATCCTTTGATTACTATTGCTTCTCATACCATTAGTCATCCTAGAGATTTAAGAGAATTATCCGACGATGAATTATTTCAAGAAGTGATCATGGCTAAGGAAATTTTAGAGGAAAAATTAGGGATTCCCATTGAGTATTTTACCTATCCTGAAGGAAAACATGATGCGAGGGTTAAACAGTGGGCGATCGCTGCTGGTTATAAAATGGCTTTATCCATGTCTAATGAGGAAGAAATATTTGCAGGAGAATCCCCTGATTTATTAAGTATTGGTCGGTTTGGTCAATCACAATTACAGGTGGTTTCTGGGGATGCTTGGGGTGGTTATCCTGGAGAAAATTTAGACGGTGGCTTTAATTTTACAGCCAATATTACCAAAAGAGAACATAACATTAATGGAGTAGAACTAATTATTATTCATGGGGGCAAACCCAGTACCATTCATGCGGATAGTCGTTATCAAGTGCCAGAAATTATTGCAAACACCGAAGCGGTTGCTGCGGTTGATGGGGCATTTTTCTCCTTAAAATATTTAGACTCCAATGTAATGATAGGCCCTGTGATGAGTCAAGGAGGAGAATTTGTTCCAGGGAATAAGAGTGAAAATCCGAGATTGAGTGGTCGCCCCTTAGTTTTAATTAGCGATCAATGGGTTAAGTTTGTTTCTTTTGATGCGGATATTCACAACAGTTGGCAGGGGATTATTGCTGAATCTGATGACGGTGAATTTATTACAGATGCTTTTGTGGGGGCAGCTTGGTTAGTGAAAGATTCTATGGCACAACCTTACGAAAGTTTTGGTAATTTATTTGATTTTCATGTCCCTCGACATCGGGCATTTTGGGGAATTCATCGATCAGGACAACCCATGATAGGAGTGTCTAAAAACCCTGTTGACTCGATAAAATTAGGACAAATCTTACAGCAATTAGGGTTTAGAGATGCGGTTATGTTAGATTCCGGGGCGAGTACCTCTTTAGCTTATGAAGGGGAGTCTCTAGTGGGTTATATTCCCCGTCCCGTTCCCCATGTGGTGGTGTTATTGCCTTCTGTTTCTTCGTTGTTGGAAAGTACAGATTAATATAAGTTCGTTTATTGTCGCGGTTAAGAAATTGGCTACGAATATAATAATAGATATCAAGTTACCAAGGAAACTTATATAGCATTTCCTGGACTCATGAGGTACACCTAATATTCAACTCCCGAACTCCCGAACTCCTAACTCCTAGAACTAGAAGAGTTTGTACCTCACAAGTATGGGAACTGCTATAGTGATCGCTCGATTCCCTGGATTCGTTTCCGAGATAACCATATTCTACTCATGAGTCCTTTACCTAAACAGGCCAATGAAATAGATGTCATATCGGATCTAATTACGGAAAAGTAGAACTTAACTCGTAAAATTTCAAGGTAATTTTTAAACAATTCTAAGAATATCTATCGGCAATTAAAATGAAAACAAACAAATCTGATTTTCAACAAATTATTGATATCTTAACAAGCTACCTAGAGAATTTAAAACTAAAATATCAAGTCAAAAGTTTAGGAGTGTTTGGTTCTTTTGTTAGAGGAGAAGCAACAGATAATAGTGATTTAGATTTATTGGTAGAATTTCAAGGGGATGTAACTTTTGATAATTATATGGATTTAAAATTTTTACTGGAGGATTTATTTAAGCGCAAAATTGATTTAGTGATCAAGGAAGATATAAAACCCCAGATTCGAGAACGTATTTTAGAGGAGACGGTTTATGTCTCGTGATCTTATTGTAAATCATTATATAAAATTAAATTTCAAAAAAATGTTGCCGACGATAACTCCAGATAAAATCGATCTTCCAGCAGGAACAATCTTAAAGTTTCCTGGTAATTTAGCTGATTATGAACAACTTTTAGAGCAATTAGGCGATCGCTCGATTCCCCGCATTCGTTTCCGAGATAACCACATTGTACTCATGAGTCCTTTACCCGAACATGGCAAAGAAATTGATGTTATCGTCAATTTAGTAAAAGCACTACTAAACCATCAAGAGCGAGATTGGGATAGCTTTCATCCTATAACACTTAGGTATGGAAAAGAACCAGGATTAGAACCCGATGCTTGTTTTTACATTGAGAACTATCAAGCAATACTGGGAAAGCGTAAACTAGATATGAGTATCGATCCGCCCCCAGATTTAGCGATAGAAATTGATGTTACTTCTTTTACTCACATCGAAGATTACATTTCTTTAGCCATTCCTGAAGTTTGGATTTACAAAACGAATGAATTACACATCTATCATTTCACCGATAACCACTATATAGAAACTGATAAAAGTCTTATTTTCCCTAATTTTCCTGTCAAAGACATTGTTCCTCAGTATGTTGATCACGCTTGGCAAGTTGGTTCCTCGGTTGCTTTGAGAGAATTTAATCAAACGCTAGATGATTGATGAACTGAAAATTATGGAAATTATGGAATGAAAATCCGTCTTGCACCCTGATAATACTCAATATCAACAACGATTTCAACCAAGCGATTAACACAACGTTGCCGATAGTCTGGTTCAATAAGCAATCTATTAATATTTGCTATGGTGATGACAGGTAGGGATGTTGGCGTATTTTCCTCGCGCATTACTTGTTCTAACGAGTCTTTGGCTTTCATACTTCGGTTAGCACTAATAGGTAATGCTATATTTATCAACCAACAACGAACTAGGTTGCGATAGCTTTATCTTACTGATATTTTAAATAGTATTCAAGCTGTCTTTTGAACCCCTGGAAAATGCCGATGTTTGGCGTAGAATCCTACTAATATAACCAAGATAATAATAACGGTTCCGATACCTAAATAACTGGGAACCCAAAATGATGTTTCAATGCGATTAATTTGACCCGGTTCTAGTTGCCAAGTAACTTGGGTATTATCGGGATTAGATTCACTATTTAAGTTACTATTTTTATCAA
>JASJDW010000256.1 GCA_030064955.1 Crocosphaera sp.
TTAAAATACCAAGGTAAAAACTCTCCATATTGATCCCGTAAGGTGTGAAGAATTGAATAAGCATCGTAAGCATTGGAAGCTTCATCGGTAAAAAAACCATTAGGAATGCTTCCTAAAAAAGCAACCCTTAACAGGAAAGTCAGGACTAAAATAATAGCTAAAGAGTAAACAGGATATTTTTCAAATTTTAGCATTAGTTAAATAAACAATTTTTACTAATAGAAAAGTGATAGTTATTTTAAAATTCTTCTCCCTTCACATCTTTCTTTAACAACATCAGGAAGATCAAATTCAGCCATAACAGAGTATTCATAAGGAGGATGGAAATAAGAGGTATATAGGAATGGATGAGGGGCTTTTCCTACAATACAAACGTTTTCTCCATCCTTAATACTTCTGAGCATATCTTGATCAATGATATCGGTTCTTTTAACTTGTTCATCAAAAGAAGCAAACTCAGGAATGGTAAAAAAGTAACGAGTTTTCGTGATAAAAATGACCATAAAAACTGCTGCCACTAAGCCTAAGTTTCTAGGATTAATAAATTTTTGAGAGGGTTGTTGTCGAACAAGACGACAGGTCAAATAGCTGTTTAAACTGACAAAAATCATCATCCAATACATATAGTATCTTAGTTCGTAAGCTTGGGGTAATAAAGGAGTAAATAAAGTCATTAAACCCATGATAATTGCAGCTACCCTGGACTCAATATCAAAGTTTTTCCAACATAAATAAATAAATAGGAGAAGATTAAAGACAACATAACCGCCAAAATATCCCCCTAAGCCAAATCTCTCTTCATCCCAAGAAATAAAGTCCATCCCTAAAGTCCAAGGCCAAGGTCTTCTACTATCAAAAGCATCAATTTCTAACACTGATCTTCCCCAACGTAAATGGCGAGGAAGTTTCTTAAGATTTTCGTGCATAAAGCTAGGTGGTGCTTCATTATGATTCAGAACAATGCCCGCGATTTCTACTTTAACAGGATAAAATGGGTTAGCGTAAATGACTATATTTTTAATAGGGGTAACAAAGATAATAATGCTTGCTAAACCACAGAGTAATAAGGTTTTTGACAATTTAATGAATTTATCTTGATCGTTAGCATAAGCTTTCCACGATTGAAGAATAATTTTCAGTAAAACAAAACATAAAATCAAAAAAACCACTGGAATTAACTGAAATTTCATGTTAGCTGCCGTAGCTGCTGAAATGAATATAATTATCCCAGTTTGTTTATTAAACTGAACTTTATTCGTGTATAAAAAATAAGTAGTCAGGATTAAGATAGAAATGCAAACATTACCTGGTAAATCAATATAACTCCTGGCTGCGTGCATATGAACCATCGGTATAGCCAACAGAGAAAGAGAAGCTAAATAAAAAGGTATTTTAACGTAAAATTTGAGATAAGCAATGAAAGTTAATAAGCTAAAATAACACAATAAATTAGTGGCTTCTGGCCGTCCAAAAGTATTCCAAAACAAACCTTGTAACCAATTAGCAAGTAAAGGAAATCCTTGGAAACGATGCTCAATATTTTTTTCAAACGTGAATTGTTCTGGAGAAATAATGCCCCAAATTCGAGCAGCAAAGGGTATATGATACATGAAAGCATCTCCCCCATAATTAGCATCAAAAAAGCTAATTAAAAAGATAGAAGTTAAAACCAATGTGGATAAGATAGTTAAAACTGTTGTTATCTTAACCAAAGATAAAATAGTGATGAGTTGGTTGGTTAGTTGATCAACATTTTTGAGGCGATTATTAAGCTTTAAATCAATGCTTTTTAAATAGTTAAAGCTAAGGATAAAAATTCCTAAAAGACCTAAACAAATTCTGAGGGTTCTTAGTGGGTTGGCAGGAATATAACTGAAATAACCAACCATTCCCAACATTAAAGTTATAGCGATACAAGAAATTCCCCAAAGTAATAAAGGTTGATTGCTTAACTTATAAACGTTAGGAAAATTTTTCAAGCTAGGATGATTATTATAGGACAGAAACACAAATCCTGATAAAGCAAGCCCTATTAAAAAACTAATGAGTGGAATTAGCATGATGTTAAAAGGTTTTTAATGATGGTAATAAAATCATCTTAGAAATAAAGATTAGTATGGGTATTTTTAAAGTCTTTAATTTCAGTTATTTTTGCTCCTTGAACTGAGAGGGTATCATCAAATGTTTCGTTGAGAAAATCGAAATAAAGGTCAATTTTTGCTGTTTCAGACAGATGAATCACCCAGTCACGATAACTAGAAGCCAATAAATTACTATAAGCGTGATAACGGAAAATCGGTTTGTCGCCTATTTTAACACCACAGGTTAAGTCATTGTTGGTTCCTTGTGCTGTAAAAGCAACATCAATTAAATAACGTCCTTTATCAAGAATTAATGGACTTTTTAAGCCAATAGAACCCTTTTCTTTGGTTTGAAAATCCGATGCGTCTAAGGTGGTTACTTCCTGAAAACCAAAAGGAGGATGATAAGGGACTTCTGATAAACGTTCTTGATGAATGTAAAGATTATTGCGAATACCTACACCTGGAGGATAGTCTTTAGCATTTTCGATGGTTTGATAGGTGTTCAAATCAATAGAAATATACCCTTTTTCTAGGAGGAAATCTAAACACCTAGTATCTTCTGGTTGGGTTTCTAAAATTAAATGGGGTTTAGCAGATTCAATAGTTTTTGTCATGCCTTTAATGGCATCAAATTCCGCCCCTTCTATGTCCATTTTGACTAAATTTGGCACTAACTTAGTATGCTCAATAAAATCGTCTAAAGCAATACTTGAAACCTCATAACCTTGAGTTCCTGTCGATTGTTCTGCGTAGATACTATCGTTAAGATGACTCCCTAAATAAATGGGAACTTTGCTGTAGGATTTGTAATAAACGGCAGCATGAAATAACTGCACATTACTACAGCCACTGAGAACAATATTGCGCTGACATTTATCTACAATACGGGGACTGGCTTCAAAAGAACAAACTACCCCTTTAGGTCCCACCATCCGCGACATAACAGTGGTTAAACCGCCGAAGTTTGCCCCAACATCAAAAACCACATCCCCAGGACGACATAAGTCCCTTAAAGCTAATTGTACAGGTGGTTCCCAAAAGTTGCCTTGATACCAGGGAGAAATGCCATAGAGACGAACTTCTTCAAGTTTCTGATTGAGTCCTAATTGTTGGTCAATTTCTGGGGCTAAAGCTTTACTCAGTTTCGCTTTTAACCATTCTTTAAGTTGTTTCATGATTCAAATTTCTCCACTTTAGTTAACCATAAAAATGCGTGTTGTTCGTGACGATTGTCGTTGAAAATTCGATAATCTGGTTTTAATCCTAAACTCTTTTCTTCATCCCAGGTTGCTAAATGTTCTTGTTCAATTTGTTTAGCTAAGTTACGGGTTTGCAGAACTTTTCCTAAAGGGGAAAAACGAGATAATTTAGGCATCCAATCTAAAGAACGATAAGCTTCTAATAAGGTTTCAATGCCTTTAAAATACTGTAAAACTTTTGATTGGGGATTAATTTCTTTTAAGTAGAAACTGAGATTATAAGCATACTCTAAATCGCTACTGGTATGACCACAATAGGATTTACGATAAGCTAGAGATAGATAAATTAATTGTTCTAATTCTTCTGCGCTGCGATTGGCAAAAGCATAGCGAACACCAGCTAAACTTCGATGAACATACCACGCCCTCATATCTTCAATTTCAGCGGCTGGACTTTGGGTGGTTCTTTCATCGGGATAATTCCAAAAAACCCCTAACGTTCTATCAATAACTTTACTTTTAATGTGGGGTAATACCCGACTCTTAAATTCTGTATCGCCTGCCCCTCGAAAGGTACCATCGTAGTAACCAAAACGGTCATGAATTGAGCGACGATATAAGGCACCTACCCAAGATAAATAACAGGTTTCTAGATACACTAAATCTTGTTGGTAAGGGGTACGATTATAGGGCATAATATCGCTAACCCAACTACCTTTTTTATCCACATTCGTGACTAAACTATGACCAATCACCCAATCAATGTCTGGGCTTTTATCTAACTCCTTGGCTAAGGTTTCTAAGGCATCTGGTAAGATAGTTTCATCGACTCCTAAGAAGGATAAATAAGGAGATTTGGCTAAAGAAATGCCTCGATTCCAAGCAGTTTGGATGGTTTCTCTTGCTTGCGATCGCACATAAAGAATGGGTAAGTTTAATTCTGGGGCTAGTTGTTTAAAGACTTCGTATTCATCCCCTGGTGAACCACTATCCACTAAAATAATTTCCCCCTCCCCTGACTGCATCAAGGTTTGATGTTGCAAGGTTTTCAAGAATAAGGGAAGTTTATCAGCAGCATTGTACAAAGAAACAATTACACTAACCCGATACTCGGACTTATCGCGCCGATCATCCACAATTTCGTAATCCCATTCTGAGTTGTGTAAATTATCTTGACGGGCTTTTTCGATGAAATCGTAACACCGTTCTTCCCGTTGTCCCGTTTTGCCGTACATGGCATCAACTACCTCAGCCTCACGGGTAAATCCTTTCTCTTGCAACACCCTTAAGACGTAGGAAAGATCTCCAAAGCGATCGCCATTTAAGAGCCTTAACCCCCGCAACTTATAGGTTGCAGCTACTAACTCATTGCCCCGCAATTCTTCTAAACGGGCAATTTCTCGCCACGCCCGAACGCGATCGATACGGTAACCATTTTTTAGCTTATCACGCCATCCTTGTTCTTCTGACCCAAACGCAGAAGCTAGTTTCCAACATTCTTTGACTTTATTGCCTAAATCTTTCTGATTTAATTCTGAAGCATTGAAGGTATATTTATAGCGTTCAAATAATTGAGGTGACTTTAAGGTTTGGGCGGTTTTCGTTTCTTCGAGGGGTCTTTTTAGTTTATCTTTAGTTTCCGCTAAAGTTTTTTTCAGTTGTTTATAAGTGGGTTTAATTTGGGCTTTAATCTGTTTTTTGGCTGCCTTAACCCCAGGAAGTTTCGAGATACTAAAACCCGTTTGACAGGATTCCCAATAAGAAAGTAATTGACTGTACCATTGAGCTAATTCTTCTTGAGTTTCTACATGAGAAGCAATAGAACAATTATAGATATCTTCCAGATTTGGATCAGTTACCTCTAAATTAGCGTTTGATAACTGATCAACTAAATGTTGTCGATAATCTTCGTAGTTATCTAAAACAGTTTGAAGATCCCGAAGACAAGCATAAATATCATCAATATCAATGGTAATAAAAGGAACCTCTGGAAAGGTTTCTTCTAGAAAACGACAAACCCCGGCACCATTTCCAACAGCCGTGGGACAACCTGAAAATAGGGATTCTAGGGCTAATAAATTCAGCGTATCGTATCGAGAAGGCAGGACAGTTAAGGCTTTACTGGCAAATAATTCTGTCAACGCCTCCCGTTTCATAGGAGGACACATCACCAAATTACTCTGACGATGGTGCATCATTTGTTGCAGATAAACTTGAGAGGATTTGGTGTTGTTATAGTTATAGCTATGAGGTCCAATAATTTGTGCTTTACTGTAGCTAGTTTCCGGTAGCCACCACACTAAATCAATAAAAATATCGGGGCCTTTCCGTTTTTCTGTTCTTCCGATAAAGTTAACGCTAGGTGACTTAACTGAAGGCAAACATTGAGTGGGTCTAGGCAGGTCAAAAAAGTGAAGGGGATTATAATAATAACTATCAAATTCTTCAATATCTTCTCGCCATTCATCCAGATAACTTTTACTAATTCCGTAGCGAATATCGACGACTTTATATTGCATCTTTTCTTGCAGATCGAGAGGAATATTCGCCTGTCCCCAGTCAAACCAATCTAATCGCAGGGTTTTGGATATTTTTCCGTGCATTGAGAGTGCAATACGGTTAAATGTAACTCCATATTGTTTACAAGCAGGTCGTAAAAAAATACCCCATTGTTCATAATCTGGGACATCAATTATATCAAATTGTTGATTTTGGGCTGAAGCAGCAATATTGCTAGCCATAGCAAAAGCCCGTTCTACCCATTTGGGGGGAGTCACTTCAAAAAAGTTTTTAAAATCACTAATTAAAAATTGTTCTTTGTAGGGAATAGCTGTTGCATTGCTTGGTCTAGGGGTGTTTAACGGTTCTTTTTCGGCAATATAATAGAATTCAATTTGAGGATTTTTTTTAATAATACTTCGATAAAAGGTTTGACCACCGCCAACCTTACTAAATAAATCGAAATCAGCAATCAGGACTTTCATAATATACTAAATTAGTCAGTTTTTTTATAGCTTTGCCTTGCTTGAGAGAATCAATTAAGTTTTGGGTTAAGGCTAAGGATGGCATTCGTAAAATCTTAGGCACAACGAGAGAGTTTGTCAACTTATTGGGCAACAAGTTAGTAAGTTTAATATTTAACCTCAAATCAGTTTACAACAACTAATCTAAATAAGTTCTTGATGCTGTTGCTGACGTTGATTCGTTTTCAGAAGTTCCTTAATAGTCAAAAATATTCTGAAAATGGGGGGGGACGAGGTTAAAATAGATCAGTCATTTCTTTTGGTTTCCCAGTCCCTATTGTTATCCTGAACGAAAGTTAAGCTTGAAAAAGGAGTCAGAATACAGGAGTCTCCGAGTCAGGAGAGAAATAGAATGTGTATTCAAACCCCAATCTATTTCTCGCAACTTGTAGAAGTTGGGGTATTAGAGACTTTTTATAAATAAAATCTTAAGACCGTAGGGTGGGCAAATACAGAGATTTATCTGGGCTACCCGTAAATTAGAAAACTTTGCCCACCCTACAAAACTGGTGCTTAATGTTCCTTATATATTGTTTTCTCTAAAAACTCTCCTGTAGAAACAAGAGATTTAGATGAAAATACTTTAACATTGAACACGCAAAAGATAGGGTCGATATTCCTCATATTGAATATACGACCATCAAACATTAAACCGAACTGAGGTTACTATTAAACTGAAAATACAAACAGCTAGGAATTTACTCAAATTCAGATTCAGGCATCAATTGTAAAATCCCCATAGCTAAGGCTTTTGGTTCAAGATATTGAGCTTCAAACACAGCTAACATATCCTTCAAGGTGGGATTACCCCGAGAACTTCCTGTTACTCCCATAGCTACCACCAAACCACAGTATCCCCCTGTTTGTTGACATCTTTGATCCCATTTTTTTCGAGCCTGTTGATGTTCGGGATCATCTTGCATAAATTCTCCAAAAATGAATAAAGTGTTATCTCCCGTTTGCAAAATGCCCAAATCGTACATTAATTCTTCCCAAGGGTCTTCCCCTGGATTAAAACAAACCCCTTGAAGATTGCCCGCTTCTTGGAGGGTTTGAATCATTTGTTTAGCTTTAGGCCGAGAGGTTTGAACCACAACCACTGGCATTCCTTCCCCTTTTGGGGTAGCTTGCTGAGAGGGATAATAGGTTTTTGGGCTATGTTGTAATTGTTCTAGGGTCTTCCAGGGAATGATGCCTAAACTTAAAAAAGAATTGTCAGGAATCAGATCGTCTCCTAAAGGGAATTTGAGCCTATCCTCTTCATCCTCTTGAGCTTCTAACCCTTCTAATAATTCTGCTGTGAGTTCAGGAAGGGTTGAAACTTTTAAATTGATCAGTTTAGGTTCACCATTTTCTGACATGTCGGTGAAGCGATGATATCGATGGATTTTATCGATAACCTCTTCGGTTAATGATAATTTATTCCGTTCAAAAAACCGTAAAAAAGCTTGTATTCCGTAGTAAACAATTTTAGCTTCTTCTTCATCTAAAAAAGGACGAATGCCTTCGTAGGGATGAATACTACCATACCGAGGTAACGTTAACTCACCGTCAAAGTCTTCTTCAGAGAGATCATAATCATACTCATCTAACTCTTCCTCTATGTCTTCAGCAAATTCAAAATTCAAAAACCAACAATCTTGAGCCAAAAAAGCTTGTTCAAGTTGATGGGTGGATTTTTCGTGGAGAGCAGCTTGACGAAACTGTTTTAGAGACTCTAAGGAACGATAAAGAATCAGACCATATTCTTCTCCTGACATTCCCATCACACAAAAATAAAGGGTATCCACTCCCCAACGATTAAATTCAACGGAAATAATCTCATAATCGGCCAAAATATCCCAAGGAGCAGCTTTAGCTACATCATGAGCCGTTTGGATTAATAAGGGTTCATAATGGCCGGGGAGGGCTGGAGGACGGGTATCTTCAACCGCTTCAAAACTACGAAACAGTTGATCGATTAAGGGTAAATCTGGAGCATAATCGATGGTGATATCTAAACTTTGTAGGGCCCCTCGCAGGAAAAATTGTAACTCTCGGTTACGGACGACAATTTTTTGGGGTCGGGCAGGTTGGGCGGGACTATGGGGACTTTCCATCGCCCGCAGGAGGGTTCTTACCACTGCTTCTGGTCCAACATCCGAGGGGGCTACATCCATCGCCCTGACCACCCCTTGAGAGCCATCAACCCAGATGATACATTCTTCTTGGTCTGGGTTGCCAGAGATCCTGCCTCTAAGACCTGCCACCGAACGGCGATCGCCTTCCCAAACGCTGGGAATTTGAGGAATTTTTTGAAGCCGACGTTGCGTGGTTTGAGGCAAATTATTCATACACTTTAATTTTACAAATTGAGGTGAAAGGATTGGGGTAAAGAATATAGTTATTGTCTTGATAGTCCTGACCTTCAACCCTTATTTTAGCGCGAACTCCCCTAACTCAGCCGACTTCATCAAAAATTTGGGTCTGAAACCCCGTCGTTCTACGACGGCTTTATTACGACGGCTTTATATGGTAGGCTAGTAGTGGTCAATGACCCACCCAGACGATGGAGACATAAAGCCTAACACCAAAGTTGGCTTGAAGTAGCAACGGCGAAG
>JASJDW010000257.1 GCA_030064955.1 Crocosphaera sp.
CGCAACCCTTTGTTTTTGTCCTCCAGAGAGGTTATGAGGATAATAATTGATCCTGTCTCCTAACCCCACTGCTTCTAATATTTCTTGGGTTTTTTGTTTAATTTCTCCCCTGGAATATTGAGAATGTAACTCTAAAGACATAGATACATTTTGTCTTGCGGTTAAACATTCTAAAAGGTTATGAGACTGGAAAATATAACCGATATTACGTCTAATTTTAACTAATTGGTGTTTCTTTGCACCGACTAACTCTTGTCCTAACACTTTCAGACTTCCCGTTTGTGGCGATCGCAGTCCTCCCATTAAGGTTAATAACGTGGTTTTTCCCGATCCTGAAGGACCTTTTAAAATAACGACTTCTCCTGATTTTAACGTCAAATTAATATTAAAAAGGATCTGTTTTCTTAACTCTCCTTTACCAAAATAATGATTAAGTTCTTTGATCTCAATAACAGGATTACTATTCATACTTTACTTAACTAAATCATAACTAAAAAACGGATAACTATTAAAAGATATCTGCTGGATCCGCGGCGCGGACTTTACCGACAGCAATAATTCCAGAAATACAACACATTAAAATAGTTAAAATTAAAACAGTAATTGCTCTTGAAGTTACCATCATAATCGGTAAACCTGTCGCTTTAGCTGCATTATAATACAGTAACATAGAAAAAGAAACACCAGGAATAAACCCAATAATCCCCAAAATGATTGCTTCTTGAAATACTACCGTTAATAAATAAAAATCACTATATCCCATTGCTTTTAATGTTGCATATTCAGGTAAATGATCGGCCACATCCGTATATAAAATTTGATAGACAACCACTGTTCCTACCACGAAACCCATAATGGTTCCTAGGGTAAAAATAAAACCGATCGCTGTTCTATTTCTCCAGAAATTCTTCTCATGTTGAATAAACTCCTCCTTAGAATAAAAACTGATATCTTCATAATCAAAAGTTTCTCTTAAAAAATCAAGATTTTCTTGTAAATTTTCTTCTGATTTTAATTGAATTACCCCAATATCAATTAACCCTTGTTTTCGATCAGGAAATAAGCGTAAAAAGTTAACATCGCTAGTAATAACCGTCCCATCTGCACCAAAAGAAGTCCCTACAGAAAACAGTCCCCCAACTTTAATTTGCCGGTTTCCCACTTCCGTTTTAACTGTTTTTCCTGACTCAAAAAATTCAGGAATCGGTCCAAATTCTTTGCGACTTAGACGATCATATAAAACCACATCTTGTTGCTTAGTCACCGATATATTTTCTTGTACTTCGGGCAACATAATAACATTTTGATCAGGGTTTAAACCAATATTAAAAATATTTCTTGTTTTTCTTGCAATGGGATTTTTCCAAGTAGAAACTCCAATATAAATAGGGATTACACTTTTTACTTGATCTACCCCCAATGTTTCATATAATCTACGTTGGGAAAAACTTCTAATTCCTGTTAACGTATCTGTTTTAGAATTAAGCATAAAAATGTCGCCGTCTAAACTTTGATGAAGTCGGACGGAACTATCAAATAAAGCATCCCTAAAACCCAACTGCATAAACATCAAAACATCAGCAAAAGTAATCCCTGCTAACGCCACTAATAAACGGGTTTTTTCGTGGGTTAATTGTAACCAAGCTAAAGGAGTTTTCATAATATTTATAACTGAATTTGTGTAATAACTTTTGCGTAGGTTAATCCCGAAACTTTAGCCGATGAGTCTGGTGTTAGCAAGATTTCAACTTCTACCACCCTCACATCAACATCGGCTGCTGGATCGGTATCTAAAACATCTTTTTTACCAATCTGTAACCCAATTTTATGAACCGTTCCTTCTAAGGTTCCTGTAAAGCTATTATTATCACTTTTAATAATAGCTTTTTGCCCTATTTTTACCTGATTAATCTCACTTTCATAAACTTCAGCAACTACTATCATTTTATCCGTTTGCCCCAGTTCTAAAATGCCATTATTATCATCAACTTTTTCCCCTGGATGAGTATGAATTTTTAACACTTGTCCATCCATTGGGGATTTAATATAAACTAAGTCTAAATCGGTTTTTGTTTCTTCTAATTGAGCGATCGCCCTATCTAATTCTGCTTGTGCTTTGTCAACATCAACGGGACGAATTTCTGCGATGCGATTTAAGTTGGCTTTCGCTGCTATAATTTGTTGCTTTAAACTATTAATCTCTTTACGAGATTGTGATTTTTCGGCTGCAATTTGTTCTTGTAATGTATTAATGGTTTTATTGAGCTTTTCTTGCCCTTCGATTAAACTTTCTCTAGCTTGATCTAATTCTAATTGCCGTTGGTCTAATTCTGATTGGGAAATGACTCCATCTGCTGCTAAAATTTCATATCTTTGGTACTCTCTTTGAGCATCTTTTAATTCAGCTTTTAAGCGTTCAAGGGTAGCGGTTTGCTGTCGTTTTTCCCCATCTAATTCCATCTCTAACCGTGTAATTGTTGCTTGGTTAGTGGCGGTTTCTCCTTGCAATTCCGCTTCTAGTTGTTTAATTGTGGCTTCTTGTGCCTCAATTTCCCCTAATTTCGCCCCTGCTTTCACAATTTCTAAGTTAGCTAGGGCAACTTTGACCTCTTCTTGTGCAGCCTTAACAGCAGCTTTTTTCAGGTCAATATTATTTAAAATAGCGAGGGTTTGTCCTGCTTTTACCCTGTCCCCTTCTTGCACTAATAATTGTTCAATTTTTGCCCCTCCTTGGGTGGGTGGTGGGGCTAAATTAATCACTTCCCCCAAGGGTTCGAGTCGTCCCAACGCTGAAATAGCCTCTATTTTGGGCGGTTTGATGGATGTACTCACCTCAGATTGTTGTGACTCACTACGACTTAGGATCAGTGCGTAAAACGTTGTTACCCCCATCAAAGCAACCCCCAGGATAGAAACAGGAATCACCCAAAGTTTCCCCTTATTAGATAATAGGGTCTTTTTAAACTTTATTGCTTGTCCCATCACCTTTCTCCACACTCACAGAAAATTAGACTAGACTGTACAGTTTGATTATAATACGTTTAAAAAAAATCAACTAGGGGTTAACAACAGTTAACCCCTACTAAATAGATAAAGCCTATTTTTTTATCGACCGGGAATACCCACATACCAGAAATAGGTAGCCATAGGAATAACCGTAGCGAGAACCATTAACACCACAACCCAGATAGTTGCGCTAGTATCGTTGGTATCTTCAGCACTGGTAAAGGTGCTTTCGATGTTGATTTTTTGAACTTCAGGGGGACCGGGATCAGGGTTGCCGGATAAAACGGCTACTAAGCGATCGCCTGCTTCAAGAAACGCCTCGTTATACTTGCCACCCTGACGTAAAGGAACCGCAACGGTTTCTTTAACCACACTTGTAGCAATCTCATCGGTTAATAGGGACTTGGTTTTTTCTCCTTGACGCAGGGCAATTTTATTGGTAAAAGTATCCACCACTAAAATCACTTGGTTAGCCTGTTCTTCGGGGGTAGGATACCATTTACGAAAAATATCATCCGCTAACCCTTCCATCGTGACACCATAATCTAAGCGACGAACAGCAATCAGTCTAACTTCCGTGCCAGTATTGTTCGCTAACTTTTCTAATTCCCCATTTAAGCGGTTTTCATTGGCAAAACTAATAGCATCTGCTTGATCGACCACCCAAACATCCGATCCTTCACTTAATACAGGAAGATCATAGACTCCTGTTGCAGTAGCAGGGGTGATAAAGGTACTAAAAGCGATCGCAAAACATACTATTAGTCCTATGACGTATTTTATAGGTTTCATAGCAAATACTTGAGTAAAGATAATAGCTGAATTGTCAACTATTTTGCCATACTAGGGCATCCCTGCAAACTGATAGCATTTTCAATTGGGTGTATTAATATTTCGGTTGAGGGAGTGTGGGAAGGGTGGGAAGTGTGGGAAGGGTGGGGAGTCTGGGAAGGGTGGGGAGTCTGGGAAGGGTGGGGAGTCTGGGAAGCGTAGGAAGACTATTAATATCTTATATCTTGCTCCCTTTGTCTCCTTTGTCTCCCCCTGCTCCCCCATCTCCCCTATCTCCCCTATCTCCCTTATCTCCCTTATCTCCCCTATCTCCCCCATCTCCCCCATCTCCAAAAACACCCAGTCCCCTATTCCCTCACTGACCATTTACCGATAATATGAATAGTGCCGAATAAACTTTAACAGTCAAATCACTTTCAGGAAATGGTAAATTCCGCCCCATTTCCTCCCCATCATGGTTAGTCCGAGGGGGTTGTTAGCGGTTAATTTAAGGATTAATGAACCAAGAAATATTTGAAAAAGTAAAAAGCATCGTCGTCGAACAACTTGAAGTAGCGGAGGACACAGTGACTCCAGAGGCCAGCTTCGCCAATGACTTAGGCGCTGATTCTTTAGATACAGTAGAATTAGTAATGGCTTTAGAAGAGGAATTTGATATCGAAATTCCTGACGAGATTGCCGAAAAAATTGGCACGGTAGGGGATGCTGTGGAGTACATTGACACAGGAAAAGTTAAAGACCCAGAACAAGAACAAAAGTAAGCATCTTTATCCCCCCATCTCCCCTCCTAAGTGCAATGCTGGGTAGATCAGTTTTTTAATAAGGGAAAATCATGACAAATTCACAATTAAAGCGAGTAGTGGTAACCGGGTTAGGTGCGATCACCCCCATAGGCAACACCTTAACAGACTATTGGCAAGGTTTAATGAGTGGACAAAGTGGGATCGCTGAGATTACCCATTTTGATCCATCACAACATACTTGTCGCATTGCTGGAGAAGTGAAAGGATTTGATCCCCATGACTACCTAGATCGCAAAGAAGCAAAGCGGATGGACCGTTTTGCTCAATTTGGGGTTGCAGCCAGCTTACAAGCCTTGGCTGACTCTAAATTGGTAATTAACGACCTTAATGCAGAGCAAATTGGGGTAATCATTGGGACAGGAGTAGGGGGGATCAAAGTCCTTGAAGATCAACAAATAATTTATTTAAACCGGGGTCCGAGTCGTTGTAGTCCTTTTATGATTCCCATGATGATCGGTAATATGGCCTCAGGGTTAACCGCCATCCATACTGGAGCTAAAGGACCCAATAACTGTACCGTAACCGCTTGTGCTGCCGGATCTAATGCCATTGGGGATGCCTTTCGTCTCGTACAGCGAGGTTACGCTAAAGCGATGATTTGTGGCGGGACTGAATCCTCCGTTACACCTTTATCTGTGGCCGGTTTTGCTTCTGCTCGAGCCTTATCAACCCGTAATGATGAGCCTCAACGAGCGAGTCGTCCGTTTGATAAGGATCGAGATGGTTTTGTTATGGGAGAAGGGTCAGGTATCTTACTCCTGGAAGAATTAGAACAGGCCTTAGAACGGGGGGCAAAAATTTATGCAGAAATCGTGGGTTATGCCATGACTTGTGATGCCTATCACATGACAGCCCCCGTCCCAGGTGGTGGCGGTGCTACTCGTGCGATGGAATTAGCCCTAAAAGATGGAGATATTTCTCCTGAAACCGTTAGTTATATTAATGCTCATGGTACCAGTACCCCAGCTAACGATGTCACCGAAACTAAAGCCATTAAAAAGGCGTTAGGGGATCATGCTTATCGTATTGCTGTGAGTTCCACGAAATCCATGACCGGTCATTTATTAGGGGGTTCAGGGGGAATTGAAGCCGTGGCCACGGTGATGGCTATGGCTAATGATCGCATTCCCCCAACCATTAATTTAGATAATCCTGACCCTGAATGCGATCTTGATTATGTTCCTTATGAGAGTCGTGCTTTAGACATTGCTGTGGCTTTATCAAACTCCTTTGGGTTTGGTGGCCATAACGTTACTTTAGCTTTTAAAAAATATCGTTAATTCATTAATAAAAAATATGTTTGTTTGCCCCTACAACTAATTAGATGTAGGGGTATAATATTGAGAAGTTTCAATAATTGTAAATTTTTGATTCTTTCTAATCTTGAGTATTGTAACTGGGTGCAATAATAGAATTAAAGCATTGAATTTCTTTACTCTGGCTTATCATATCAATTCTCAAAAGGAGACTAGAGACTTAATTTATATTCTTCTCCATCTGTTCCCCCTGCTTCACTTAAATAAGGCTCTCTATTGTTAATAAAGAAAATTGGTATTAGTCAGTTTTTTGATTCGACTTAAATGATTAAAGGAGCTACAAAATGACTCAGCAAACAGTTGGTTCCCGTGAGTATAAGGTAATGCTTCAACCTGAAAAGTTTACCGGTTCACAAGAAGAATTACTAGAAAAAGCAAACCAATTTTGGCAAGCTTTTACTAAATCTATTCAAGGAATTGTCTTTGATACTGATGGAAGTCTCGATACAATCGAAAAAAATCGAGAAATTCGATTTTATGATACTGATGATCATTTACTATACAAGTCTGGTTACATTTTTCGGGAACGGATAGATAAAAAGTCAGAAGTTACCCTGAAATTTCGTCATGGCGATCGCTATATTTCTCAAGATAGGGATATGTCCGCTGCAATAGTTGATCAGGGTAAGACTAAATTTGAAGAGGATATTAAACTTCCTTTTACTTCACTGTACAGTTTCTCAACAAAACAGGAGATTTCAACTGCTCTGAGTTTCGATCAATTAGCTAAAATTACAGAATTATATCCTGATTTGAAAACCAAACTAAAAATCAATCAAAAGTCTGAAAACCTTCATCTTGTTGGTAATTTTATTGCCAAAGAAATTGTTATTGAGGGAGCGGATTTTGAAATTTCAAAAAAACCCAATAAAATTGAAGCTGATTGTGCATTAGTTGTTTGGTATGATCGTGTTGTTAGTGAGAAACCCAAAATAGTTGAATTTAGTTTTAAATACGAAAATGAACAGGGAGAATATGATGGCGAAGTTGCTCAAAGAGCTTACAAGGTTTTTCAAAAATTAGGAAATATAGGGAAGGGTGAATGGGCTAAAGAATGGGTTAATCTTGAAGGTATGACTAAAACTAAATATGTTTATAGTCTAGAAGATAAATAATGATGATAATTCAGATTAATGAAATCGCTAATAAGGCTTTGTTTTCCTAATTATGAATTCTTTGAATTTCCAGTAATAGTTTAATCTTTTCTCGTTGAATTTTATTTTAACGAGAAATTTTTTGATCACTAAAATAGCTTTCAATGATTTCAAAAATTAGTTTAATCTAATTATGTCTTTTCCTTGAAAAACTAGATTGATAGAAAAAACGGGTTTACGTTAAAATACAAGAGGGAACTTTATTGTAAGAAAAAACAATAATCAACTCCACTGCTAAAACTTAGGATAGCAAGGCAGTGTTCTAAAAATTGTTAAGAAAAATAAAAAAGATTACCTTATCTTTCATCATGGACGGAAAATGGCAAATTGGTTCTTTATTGGGTATCCCTCTTTATATTGACTCTTCTTGGTTCTTTATTTTGGGATTAGTTACCCTGGTCAATGCTCAAGAAATAACTCAACTTAACCTAGTGGGAAACCTCTGGTGGTTAGCCTGGATCGCAGGACTAATTTTGGCTTTGTTCCTCTTTATCTCCGTACTTCTCCATGAATTAGGTCATAGTTTAGTGGCATTGGCTCAAGGAATCAATGTGAACTCCATAACCCTGTTTTTATTTGGGGGAGTAGCAGCAATAGAAAAAGAATCAGAAAACCCCATAGGGGCGTTTTGGGTCGCTATTGCTGGTCCGTTGGTCAGTTTAGGATTATCCGTTCTCTTATTTACCCTCTCCCATAGTCTTCCTTCTCCTGATAACTCAGATACCGTTGGCCGTCTCATGGTTTATATGATGGAAGATACCGCCAGAATTAATCTAGTGCTAGGGATTTTTAATTTAATTCCCGGCCTTCCTTTAGACGGAGGACAAGTCCTCAAAGCTATTGTCTGGAAACTAAAAGGCGATCGCTTTACAGGGGTTCGTTGGGCTGCGGCTAGTGGTCAATTAATCGGTTGGTTGGGCATTAGTTTTGGTCTATTTTTAATCCTTTTGACAGGAAGCTTAAGTGGACTATGGATAGTCTTTATCGGTTGGTTTGTGAGACGAAATGCAGAAAATTATCAACGGATTACTCAATTACAAGAAAGTCTGTTAACCATTAAAGCAACTGAGATCATGACCCGTGAATTTCGGGTTATTAATGCTCATTTAACCCTAACCCAATTTGCTCAAGATTATTTACTGAGGGAACTGCATGATGGGATGGTCTATTTTGCTGCATCAGAAGGCCGTTATCGAGGATTAATTGTCATTGAAGACTTACAGAATATTGAGCGTAGTCAGTGGGATACCTTAACATTATGGGATATTGTTCATCCCCTCCATACCATTCCCTCAGTGGAGGAAAAAACCCCAATCATCACCATTATTGAAAAACTAGAAGCCATCAATGAGCGTTTTATTACCGTATTGTCTCCTGCCGGTGCCGTAGCTGGAATTATTGATCGGGGGGATATGGTTAAAGCGATCGCTGCTTATCATCAATTACCCATTCCTGAGAGCGAAATTAAACGTATAAAAGAAGAAGGAACCTATCCAAGTTATTTGCAATTACCAGCGATCGCTAAAACCCTTGACGGGGTAGAATCCCATGATGAAACGGTTAAAAAGCACAAAATATAGCAGTTCCCATACTTGTGAGGTACAAACTCTTCTAGTTCTAGGAGTTAGGAGTTCGGGAGTTTAGGAGTTCAGAAGTTGAATATTATCTGAAATTCGCTTAATCACTCGAAGTTAAAATTCCTACTGTAAATCAATCTTCCCCTGCCTCCTGGACTCCCTGGAACTTCCTCTGCTCACCTTATCTTAACGTATGGTATTCAACAGGATTTCATATTAGGTGTACCTCATGAGTCCAGGAAATGCTATA
>JASJDW010000258.1 GCA_030064955.1 Crocosphaera sp.
ACAGTAGTAGAACCGAACCGATAAAGTGGCAATGTCCCCTATATTTTAAAGGGTAACTTGACTGAGAATATATTGAAGGCGATCGTAATCATCCCTTAATAAAATACTCAAGGTTCTTCCTACTTTTACTAACCAGTCTTTATCCCCTTTTCTTAAAATATAAATGTCCCTAATAGCAGCAGCAATTAAAGCATCCACAGGAGCATCTCTCACTTGTAGTAATATCCGTAAAAATTCGACTTGCTCACTAAAATTGATGATTTCTGCTGCTTCACAACGATAAACCCCTTGATGAATTTGAGGAGGACGAGGGGGTAAATATTGATACATTTTACCTAAGTTATGACCGTTACCGTTTTCATCATTTTGAGAACTTTCAAAACCCACAATGGTTGCTTTAAATTCTGTTTTTAACATGGCAAAAATTTGGGGTTGCTGTTCTCTTAATTCTGCTAAAGATAACCCCAATGCTCTTGCACGATGCACTGAATCAATGGGAGTGGTGGTAGCATAAGTAACAACGGCTACAATTTTGTTTCCTGACTCTTCATCCAAGGATTTTACCCAACTGCCAAAGGGTGGCATCACCGGAAAACTTAAGTCTTCCGGTTCCAAACATTGGGCTAAAAATTGGGTAGTGGATGTTTCAATAACTTCGGCAATATGGTCAGGATGACGACTATCTGTGGTAAATTGCGGTAGGGGAAGGCGCATAAGCGATTAAGCATCTAATCTGCTAGTTGAGATTGCAGGGGAGATTCAGAGAAAAGGCTGAGCTTTTGTACTAAAATTTCTTCTCTCAGATTTTTTTGGGTTACTAAACAGCTTCAATTTCTGATAATTGAAATGTTACCAATTTATCCCAGTTTCCTCCTTCAAATAAGACCGCAGCTTGACCATCACTGACTCTCTGTACCAGTCCTTCAAAACGATAATAAGTATCATTGGGATTAGTTACTCTGACAGTAGTTCCTGGTAAAATTAGCATAATTTTTATTGACTAAATTATTTCTTAAATAGTAGCATATCTTTTTTTACTTAACAATAATAATTATATTCTTTTTAGAAATTATTTCTTGATTTTGCTAAGATTACTGAAACTATAATTTAATCGCTAATGGATTGATAAAATTCTAATGTTTTTTCAGCTAATGCTTTATTGGTATAATTTTCTAACACTCTTTGATACCCTTTTTCAGCCAATTCATGAGTCAAAGTCGGATTTAACATCAATTGACTTAAACAGTTGTTTAATTCTGAAGCATCGCCTTCAGGGAAAATCAAACCAGCGTCTTTAATAACGTTAGGAATTTCTCCAGAATTAGAGCCAATTACAGGCACTTTACAAGCCATTGCTTCAATTAAAACATGACCAAATTGCTCTTTCCAACCCACAGCGGTTAAGGTTTTAAATTGATAGGTTGTTTCTGAAGGTAAAACTAAAACATTCATCAAGTTAATATACTGAGAAACTTGGTCATGGGCAACACTTTCAACCATAATTAATTTATCTTCTATTTCTATATTTTTAACTTGTTGAAGTATTTTTTCTTTCAGTTCTCCTCTCCCCAATAATAAGAGCTTCCAATTCCTTTTTGGTAAAGATTCAAGGGACTTTAAAAGGGTTAAAATCCCTTTTTCTTCTACAAATCTTCCTACAAAACCAATAACAAAATTATCTTCTTTAATTCCTAGTTTTTGAGCTAACTCAGGCTGTTTTTGTGGTGAAAATAAAACTTCATCTACTCCTAATTGGGGCATAACTTCCACCGCTTTATTATAACCATGATCTCGAAGAATGTCAGCAGCGTCTTGATTTCCTGCTATCAATCCATCGGTATTACTTAAATTATATTTTTCTAAATAAGAAACAGGCAATTTTGATTGATAGGGAAGATTCCACCAAGTGAAAAATAGGTTTTTTGCTTTTAGATTTAACCATTTATTGAGAGTAATTAATTGAGCATAAGCAAAGGA
Organism: Crocosphaera sp.; assembly: GCA_030064955.1. Taxonomy (GTDB): domain Bacteria; phylum Cyanobacteriota; class Cyanobacteriia; order Cyanobacteriales; family Microcystaceae; genus Crocosphaera. The sequence goes on from JASJDW010000258.1 coordinate 1,978, forward strand.
TTTAACCCCTTGTTCTACTTGAATAATTTGAGGTTTAAACTCATTTAATAGTTGAATAACATCTGTTCCAAAAGTCAATAATCCTTGATTATTTTGACTAAAATTAGAAATAGGAATAACTTTAAAATTATCTTCAATACGAGGTTTAGATTCAATCATTTTGTTTTGAACCCCTCCTGGTTTCCATTTTTTCGGAACCACGATAGTCACTTCAATGTTGGGGTTAAATTGTGCCAAAGTTTTAAATTTTTCACAATTAAGATCAACGATATAAGTATGACTAGCAACTAAAATTTTCATAGTTAATTCATTGAAGTTATCAAGAGTTGAAACTTAAGAAACAGATTCTAAAGATTGATTAGATGATAATTGATGATAATTGATATCATTTTTACTGTAGATTTGTCCATCATCCCACTGAGATAGAATCATCGTTTTAATCCCATCTATAAATCCTAAAAAGTAGAACAAGAAACGGACTAAAATTTTAATGGGTGATCCCCCTTTATTACAAGGAGGATTTCCTAAAACATGACAGTCAAACAGTTTAGTATATAATCGGACTTGTTCTTGCCAATTTAAGTTTTTTAAAGCCATCAAAAAATGATTATGGTAGAAAGTTATTTGATAGGCAAAAGAACGGGTACTGATGTCATGACATCCTCCAGTTTCTTCTCCTAAATGAACTAAGTAAGCATCAGGTTCATACCAAATTTTATACCCTGTTTGCCGTAAACGTAAACAAAAGTCTGACTCTTCTCTGACAGCATTTCCCCTAAATCTTTCATCAAACCAAACATTGTATTTAGTAAAAATTTCTCTTCGAAAAGACATATTACAACCACGAGTTGATATAACTTCTTGAGGTTTTGTGGTATGAACCAGATCAATATGATACCAGGCAATGCCAGGATCCATTGCTTCTGGGGGCAATAGTTCTATGGTGTAAGGATTTTCAGAATTATTGATTTTTCCGGAATCAGCTAATTTCATCCTATCTAAAACTCGTCCCGCTACGGCTCCAATTTCTGATTTTTCTTGATAGACTTTTATATGATTATATAAGTAATTATTAGGCAATTCAACATCATCATCAATAAAGATAATAATCTCACCTTGAGAACGACGAACCCCATAATTTCTAGCTGCTGGTAAACTTGCCCAATTAACCCGAAACCATTTTATTTTATCAGTTTTAGCTAGGGTGTCTAGATAAGTTTGAATCGTGGGATCATGAGTTTCTGTTTGATCCACAACTAAAATTTCAAGTTGAGGATAATCTTGTTTAAGAACATCCTCTAGGGTATCTTTTAAGATTTGTTCTCTTCTATAAGTTGGAATAATAATTGAAATTGAAGGATAAGACATAATTTTTTAAGTTAAAAACTAAATCACTGATGGTGTCTTTTTTCGGGTTTTAACGCGCTTTTTCAGTGCGTCTTCGGCTGCTTGTTGGGCTTTAAGTTTAGCTTGTTCCTCCTTATCAATGAGAGGCATTCTTAAGATAACACCTGCAAAAAACCAATAATAAATAGCCACTGGATCCGTATCTAAAGGATACCAATAAGGGAAATAACTAATAATTAACAGAAATACCCAAAACCCAGAGGCAAAACTTTTTAAACATTGATCTTTGAGACGACGATAAGCTTGAAAGGTTAAAATACACAAATGGGTAACGAAAATCATGAAAGCTGCTAAACCTAAATAGCCAGTTTCAAATAGGAGTTTGGGATGATAAGTTTCTACAAGGGCAACATCGCCAAATATTCGAGTTGAGTTGGTGGCAACCCCCAACCCTCTACCCAAAATACCTTCTTGATTTCTGATGGCATAATCGAACTGTTCTAATATAAATAAATAGGGTGGAGAGGCATTCCAACGAGATACAAAACTGTCAACTCGCTCTTGAATAAAATCAGGATTTAGAAAAGACAATCCCAAATATAAGACAACAGATAAGCCAATACCAATAGGAATAAATCGCTTAACATCGGCAAACTTACCAGTCAAAAATAGCATGACAATAATTACAGCGGGAACGACAGCTAAAGCTAATCTTTGTCCACAAATGACAGCGTTGACAAAAACCATAGCCATGCCAACTAATCCACAATTCCTCCAAAAGAAAGCTGGATCACTAAAAGCAACTGAAAAACAAATGGCTGCATTTCCTATTAAAAACCACGCCCAATGCCAAGGAGAAACAAATGTTCCAGGTAATCGAATTTGTCCCTGACTTGGTGCGTATAAAAGAGCTCCTCCAACAAAGCATTTTGCATCCAGTTTAGGTTTAAATAAATCCTCCCCTACTAGGTGATTAGTTCCTTCACATCGCCCCGTTTTTAACATCCAATATTGGATGAATGCTAACCCACAACAAATAATGGCTAAAATCACCAATAAACGTCCTAAAAAAACTAATCTTTTTTTATCTTTAATTAAGTAATAAGCACAAAAAATCAAGGGTATATAGCCAAGTAATATTTTGAATCCTAATAGTCCTTGAGCGAAAGGAATTGCCTTTTTGCAAGGAGTGGTAATAACAATACCCCTTTCATCTAAAATTAAGTTTCCATTAGCATCCCGTAAAAATGTATCGTATTCACTTAAAGAATCACAAGCGGGTAAAAATTGTTTAATTCCATTAGCGAAAAATAAAGTTAATAAAGCACAAATTAATAAAAAGATTAAAGTTGTAAATAATGGTTTTGCAACAATAAGCGGCTTTCTTTTTTTTGTACATTCTTGCATTAAACCAAGAAGAGCAGGAATATAAAAACCATCTTTAGAAAGCTGAAAAAGGGCATTACCACCACCAATCCAATAGGTAACAGTACCACTAAATGGCATATAAATAAGAAAAGCCCATAACGCTGTGCGAGGGTAATTGTAACAGAGTACAAATGAAGGAATTAATATTGCCACCGATGCACCAATTTTAGGACTGAGGGTAAAACTAAGAGGAACACCAACAAGAATGGCAAAGAATAGGGAAAACCCTATTAATCCCATGAGTTTCCGTCTTGCTTCTCTGGCTTGACGTTTTTGTGCTAATTTGTCTTTGAGGTCTAATGTCTCCTTTTGTTGCTTTTTTGATTTTCTTTTGCTCTGAGAACGTCTCATTAGATCTTGAAGGGTTTAACTTTCCTTCTAAATTATACCCACTTATTCAAAAATTTTTCTCTTTTTTCCTAAGTGCTGCTTCTATAGGAAGATCTCCAAGTTGAAACTTCTCATTTTATGATATGATAAATTGTTTTATGCAGGTTAAAAGTTATTTCTCATGTTCATCTCACCCATTATTTTAACCTTAATCATTTTATTTTTAGCTTTGATTAGTTTTGTTTGTGAGTTTTTTCCTGTGGATACCACAGCGATCGCTATTACAGTTTTATTAATTTTATGTCAATTAGTTACCCCTGAAGAAGGAATTTCCGGATTTAGTAATTCAGCAACAATTACCGTGATGGCTATGTTTATTTTAAGTGCTGGAATTACGAGAACAGGAGGGTTACAAATTGTTAGGGATTTACTTTTTCAATTAGGAGGAAAAAGCTTAAAAAAGCAAATTGCTTCTATGGGGATTATTGTGGGATTTATTAGTGCTTTTATTAACAATACTGCTGTAGTAGCCGTTTTTTTACCTATCATTGAGGCTTGGGGAAAAAAACGAAAAATATCCTTATCAAAGTTATTAATTCCTCTATCTTATACTGCTATTTTGGGAGGGGTTATTACGATTATTGGTACTTCTACTAATATTTTAGCCAGTGGATTATCAAAGGAATTAGGGTATGGTGAATTTAGTATTTTTTTGATCACACCCATCGGAATACCCGTTTTTTTTATTGGATTAATTTATTTAACTTTTATTGCCCCTAAAATTTTACCCGATCGCAAATCCATTAGTAATGATGGTTTAGATGTTGATTATGACATGAAAGATTATGTGAGTGAAATTATTATTACTCCCCGTTCTAGTTTAATTGGACAAACCTTAAGACAAAGTGGAATTCAAAGAAAATTTGATATTGATGTTCTAGAAATTATCCATAATGACATTCATTTTCCTCAACCTTTAGCAGATAAAATTTTATCACTGGGAGATATTTTATTAGTGAGGGGAAGTAAAGAAGATTTATTACAAATTCGAGATGAAAGGGGAGTTGATATCTTAGCTGATGTTAAATTTGATCAAGAAAAAATCGAGGATGAACTAACTTTTGGAGAAGATAAAGTAGCAGAAGTTCTTATTTTGTCTAACTCTCGTTTAATTGGTTCTACTTTCAAAGATTTACGGTTTAGACAAAGATATAATGCGACGGTTATTGCCATTCGTCGAGGGGAAGAATTATTACGAGAAAGATTAGGTAAAGTTCGTTTAAAATTCGGGGATTTATTGTTAGTTCAAGGACCCAAAGAAAGCTTTATTGGTTTACAAACTACTAGAGAATTATTAGTATTAGAAGAAAGAGATATAGAAACCCTACGACAGAATAAAGCTTATATTGCCATTGCCATTGTTTTTAGTGTCGTTGTTCTAGCTGCTTTCAATATTTTACCTATTTTAGTGAGTAGTTTAGTTGGGGTTATATTGATGATTTTTACAGGATGTTTAAAACCTGGAGAAATTTATGGTGCAGTTCGTTGGGATATTATTTTTCTTTTAGCAGGATTAATTCCACTAGGAATTGCTATGGACAAGTCAGGAACTAATGAATTAATTGCTAACTATATTGTCAATCTAGGTTCTTATTTCCCCAATTATTTTGTTTTAGTTCTTTTCTACTTTTTTACAGCATTATTGACTGAAATTCTTTCTAATAATGCTGCTGTTTTATTAATGTTACCAGTCGCCGCTGAAGTCGCTAAAAATCTCAGTCTTAATCCCATTGCATTCATATTAGCGGTTATGTTTGCTGCTTCTAATAGTTATATAACCCCTATTGGATATCAAACAAACACGATGGTTTATGGGCCAGGGGGATATCGGTTTTTAGATTTTACCCGTGTGGGACTTCCCCTAACCCTATTATTTACTTTTATTGTTCCTTTATTGATTACAATCGTCTATGGTTTATAATTTAATTTATCGATAATAGGGATAGGATCTATAGTTACGGATAGAACGAGAATTACGATTATATCCCCGATAATTTCTGTAGGAATTGTAACCATTAGAATAACCACAATTGTAACAAGTTCCCCGTTGATCTCTTTGAATGGTAATTCTTTCTCGGAAAGTATAATTTCCCCTACCTCCATAATAAGAATTTCCTCTGGGATAACTATTACCTATTCTGGTATTAGGAGCAATAATTGTCCGATGAACCCCAGCATTAGGATTAAACCGAACTCGGTTAGGATAGGCTAAGGTTTCTGTTGCCAAAATCCCCAAAGACAGGGTGATTCCTAAAAATAAACTTAAGGATTTGTTGATCATTGGTCTTAACCTCAACACTCATGGGAGAATCTTAATTTTTTTAGGAGATTTTCCTATCTCTATTCTACCTTGCTTTTATTTGTTGATATAATCATTTTGAGCAGTTTGTGCTTATTGATGAAGATATAGCATTTCCTGGACTCATGAGGTACAGTTAATATTCAACTTCTGAACTCCTGCTGCGTAGCACAGGCGAAGCCTGCCCTCCTGAACTCCCGAATTCCTAACTCCTAAAACTAGAAGAGTTTGTACCTCACAAGTATGTGAACTGCTATATTCAGCAGAGCAGTTTTTTCGTGAAGAAGATGAAATTAAATACGTTTTAGAAGATTAAGTTAAATTTATCAACCATGAAACCAGGTGATATTATTTTAACTTGATTGCCTATGATGAGGTAATCTAAAAAAATAGAACAAAACACCCTTCCAACCATTTCACCTAAGCAAAGTAATTCTATGGGGACTGCTAACCGCATTTGGCTATACGATACTACCCTCAGAGATGGGGCCCAACGAGAAGGAATTTCCTTATCCTTGGAGGATAAACTGAAAATCGCCCGTCAACTGGATAAAATGGGTATTCCCTTCATTGAAGGCGGTTGGCCGGGGGCTAATCCCAAAGATGTACAGTTTTTCTGGAAATTACAAGAAGAACCCCTCACTCAAGCGGAAGTAGTGGCCTTTTGTTCTACCCGTCGTCCTAATAAAATAGCAGCAGAAGACCCCCTGTTAAAAGCGATTTTGGCTGCCGGAACCCGTTGGGTGACCATTTTTGGCAAATCTTGGGATCTCCACGTCACAGAAGGGCTAAAAACCACCCTAGAAGAGAATTTAAAAATGATCGCCGATACCATTGAGTATCTCCGCAGTCAGGGACGGCGTGTTATTTATGATGCAGAACATTGGTTTGATGGTTATCTCAATAACCCTGAATATGCCCTAGAAACCCTAAAAACCGCTAAAGCAGCCGGGGCTGAATGGTTAGTGTTATGTGATACCAATGGGGGAACCTTACCCCATACCGTCAGTCAGATTGTTCAAGATGTAGTGGTTGCCTTAAACATAGAACCAGACAATGGAAGTCCCCAGTTAGGTATTCATACTCATAATGATTCAGGAACTGCTGTGGCTAACGGGTTAGCGGGTGTGGTAGAAGGGGTAAGAATGATACAGGGAACTATCAATGGTTACGGGGAAAGGTGCGGTAATGCTAACTTATGTACCTTAATTCCCAATTTACAGTTAAAAATGGGTTATCACTGTTTAGAAAACACCCAGTTAACCCAACTGACAAAAACCAGCCGTTTAATCAGCGAAATGGTTAATTTAGCCCCTGATGATCACGCACCTTTTGTGGGACGTTCCGCCTTTGCTCATAAGGGAGGCATTCATGTGTCTGCGGTGCAGAAAAATCCGTTAACTTATGAACATATTAAACCCGAAAATATTGGTAATGAAAGGCGCATTGTTATCTCAGAGATGGCAGGTTTAAGTAATGTTTTATCGAAAGCAAAAACCTTCGGTATTGAATTAAATAAAGAAGATGCTGCTTGCCGTGAAATTTTAGCAAGAATCAAAGAATTAGAACATAAAGGGTATCAATTTGAAGCAGCAGAAGCCAGTTTTGAACTGTTAATGCGTCAAGC
>JASJDW010000259.1 GCA_030064955.1 Crocosphaera sp.
TCGGCTTCGATAAAACGCCATAAATGACCAAAATGTTTGGTAAATCCTTCTAGAATTTCGTTTAATGCGGTTTCGGAGTAGTTAGCGGGTTTTAGTTTCATAATTTGTTGCCTTCCCCCACTGGTAAAAGGCAACAAACTCCGCTATATTTGTGATTGAGCGGTGGCGTTATACTGTCTTCGTTACTGTCAATGTTCTGCCAGGAACATTGTTTTACCAGTCGGATTCGGGTTTTATAGTTTGATCACTTAAAAATTTAACGCCCTTCTCGCTCTTTCACAATCGCTTTCATCAGATAGCGTAAAGAAATTTAACAAAAACCCCTACTTTATGATGTGAAGTAGAGGGCTTTTTGTTTGCTGGTAATTTTACTTTCTAGTTCCTGGGTTTATAAATCCATTAATCCCTTCAGAGTAAGACTTTGCGTTTTAATTCCCCGTTTGACAAGTTTGGGAGAATTATCGCCAAAGTGCCTATTAAATCTAAGTTTGTTTAATATTTTCGCTTCAATTCCTCAAAACCAGATTTACGTCGAATCAATTTATCAATTTATTTATTCAATTTATTTATTTTGAAGCTTTAATATTAAGTTAATTAAGGGTATCATTTGCTACACAAACACGAATAAGAAATATTTTGATTAAAAAAGGGACAAAAAGATTAAAATAATGTCTCAGAGGTCAAAATATGCCTAGTTAAAATTGATATATCTAAAGAAAAATTTAACTACAGCGTTTGCATAACTAAATATAGATTAAATCAATTAAACTTTATTAACAATAAAATTATTGATTTGTGTTTATCTACATTTATCTGTGGACATGGTATTGTCTTAAACTGAAATGCAAGAAACAGATGTTATTCTCTAATTGCTTTTGAGAATTGGTATTACATCTAGGATGTGGAAATAAAACGTGTGATGGAGCACCATTCTAATGACGAACCAAACTAATTCTGATAATCAAAACTCTTTTTATACTTGGCTTGGATCTATTTTTACTTGGCTTATTAAAGCTTTCTCAATTTTTTGTTTTGCTTCTCTGTTTATTTTAAACTCAATTCCAAAATTTTTACAGAAAACATCTTCAAACTTGGAAGATTTGGAAGTATCAACAACTGGGGTTTCTATGAAATTTAGTTCGGATGGAAAACTCAAAACATTAAAGATTATCAATGTTCCTGCATATCAACCAGGAGTATTCTCTAGTATAAAATTGGAAAAGGACAAGATAATAGAAATTCAGGCTACAGGGTTGGTAACAACTGGTGGAACATTTCCCCTTGAAGCTCAAGAAAATAATAATGAGAATGATAAATGGGGAGAAGCTATCAAACAACTAAAGCTAAATGCAGATTTCCAAGTGGGGTGGCGAGATCCCAACGGAGAATTTCTATTTGCAACTCCTCAAGAACCTGAAAGATGCCTTCACGAAGTAGCGGAAAAAAGAAAACTGGAAAAGAAATTACCATATGGCTATTTGCTAGGAATAATTGTCGATTTAGGTCCTAACATAGATGAGATAAAAGCAGCAGCTTATCAGCTTCAAAGAATAAACAATAATGACAAGTCATTGCCATTTAATCTAGTCAATAAACAAGGAAACAAAGTAGGGGAAATCAAGAAAATTATTGCAATAGGTCAAAAAGCAACAATCAAGTTTAATAATACTAATAATAATTATGAAATTGAAGGAGAGGATTTATCTTCATTTGACAAGACCTACTCATTAAGGACTTTCTCAGCTAAGTTGTCAGAATCTTATATTTATTTTGTAGTTAATGATACCCTTTTAGAAAATCAAGACGCTTTTAAGAATATTAATGATGAACTTGAACACAAAGAAAACAAGGAAGATTGTTTTAATGAGATAGGATTAAAAGAAGATAAGAGTATTAAGAACTGGAGAGGGGAAATGTGGAACCGACAAAAAGAACTATATGAAGAATTTGAAAAAAGTTCAACTAATAATCTCAGCTCTCTATGGTTTTTAAACAATCAAGGTAGTTTCAGCGTTGCTATTATTGAAATAAAAAAATAAGACTACCGACTTAAAGGAAAAAGAACTTGACAATCATATCGGAGCCATTTGGTATTTTATTCATCATTATAATGCTGTGATTTCTAATAGTTAAAATCAGTTTCACTACATGGGAATCACTACCAAATCCTTCGCTAAAAAGTAACTGAATTTCTTGGGTGGCGAGAATTTTTGCCCTACCGTGACGGTCTATTTTCATCTACTAACGCATAAGCGCGTACACCTTACAATTCTTACAATTGAACCGCCCTTACCGCCCTTATATCATTTCCCTTTAAGTTTGCTATAGATGATTGACACGGAGACACGGGGACACGGAGATTGATGTATAGCATATTTAGAGTGATTTGATATTACCCTACATCCGTCAACACTGTGCTAGATTCTTGCTGCTGTAAAATCAGGAATTATGTTTGTGAGGAGAGGTTGTAGAAATGTTCCTTTTAGGAGTCAGCGCATTAGAGATCCAACAACTGCTAGAAGATCCAAATGTTAAAAATGCTATAAATGAGGTTATCAAGAATTCTCCACCAGATGGAATTACAGCTAATCAATTTTTTATTCTTTCGATTGCTCTTGCCCTCAGCACATACTTAAGCACAGTTTCTAGAGAAGTTACTAGCTCAATAAAGAAAGATATCTACAAAAGAAGAGCTAACGACCTTAGAGAAAAGCAGGACTTCTTAAACGGATTAATGTTTGGAGATATTTTAATATGGATTTTTCTTTTGTTCCCAATTGGATTAAAGGTAACCATTTGGTTTATCCAGTTAGATTTTTCAACCGACCCATATAAACTTCTGAATATTAGTAAATTTACTTTTGCAATAGGCTTTTTTGTGATTCTATCTGGGACACTATATCTCCACATTGAACAATGGCGTAAACAATTGCCTTGGCGAACAGCAATAGTTCCTCAAAACAATATATTTTTGTCAAATCCTAGTATATCGGCATACCTGCAAGAATTATCATCCGACATCCAAAATGCTTTAAACGAAATACATAATGCTCAAAATCCAGCAGATAGGGATCGAGCTAATGATTTTTATCAATTGCTTATGGATGAGCTACAAATACTAAGACATATAGGTGGTTTAAATATGAATCAACAGAATGGTATCTCAATAACAGACCAAGACCTAAGGAGAGCAACTCAACTACCTCAAGACAGATATAACAATGCCATCGATTATATACAGAATCGACGTGGAGCTTTTATTAATCGAAATACCGGCAACAATTTTTATCCCGCATAAGTATAAGAGCAGTTAGATATCCTAAATGGCTCAAACCATTGCCATATATAACATGAGAGCGATAAATAAGTCTCGCTGATGAGAAGGTGTGAAGCTGTACTAAGAGCGCGAGACTTATGAGGTTTTGAAGTTTTACGAATCAACTCAAGCCTGTTGGCGAATGCGAATCGGCTGTACGGTTTCAATTTAATCCGCTTATTTTAAATATAAATATCCGTAAGCCGACAACAGGCAACATCTTATTTTTTAGATTAATTTATTAGATTTATTTATTGCATCCATGCAATCAAAATATATCTAATAAATTAGAGTTTTTCAATATAATTTAATTATTTGATTCTCCTAGATCAAGATGTTCCCATAACGTTATGGGAACATCTTGATGAAGCTGTTACCGAATTAAGTAAAGAGACAAGTAAAGCGTTAAGCAAAATCTTATAACCTATACCAGTTAGTTATTATGAAGGTTAGACTAGTACTTTACTTTACTATTTAACGTCTTTATCAGATGCTATTGTCCGAAGAATTAAGCCTCATGACAATCCTCTAGCAAAACTTGAAGCACTAAAAAATCTTATAGAAAAAATAGATTTTTTACACCTCTCAACTTGCTTTAATCCTCAAACTAAATTCCCAAACTTTAGCTTATCAAAAATATGAAAGAGCGTCATAAATTTATTTTTACGTTCTGAAATTATTGGTGAAAAAACCATCAGCCAAATAGTTTAAAAAATACTTCATAGCATTTTAAATTCAAAAATTACCCGTAACGTTACGGGTAATTTCACGCTCTTGATGAGTGATAATTGCCAGCATATTTTTAAACCTTAACTTAACTTCCCATAACGTTATGGTCAAACTATTTGACCAGATATTTAAGTAGTCAAATTTAAAAGTATTGTCGCCTATCTGTATTAACTATGTCGTAAGCAACTACTTTTAAATTGGTCATAAAAAACCAAATTAATTACAACCCATTCTTGAAATTTCTCTCTTATTAGTTCTAATGAACTAAGTGCAGTCTGCACTCAAAACTGTGCAAATGAGTGCAGACTCAACTCAAGTCAGTGCTAATTTGGGCAAATTTTCTCACGTCCTCTCACGATTACCGCTTTAATTAATCTTGCCCATTCTCAATAAACTAATTTTTTAGAACGCTCTTATCACTCATTTACACTAATTTGCCCTTGATCGTGTGCAAAGTGAGTTAGCTCTGCACACGATTTCACTCAAAATCACTCTCACAAGCCGATTATTACTAAAGCTAGAACCCCTCCTGATAAACAAACCAACTCAAACAATTACTACTACGCCTTTTCAGGCTACGTTTTGACTCCTTATCAGTCGTCGCACAGTACGCACTTTCATTGTGCTGATAAAAACCCTGAAAGCATTACTCTGCCTATCTTAAAGGTCGATTTTATGGTTATAAAGTTTTGTAAAGCTAAATGGGAACAACCGCTTAATACCAGCGATAAGCCAGAGCTAAAGCTTATTGAGAATAAGCCCAACCACAATAATTTATTGCAACATTGTTAATTTCAAGCTTGAAATACGTCAACTAAAATAAGAAGACAGCTTAACTACAAGTGTAGTCTCCTTCGTCTTGTCTGCTGCTGTTCTATATTTTGTGATTGATCCTGATCCTGAGCGTAGAATTTAGACAATTGTGAAGAAACTAATTTCTTTGCCCACTTATCGCTCGTCTGGAGTTTTCCTGTCAGACAAACTCTTGTAAGTTGTAGCGGAAGACGCGACAGCTTCGCGTTCTCTGAGAGATCGCTTTTAAATAATATTCCTTGTCAATAGTCTCATCAAATAGAGAACAAATTAACCGTCTCAATCTGAGAACACACATTTTCCTAATTTGGGGCAAATAACCTCAACAGCCTTGCCTCTATAAAATATAATGGTGTGTTCGTTATCCTCGCTATCTCTTAAGCGTACTTTCTTATTTTTGCTCATGCGTTTTATTTCATTAATAGTATTTTCAAAGAAATTAGATTCATGTCCGCAATCGCATTCAAATGATGATGGAAATATTTCTTTAGCCATTTTACAAATGTTCTTTTTTAACGACTATAGAGTAACCGCGTTATGACAAACAGGATTCCCCATCCCCCAGGGGCAGATGGTCAAGAAGAGAATATACATTAAAAGCGACTAACAAGATTTTGTTATTCGTTATTTTTTTGTCTCAAAATCTTCTCGCTTTAGCTTAGAAATGCGCTCGTACTTTTAAGGTACATAATGTATGGTTCTTATACGGGAGATTTTAAGTACAAGCTATGAACGGGGACTGCACTACCGCGCCAAGCGGTACATACCCAACTTTTATTTCCCAAATGATCTTTTCGATAGAAGCAGCATTAGAAGTCTTCCCAACTAGTGAAAAGAACTACTTGAAAAGAAGGAAGAGGATTTAAAGATGGTCTCTGCTGCCATGCCGAAAAAAATTAGATGCGTTGCCCAAAATTTATTTCTATGGGTGAGACTAGGAAGGAGCCAAAAATTGCTCTTAGGGACTTGCGCTTTATTAAACTACCAGCCTTAAAACCAGTCAATTAAACTATTAGGCTCAAGAAATAACTCATCAAGGCTGGTATTTTAATTTGCCGCTCCTTCCTTACCCGTAACATTACGGGTAACTTTTGAATTAAATGCTATAAAGTATTTTTAAACTATTTCTATCTGTAAATTTTTCGTTGATGGGTAAGTTGATTTACGAGAACAGAAGTAATTAACTACTTATCGCGGTCAGGCTTCCGCCTGGCGCTGCGCGGTTTCGCAAAGCGAGGCGCAACGAGTGATCGCCTTTATAACATCGATCTAGCCCAAAAGACTTGAAAATAAACAATCCCTCCTATCAACGAAAAATTTACACCTGGAACTATTTTGCTAATGGTTTTTGCACTAATAATTTCAGAATGTAAAACTAAATCTATGACATAAAGTATTGGCTAACCGCCATAATAACTAACTGGCATAGGTTATAAGATTTGGCTTAACGCTTTACTTGTCCCTTTACTTGATTCAGTAGTAGCTTCATCGAGATGTTCCCATAACGTTATGGGAATATTTTGCTCTGGGAGAAAAAACAATTAAATTGTAATTTTAAAACTCTAATTTATTTGATTATATTTTTATTGCATCCATGGAATAAACAAACCTATTTAATTAATCTAAAAAAAGATGTTGCCTGTTGTCGGCTTACGGATATTTATCATTAGAATAAGTGGAAAAATTAAAAACCGTACAGCCGATTCACGTTGTCAACAGGCTTTTTTTAGTGTTGACTGAGATTTAAAATACTTCAGATAATTTATCGAGCTTTTTAGGTATAATATGGCTTAATTAAGCTAAAATGGCTAGATATCAAGTTTTTAGCTCTTTAGCTAATTTTAAAGGCAAAAGCTGGTCATTTTTTAGCGTTATACTCAATTTTTCCGTCGAGAAATAGCCGAAAAAATTGACTTGGAGCGGACATTGAAAAATTGAGTAAATGAGTAAAATTTCCTCACCTCATAAGTCTCGCGCTCTTAGTACAGCGTGATGGTTTGGTATCAGCGAGACTTATTTTTCGCTCTTATGCTATATCTGACAGGGGTTTGAGCCATTTAGGATATCTTCCTGACCCTTGATCTGGTAAACTACCTGGAATGAAGGTAAATCGTTATGAACGCGTATCTGAATATTAGTAAAAGATCATTAAACCAACTTAAAAAAACTTTTGGGAATTAGACATTGATGTTCCAGAAAGTATTTAAATGGTGTCTATGATTATTGGAATTGAGCGTAGTGCATCTAAAATAATTGCCATTCTCTCCAATTTGAACTAGCGATAAATTTTGAAAAACACTAGTTTGGAAAAAGGCTTGAAATCCTACTATAAAGGAAAACTAAGCTGCCAATTTATCTTAATTTAGTTCCTCTAATTTGTTAGAAAATATAGGTTCACCATAATCTTCTTCAAGCTTTTCAATAAGCTTTTGCGACAATACCAGGGTAGTTATATTTGGCTTGCCTATAGAAAACGTGTAAGAAGCACCACTTAAAAAAACGGTAACACATGGTTCTATCTTAGTAATTGCATTTAAATCGATTAGTAAGGGTTTGATAATATGGCTAAGAGGGGAGGTATAAGATAGATAAAGCTTTTCTTCAATAATACCAATATTCACACAGCCACCCATATTAGTATTTCCAAGTATGCAGCTCTGTTCTTTTAGAATTTTTTCTGGAGGCTCGACTGAACTTCCAAAATTTTTTGAAAGTTTAAACCATGGTTCATGTACAAGCAAAAAGCCAAATCCAAGAATGGAAATGATTACTGTGGCGAATATAAGCTTACCTGATAAATTCATCTTTTTAAACTATTTTATTAATATAAGGCGTGTGAGTAGCAACCGATACTGCTGACGAACGTTACAAAAGAGAACTAATATATTTCTCAAAAGATATGAAATAGAAATCTCTAGAACACCGATTCAGTATTCAGAATCCAGTCCAAATCGGGGATTTCGGGGAAATTATTTCTCAAGCCCTTGTCTAGATTATTTATAACTACATATCAATTACTCAGTTGTGTTTTATGTATAGTGACAATCACTATATATTTTTCATTTTGGACTTAATTAAGAGTTGGCTCGTGCGCGTCCTTTTTGTGGCGGGTTGTGTGGTGCAGATTTTTCGACCCGATTTTTAGTAAAAAATGGCTAAAAGTTATACAGTGTATATCATAGAGCAGATTATCATATCAGAGGTATACCAAAGGTATATCAGAGACATACCAGAGATATATCAGAGGCATACTTTAGTATGGTATTTAAGTACTATTACGAAAGTTTCTTAAATGATTTTTGGTGTTTGGCTTCTGTAATAACTAATATTACAGAAGTGTGATGAGCGTTGAATGTGTAGATATTTTCTAAAAATCAATAAACTGACTGCTACCAGCATCAGGAGAAATGTGGAGATATCGTTCAGTAGTGGTCACACTAGCATGACCTAATGATTGTTGTAGAAGTCTCAAATTACAACCAGCTTCTAGGCTATGGGAAGCATGGGAATGCCTCAACCAGTGACTACTAGCACGTTCATCGATACCAGCCCGTTTACAAGCACGTTTGATCATGCGATGGATGACGCTGCGCTCCATCGGGTTCTCATTACGAGAAACAAACACCCATTGGTTGACTCGGTGAAACTTCTCAAACTCCTTTAACTGATGCCATAACTTAGAGGGAATCAGCACGACACGGGTTTTACTGCCCTTGCCGAACACCGTAGCTTTACCACCATCCAAGTGAGGTCTTAAATCATTCCAAGTCAAGCCAATTACTTCCGATACCCTTAAGCCACAGCCATACATCAAACTGAGCATCAGACGATCGCGGTCATTCTTAACCCCATACTTAATCAATGCCTTGACTGAAGCTGCATCTAATATTCTCTCAGCAATAGTGTCCTTAGCCTTGGGAGTTTTAAGGAAGCTGCCCACATTGATATTTAACCAGCCAACGCGGACACAGAAGGAAAAAAGGGACTTAATTACTAAGACTTTATTGGTGACAGTAGTGTCCTTGAAACGAGCCTTAAGCCCACGTTCCCATAACTGTAAATCCTCAAGCCTGACATCACACAGAGGTTTATCAATGAACTGTAAAAACTTCTCTAGAGTAGAACGATAACTAACTTGAGTCGTGGGAGACTTATCACCAAGCCAGAGAAAAATAATCTCTCTGTCACT
>JASJDW010000003.1 GCA_030064955.1 Crocosphaera sp.
ATGCCATTTCTATCTACATTTATCTAAAATCTATTAGAAAAGATATTGATACTATTTTTTATCAATTATTAGAACAAAGTCATGGTAAAATTAGTATACTAACCTTTATGCAAGCCACAGAACTATCTCCCAATGAAGCCCAAGACTATTTGAACAAAAAATTAAGAGAATTAAGAGGAAATCGTCATAGTACCCGTGGTAATATTTATTATGAGTTTAATGCTTGGCAAAACTATTAAAGGAGGCAGAATGTTTAATTTCTAGCATAAGAGTGAAATTATCAATATTCGTGGTAAATAAAGCAAAAAAATATTACACTAAGTGAGGGAAAATCATGAATAAAATAATGAGAGAGACAATTTTGACTTGGTTAAACCGCTTATTAGTAGCGGATGTGTTTTTAATCTTTTTGGGTTTTTTCTGGTTTATAGCTGCAATTATTGGTCGTTCGGTGGGAGTTCCCCTCGGTTTTGATCTTTGGTATAAACTCTGGCAACCTTTGTTTAATCCTGCCATTGGTATTCTCTTTTTAGGGGCAATTCTTACTTGGGGAATTAATAAAATTTCTCAAAGACTAGATTCTAATTCTTAAAAAAACTAACAATTTTAACAAGATAATTATGGCTACCGTAGAAAAACGTCGGCAAGAAAATGTTTCAGGTAATTTTTATGTTGATAGTAGTTGTATTGATTGTGATACCTGTCGTTGGATGTCTCCTACGGTATTTCATCGAGAAAATAACCAATCAGCCGTCTATCATCAACCCACTGAAACCACAGAAATTTTAGCAGCTTATGAAGCGTTACTGTCTTGTCCCACTGCTTCCATTGGAACCGTAGAAAAACCCAAGAATATTAAAGAAATTCAGCAACAATTTCCTTTGTCTATTGCTGAAAATGTTTATCATTGCGGTTATCATTCAGAAAAATCTTTTGGGGCAGCTAGTTATTTTATTCAACGAGAACAAGGAAATATATTGATTGATTCCCCTCGCTTTTCTCCTCCATTGGTAAAACAATTAGAAGCAAAAGGAGGTATTCAATACTTATATCTAACCCATAAGGATGATGTGGCCGATCATGAAAAATTTGCCAACCATTTTGGCTGTGAAAGAATACTTCATACTGATGACATAACAGAAAAAACTCAAGGGGTTGAAATTCAATTATCAGGGTATCAACCTATCAGTTTTGCTCCTGATTTACTCATTATTCCTGTTCCTGGTCATACCAAAGGTCATACGGTTCTTTTATACAATGAAACCTATTTATTTTCAGGAGATCATTTAGCTTGGTCACCTTACTTAAATCATCTGTATGGATTTCATCGTTTCTGTTGGTATGACTGGTCAGAACAAATCGTTTCTATGAAAAAATTAGCGAATTACTCTTTTGAATGGGTATTACCTGGCCATGGCCGTCGTTATCACGATGACAGGGACACAATACAACAACAAATGACACAATGTATTCAGTGGATGGAGTCCCAATAATAATAAATATTCGTTACAAATGCTGTAATACAGGGAACCCCAAATGATAGGCTGAAAAATGCACGCTTATTACTGGGGAAGCCATAATGACAGGAGCTAACGATACACCCTATCTTCTTCGTGCTGCACGGGGAGAAATCTTAGACCGTCCGCCGGTTTGGATGATGCGACAGGCCGGACGTTATATGAAAGTTTATCGGGATTTACGAGACAAATACCCCAGTTTTCGCGAACGATCCGAAAATCCTGACCTTGCCATCGAAATTTCTCTGCAACCTTGGCGAGCATTTCAACCTGACGGGGTGATTATGTTCTCTGATATTTTAACCCCTTTACCTGGGATGGGCATCCCATTTGATATCGTCGAAAGCAAAGGGCCAGTCATCGATCCACCCATTCGTACCAAAGAGCAAGTGGATAACTTGCGTCCCCTTGACCCAGAAGAGTCTCTACCCTTTATCAAAACGATTTTAAACGCTCTTAGAGCAGAAGTCGGCAACCAATCCACTGTGTTAGGATTTGTGGGATCACCTTGGACATTAGCCGCTTATGCCATTGAAGGGAAAAGTTCTAAGAATTATGCCATTATCAAAAGCATGGCCTTTTCCCAACCTCAGATCCTCCATAACTTTTTGAGTAAAATAGCTGATGCGATCGCTATTTATGTCCGTTATCAGATCGATTGTGGGGCGCAAGTGGTACAATTGTTTGATTCCTGGGCGGGTCAACTGAGTCCTCAAGACTATGAAACCTTTGCCTTACCTTATCAACAACAGGTGGTACGTCAGGTTAAAGCAACTCATCCTGATACCCCTCTAATTCTTTATATCAGCGGTAGTGCTGGTGTTTTAGAGAGAATGGGGCAGTCTGGTGTGGATATTGTTAGTTTAGACTGGACTGTAGATATGGCCGAAGGGAGACAACGCTTAGGTCAGAAGATGAAAGTACAGGGAAATATCGATCCAGGGGTGTTATTTGGATCCCAAGACTTCATCAAAGCGCGTATTTTAGATACAGTACGCAAAGCCGGAAGAGGTGGCCATATTTTAAACTTAGGTCATGGTGTTTTGGTGGGAACCCCTGAAGATAATGTCCGTTGTTTCTTTGAAACAGCAAAACAAGTCGATCAATTATTAGCCGTTCCTGTGTAATTGTCTTTAACCATAATTAGATTGGTAGGGGTTAACAATCGTTGACCCCTATGTTAATTTTTTCAATTGAAAATCATCAATCTTCTTCGTACTTACAACCCTTTACGAGTTACACAAATACACTTAACTCCTGACTCGGAGACTCCTAAAATTCAGAACCTTATTACAAAGGTGCAAGATGTGAGGATTAGATAGCCTAAGTTCATGGCACAATAGGAAAGATTGACCAAGTAAGCGATCGCATAGCAAAATTAAACTGAGAACACACCGAAATAACATAGATGACTGCAACCTTACAAGCTCCTCCAAAAACCCATCGCGTTGTATTTCCTTTTACCGCTATTGTTGGCCAAGAAGAGATGAAACTGGCCTTACTCCTCAATGTCATTGACCCGAAAATTGGGGGTGTGATGATTATGGGCGATCGCGGTACGGGAAAATCAACCGCAATCCGCGCGTTAGCTGACTTACTCCCTGAAATTGAAGTTGTAGAAAACGATCCGTTTAATTCTCATCCGTCTGATCCTGATTTGATGAGTGATAGTGTGCGTCAGATGTTGGAGGAACAAGGATCGTTACCGGTTGCTCATAAAAAAGTGACGATGGTTGATTTACCCCTTGGTGCAACGGAGGATAGAGTTTGTGGCACCATTGATATTGAAAAGGCTTTATCAGAAGGGGTAAAAGCGTTTGAACCGGGGTTATTAGCCAAAGCAAACCGAGGTATTTTGTATGTAGATGAAGTTAACCTCCTCGACGATCATTTAGTAGATGTATTATTAGACTCTGCGGCCAGTGGTTGGAATACAGTCGAAAGGGAAGGTATTTCTATTCGTCACCCGGCTAGATTCGTTTTAGTAGGATCAGGAAACCCCGAAGAAGGGGAATTACGACCTCAGTTATTGGATCGTTTTGGAATGCACGCAGAGATTCATACAGTAAAAGAACCTAACCTACGCGTACAAATTGTTGAACAACGCTCGGAATTTGATCGAGATCCTCAAAAATTCTCTGAAACTTACCAAGCGGAGCAAGATGAGTTACAAGATAGTTTAGTTAAAGCGCAAAATTTACTTCCTTCCGTTAACATCGATTATGACTTGCGGGTAAAAATCTCGGAAGTGTGTTCAGAATTGGATGTGGATGGACTACGGGGAGATATTGTCACTAACCGTGCATCGAAAGCGTTAGCAGCATTTGAAGGACGTACAGAGGTGACAGTAGATGATATTCGTCGGACTATGGTGTTATGTTTGCGTCATCGACTTCGTAAAGATCCCCTGGAAACCATTGATTCAGGTTATAAAGTTGAAAAAGCCTTTAATCGAGTCTTTGGTTTAGAAACAGAAGAAAATTAAGATAACTGTGTAGGGTCAAAGAACAAAGAAGGTTATGAGAGTGTTTTTCACACTCTCACATTTTAATTATACTAAGAGGCTGTTCCTACGGTTTCTTTTTCCTGTTTAGATGACCCTTGGGTTCCTAATTGGATTAATTCTACTTTATAACCGTTGGGGTCTTCTACAAAGGCAATAACCGTTGTCCCGTGTTTCATTGGGCCAGGTTCTCTGGTAACATTTCCTCCCTGTTGTTTAATTGCTTCACAGGTTCCATAGATATCATCAACACCTAAAGCAATGTGTCCATAAGCATTGCCTAAGTCATAAGAATCTACACCCCAATTATAGGTTAATTCAATAACTGCGGTGTCAGACTCATCCCCATAACCCACAAAAGCAAGCGTAAACTCGCCTCCAGGATAGTCTTTTTGACGAATGAGTTTCATTCCTAAAATATCGCAGTAGAATTTTAAGGATTCTTCCAGGTTTTTAACCCGTAACATTGTATGTAGAAGACGCATAATTTCTTTTTTAGATTAAACAACAATGTGATCATTGCGATCATTATTTTTTATGTTATCATCTGTAACCCAAATTTTCTGTTGAGGAACAGGCAAGGGTAAACCTTGTTTATCAAATTCTACTTTGAGACGACGACGAAATTCCCTGGAAACATCCCATTGTTTGAGGGGTTTAGTTTTGATCCAAACTCGAATAATTAACCCTCGTTCCTCGAAGTTATCAACCCCTAAAATTTCAGGTTTATCTATAATATAATTTCGCCATTGCCGATCTGTTGCCATCCCTTCAGCGACATCTTTAACAACATACAAAGCTTGATCAATATCAGCATTATAAGCGACAGGAATTAATAAATCAGCCCGTGACCAATGATTAGAATGATTAGCAACAATTTTAACTTCACTATTAGGAATTGTGATTAATCTTCCTTCTGGATCTCGTAGTTGGGTTATCCTTAAATTGATGTTTTCAACTAACCCGCCAAAGTCCTGAACTTGAATGACATCACCCACAGCATATTGATCTTCAAGGATGATAAAAAAGCCATTAATGGCATCTCTAATGAGGTTTTGAGAAGCTAAAGACACCCCAACCCCTAAAATACCTAAACCTGCTAGTAAAGGAGCTATATCAATACCAATTAAAGATAAACCAATTAAAATACCGGCACTGGTAAACACAACTGTCACCACACTACGAAATACGACAGTTACTGTATTAATTCGTAGTTCTAATCGTTGATTTTCATGAAAATCTAACAGGTTACGAATCATTAAAACAGATGTTAATTTAGCAATTAAAGCATAACCTAAACGAATTGCTACATAGGTTCCTAAACTTACAAATCCCAATCTAGCTGGAATTCTTAAGAGAGTAATTAACCAAATTTGAGCAATTCTTGTGTAGGGAAATAAGCCAACTATTACTAAACTTGAACCAATCCAAATACCAGCTTGAGCTAGTTGTAATAATCGATATTGAACTTCTTTAATATTCCAATGTTGTCGATTTGTTAACAACATTGACATGGGTTGATCGCTTCTTTCTTCTCCAATATTTTGTTGAGAAGATTTCAAACGGTTAATTTTGCGAATAAGCAGTTGATTAAATATAAAAGCACCGCCTAAAATACCCAGAGAAATTAATCCTTTTGTAATTAATGATTCTAATTGACGTTCTTGTTTCGCTTTTTTAAATCCTTCTTGCAATTGTTCAATAATGTTATTGGCTTTTGTTTCAGGATCAATACCTTCATTTTGAAAATCAAGATTTCCAACGGTAATTAATTGTATGCTTTCATCACCCACAGTGACGTAAATTTTAGGGTTTTCTTGCCCTCTTTGTGTAATTTCTAATTCAGGGTTTTCCTGAGAAAAATAGAGATCACTAATTCTATCTAAACGATTTTTAATAATCTCAACTCTTTCACCAATTTTTGATTTTGGATAGGTGATATTAAATAAACAACGACCATCTAAGCGAATACAGGTAGTAACATTTGTTTCTTGAGAATTTTGAGCCAACCAGCTATTAGTATCACTAATTTCTGGTAAGAAAGGAATGATTTGTGGTTGGGCTTTCGCTGGTAATGACCCTTGAAATACGGTTATAAATAGTAGAGTGGTGGTAAAAAGTTTATGATTTAAAAAATGAGTGAGTGTAAGATTATTTTTCAAGGATTTAAACATAAATCAAGATAAATGAAAGCAACTATTTCTTTGGGAATATTCCTCTTGATAGAGTGATAGAGGTTGATATAGACAAGGAAAGATTGTCTATAAAGTTAGTCTTAGTATAACTTAACATTTAGACTTTGCAATAGACAAAGGTTGATAATGTAGAATTTTTTCAACCAATAATACACTATCAACCTATTGAGAATTTATAACTTTCTAGACTGGTTTAGGCTTTTAAAGCAGCTTGATAATTTAAGACACGAATTAAAGTACCTTCTTTGGGTAAATCTTCAAATTTCAGGCGAAGTTTATCATTATTAACTTGCTTGACATTCATGTCTTTTACTAGGTCTAAAAAGTTACCCAATGGTTCTATGTCACAAGTTTCTTCATCCGCTGCTGAAGTCCGATAATGGGTAGGTATCATTATTTTAGGACGTAACGTTTCCATTGCTTGTTTCCCTTCAACGGAATTATAGGCTTTAGGACCGCCTCCTACGGGTATACAAGCCACATCTGGACTGCCTAATAAAATTTTTTGTTCTATATTGATAGGAGCAGCAGCCCCCCCTAAATGGACGACACGGATACCTCCTTGAGTCCAACGCCAAGCGACATTGGTTCCGAAACGTTGACCCCCTTGGCGATCGTGGGCAATGCCAACTCCCTGAAGTCGAAAGCCATTGATTTCATAAACACCAGGTTCATACAATACTTTGGGGTTCCCTGGTAAGTTTTCTGCTGCCCCTTCGTCCCACATTTGACTACTAATAATCACCAGATCCGCTTCAACTTTGGGTAAACGATAACCTGCGGTACAGCCAATAGAACGAAAAGGATTTGCTAAAATTCTGATACCCCCTCCTGTAAATAAGAAGGCGGTATGACCTAAATATTGAATCAATAAGGAATCTTTACTTTGGGCTGAAACTGTTTGAAAACGAGAAGATAAAGAGATTCCTGAGGCTGCTATGGCACTAGCCCCGGCATATCGTATAAATTGTCGCCGTTTCATTATCAATCTTAAAAATAGAATTTATTGCGGGTTTAACATCTTGAGAAAGTTCTTTAACAGGGATTTTCCTGACGTGGTTAAGATACTTTCTGGATGAAATTGTACCCCTTGAAGGTGTGGATAGTCTTTATGTTGTAACCCCATAATGGTTCCATCTTCAGTCCAAGCGGTAATTTCGAGGACATCGGGGAGGGTTTCCCGTTCCACCACTAAACTGTGGTAACGGGTGGCTTCAAAGGGATTATCTAACCCTTGAAATACCCCTTGATTATTATGATAAATAGGAGAGGTTTTACCGTGCATCAAAATAGGGGCAGAAATGACCTTTCCACCAAACACTTGTCCCATGCTTTGGTGGCCGAGACAAACTCCTAAAATGGGAACTTGTGAACCGAGTTCTTTGAGTAACTCTAAAGAAACCCCTGCATCTTCTGGGCGACCTGGCCCTGGAGAAATGACAATGCCATCGGGGTTAAGATGACGAATTTTAGGGAGATCGATTTTATCATTACGGTAGACTTGGATATCTGAGGCAACTGGCCAATTAAAGCCTAATTCTCCTAAATACTGCACCAAGTTATAGGTAAAACTATCGTAATTATCGATAACGAGAATCAATGCTTATCTCCTCGATGATGGTTATGAGTGCGATCGCTACAACGGTTTAGAAAGGAAAGACGATAGCGACTAAGGGGGGCGCAATAATAAACCCTGCTACCAATAAAGCAGCTAGGGCTGAAATCATAACGGCACCGGCAGCACAGTCTTTGGCAATTTTAGCTAATTCATGATAAGACTGACCGACGGTTAAATCGACCACTGATTCTAGGGCGGTATTGAGTAATTCTAAGACCATTACTAAAGCACAAGTCAGAGCCACGATCGCCATCCCCACAGCATTGACGTGAAGCAGTAGCCCCACGCTGATAGCAGTGGCTGTCATGGCGGTATGAATACGGAAATTTCGTTGTGTCACAAAAGCATAAGAAACACCAGCCCAAGCGTATTTAAAGCTCAAAAACAGATTAGGGGCAATGTGCCAAGCAGAGTTCTTTCTAATCTCTGAGGGGCTTTCTTGGCTTGGATACTCAGGGATATGGGGCTGTGTTAAGGCCGCTGCACTGGAGAAAAAGCTAGTGGCAGAAGATTGAGTCATTTTAAAATCGGCTTTCATAATCTTAAATTTTGCTAAGTTTGGTACAGAATAATTAAATATTTTTACAAAGTCTGTTCAATTAGAACATATAGTGCAGCAGTTTTGCACTCAAAGACTGACAAATTTTAACAATGTTTCCTGCTGTTGTAGCATTTTTTGTAAACTTTGTTCATCTGGATGGTCCCATCCCAACAGGTGAAGAAACCCGTGAGAGGCTAAGCAAGCGAGTTCCCGTTTAAGGCTATGATCCTGTTGTTGTGCCTGTTTTTGTGCCGTTTCCACTGAAATGACAATGTCTCCTATGTATAAGGGTTCTAATAAGTTTTCTTCAGAAGCCATAGTCGGAAAATCCCATTCTAGGGTAGCAAAGGCAAGCACATCAGTGGGTTGATTTTTTTGGCGATATTGGGCGTTCAAGCTTTGTATTTCTTCATCTCCCGTTAATCTCAGGGTTAATTCATAACCAGAAGCTGGGGGAAAATAAGAAACAAGGGCTTGTCCCCATACTTGAAACCACCGCTTCCAGGTTTGAGAGGAAATAGGATCAGATGTTGCCATTTGCCCTAAATTAACCCAGAAAACGTCTTGAACATTTAGCTCAATCACTGGATTTGAAGTCTCATCAGCTATCATCCTGTTTATGCTAACGGGTTAAATAGGAAATTCCAATTAAGAAACCCAAAAGTCCTGCGGTGGTGAGAAAAAAGTGTTTAAGAGAAGTCCCTTTTTTGCGAACCATATTACGCATTGCCAACTTAGTGTAACTGGGTGGCGGTTCATTAGTAGGGGTTTCGGGGGTATTTTCTTGGATGGATGGGGGTGTATTGGTCATAGAACTTTTCCGTGTTTTTCCATAAGTCTGTTTCTTAATGTAACAGTTTGTTACCAAAGATCAATGATTCTTAACAACTTACTTACTGATCGGGATCACCCCTCTAACTTTAATGGTTCCCCAATTCGATAATAATCCTATCATTATCAATAACTAATGCCCGTTGACATCCTCACGCGCCCTACAAGGGCGGTGATTCCCTCTCAAAACAGCTAACGCTGTTTTGAGAGGGGCGGTTGACGCTTCATTGGAAACCGCTACCTTAACAGTAGTCTTACACTTCCTCTGCAATCCGTTTTTAGGGGACTGGGAGATGGGGGGACTGGGAGACAAAAGAGAAATGATTGATATATCTTCACCCCGTCACTTCCACACCCTACACCTCACACCTGATCGGCGAAGCGACAATAAACTATCATCAATAAAAGACAATTTGCAACTTTGGGATGCTCCCATCTTCTTTGCCACAGGACCTTGTTCCTACTCCGCTTGATAAAGCTTGATATTTTGTTCAGGAGCAGCCAATTCAATATTAGCCTCTTGCAGACCTGTTTGGATGGCTTTCAACAATTCAACGTAAACAGGCCAAAAGTCATCAGTAGGAAGCCAGGCAGATAAGCCTACACTGATATAGTATTCATAGTG
Organism: Crocosphaera sp.; assembly: GCA_030064955.1. Classification (GTDB taxonomy): domain Bacteria; phylum Cyanobacteriota; class Cyanobacteriia; order Cyanobacteriales; family Microcystaceae; genus Crocosphaera. The sequence continues at coordinate 9,831 of JASJDW010000003.1, forward strand.
ACTGTTCCAGGGAAACCAACCCGGGGCAGGATTCTTTAGCACTTTGGGGTGTGACGAAGCAATGTCCATCCAAAGCTTCTTAATTGTATCGAGGTCTTCGGTAAACTTGACATAGATGGAAACCATGAACTTGCGACTGTCTGAATGGGTATAGTTAATAATATCGCTACCCCAAACCGTGTTATTGGGTAGAGTCACAGTATTTCCCCCAAAATCTTTCAGCTTGGTACTCGCCAAGGAAATGGAGTCCACATAAGCCCAGTAACCCGCAACTTTCACCTCATCGCCCACATCAAAGGGTTTATTTATCAGCAACATCAGTCCACTGGCAAAATTCCCCAAGTTGCTTTGCAGTGCAAAAGCTAAGACAAAACTAGCCCCACCAACCACAGCTAAAATCGGTCCAAGGTTGACCCCAACGGAGGCTAAAGCCAGCAATGCTCCAATCACCAGAACCCCCCGTTTCACTATCATGACCACAAAGCCACGAAACAGATTGGATATATTGGTGACGCGAGTGAGCGCGCTATCTGTCAACCGACCTAACCTCGGTGCAATGAAGATGGCTATGATTAGAATTCCCACAAACTTGACAAGATTAAAACCTAAACGAATGCCACCTTCAGGTGATGTGAGCCAAGTGGTGAATCTTAGTCCTAAACTCTCCGCATCGGTTAGGTTAAACTGAATGCCACTAACAACCCCAACATATTGCCGATAGGTTGTGGTGTCTCCTCCCTTGGCATCTAAGGCATCTAAAACAGTTGTTAAGCGATTGACTAGATTAGACTGCTCGATTTCTAATTGGCTGACAGTGACTATATTTTGTTCCTTTTCTGTATCAACTTCTCCAGAAATTTCTCCCTGACCTGCTTGACGCTGAATAGCAGCTTCTTTGTCACTGATTTGTTCAGCTTTGGCTTTCAAAAGAGCAAACCATGCGTCTGCCTCCGCTTGCAGGTTGTCTTGAGGTAATGGTTTTAGTAATACTTCTAATAGTTCAATGGAAATGTTGGGGTCTTTGGCCGTCACCGCTTGGATTGAGGGTTTCTCCTCTACCACCTTCTCTTCACTGGCAGATTCGGTGGATTCAACCGAAGTCGATTGCCCCTGTGCCAAAACATCTTGAGAGAGTACAGGAACACTAATAAAGGTGAAGACTGAAACAATTGTGGTGGTAGTAATGACTTGAACCCTGAGAAAAACGGATAATCGACTCATAGACTTTTTTTGACCTTTTGAGATTAGGGAGTGCTATAACATCCCTACTAAGATAGAACAAAAATATGGTTTTTTCTAGTTGATCAATGAAAAATTTACAAATGGACAGCCTTGTGTCCAGATTCAGTAGAGCGAAAACTTACTTGTTTGGGCTGCAAGGGAGCAGGGAGTGGGGAGAAGGGGAGATTATTTTAAAATATTCTAGAGTAAATAAAAGTTCAATTCATGTTATAAATCTCTAAGAATCTGAATTATACTCGCTAATTTTTGATTTTTATTCTATTTTCTTTCTCCTCCGCTCCTTACTCGCGCGTTCCCAAGGCGAATTCGATTCGCCGGGGTCGCTCGTCTCCGGAGCTCCCCCGCAATCCTAACTAGGATCTTTGTGATCTACTTAGATTGGTTAGACTACCCACGAATCGGTTGCAAATCGGGAATAGCTTGGCGGAGTTTTGAGAAAGACCAAGCCCCTTCGCGCAATAGCTGACTTGGTGAACAGGTAAAATCAACAAGGGTAGAAGGTTGTTGTTCAGGGTTGGGTCCTCCATCGAGAACAAGAGGAACTCTCTCTCCCAATTGTTCAGCCACTTTTGGGGCTGTTTTTTGAGTTTCCATTCCGGAAACATTGGCACTGGTGACAGCCAGGGGATGACCAACCTGACGGACTAATTCCAAACAAAGTTGATGATTAGGGATTCTGACTGCTACCGTATTTTTTCCAGATGTCACAAATGAGGGGACAATTTCAGTTTTCAGGAAAATGCCAGACATAGCTCCAGGCCAGATTTTCTGAAGCGACTGGAGGGTGCTTTCAGAAATTTCCTTAGTCACTTGTTGTAGCTGTTCAAAATTGGCGACATAAATGATGAGCGGTTTATCTGGCGATCGCGACTTGACCTCAAAAATCTTTTTAATCCCTGATTCTTGGGAAATGCTGGCTCCAATACCATAAATCGTATCGGTTGAGAATACAACTACTTCACCATTTTTGAGCAAATCAACGGCTTTTTTTCGTGCCACTTCCTTATCTGCGGGTAAAATCTCTGTCATAGTTAAATTGGGAGAGAACTAATCATATATTACTATCAACGAGAAGTCGCCACCAGCTATGAAAAAAGTCTCGCTCTACTGAACAGTAGCGCAAATGACGACGCTGATTTTGTCTTCCAATCCCAGTGCGTCCGTGTAGGATACGATGGTTGTCAAACATCACCAAATCTCCGGGTTGCAGACTTTGTTTCAGGTAGTATCTGGGATTAGTATAAAACTGCATGAGCTTTCTATAAGCCATATAAAATGGCTCGATAATCTCCTCTGGTAAATCTAAGGGAGCGGGGAATAGATTGCTAATGCGAACTTCCTTCACATTACCACCACTATCTAAGCAAAAAACGGGACTGCTGAATTGCATATCGATGCGATCATGATAATATTTTCGGAAAGAAACCTCGTAACGACAAAGTAGAGCAAACGCTTCTGAATCTTCCTGACGTAACATCTCTGCTATTTGGAAACCATCCACAAAAATAGACTGACCACTCCCATCGTTATTAGCCATTAAACAGTGGAAAAAAATAATTCCTGGTGGTGCATATTGATAGGCATCATCCGTATGGGGGATGAGGTCAATTTCAGAGTTGGCAACACTTTTGTGGCTTTCTTCTGGGTCTACAATAATCTCGAATATACGTCCGTAATTTGTCTCTAATAGAGGACCAAATGACTGAGCAAAAGCTTTGAGTTCTCCCTTCTGAGGAGGCACATTTCGCACAAAACAAATCCCGTAATCCCTGAGATTTTCTAACAGTTTTAATCGACCTGAATTCCTATTTAGAACTTCTTGATAAGCAATTTCTGGTAAGTTAGAAACAATCTTGCTATCCCAAAAAATAGGTCGATGCTGACGGTGTTCCCTCTCGGTCTGAGAATAGCAGTGCTGTCGCAACCATTGGGCATTATAGACGCTTTTGTGATTGTCTGGTTTCCAGAGAATTTCCAGTGTATTACCCCTATCCCAACAAACTGAGAGAGGTTCTATATCTATGGGAACATCAGTAATTTGAAAACGCTTTTCTCCATGTTTGGGGTCGCCACAGATAGAGCAATAACAGTTGTCCCGCAGCCAAATATAGTGAAAGGTACTGCGATGACCATCATCCCAATATACAAACAGTTTTCTCTTATCTTGTTTAACTTTAGAGATTTGGTATCTTTTAGATTGACTTCTCATAGCCGAGTTTTTTCCCATAAGACTCATAAATTTTGATATTTTCCCATCAATTATTCATGTTTATTGGCAATATTCAAATAAATCAATGATATTACCATCAGGATCGATGAGGCTCATTTTTCGTCCCCATTCAGTGTCTGTTGGTGCTAGGTAAAAGTATTGTCTATAAAACTCGGATTGATTCAAAATGGCTTCATGTGAAGCCACCTTGAAACCAATTTTAATATTCTTTGTTGCGTAGTGGCCATCAGAATTTGGAAGAGGGTATATTTCAAGTAACACATCACCATTTTTACAGACAAGGTGTTGATCTCCATCGCCATGCTGATGTTTTTCAATATTAAACCCTATTTTAGAATAGAATTTATGGGATTCAACAAAATTACGGGAATACATCACAATATAGAAAAGAAATGGTTCCATCATAATCGCTTATATCATCGTATATTTATCGAAGTGCAATGCCTTTTCCAGGTGCTATATCAAGCTCATCGATAGTACAATTTGTTGAATTTTTGAGCATAAATAAAACACTAGCTGCTACTTCATCACTTGAAACCATTTTCTTGCGGTTGTAGTCCCCTCCAATATAGTTCCATATATCAGTATCTACAGACGAAGGATTGAGAATCATAATACGAATATTATCCTTTCTGAGTTCTTCTTTGACAGCTAGAGACATTCCTCGCAAGCCAAACTTTGATGCACAATGAATACTGAAATTGGGATATCCTGTCTTACTTAAACCCGAACAAATATTAACAATCGAACCTGAAGAGTTCTCTTTCATGTATGGAATGACATACTTCATCGTTAGAAATGGACCCTTTAAATTTGTATCAATCAAGAGTTCCCAATCTTCTTCAGTCATGTCTTCAATTAATCCAGTTCTGATTGTAGCTGCGTTGTTGATCAGGATATCAATCTTGCCAAAAGAACGGTAAACTTCTTGAATAAATGATGAAACAGCTGCCCCTTTTCTGATATCTACAATACGACAAAGGGGATAATTGTCTGTAACCATTTTCAATTCTTTTTCAAGCAAGTCTAATCCTTCCCCATTTTTTGAACAAATTGCCAACTTCACTCCTTCCTTCAGCAACTTTTTACTAATAGCTTTTCCTATGCCTCGTTTTCCTCCAGTTACTATGGCAACCTTTCCATGTAAATCCATAATTCTCCTCCTATAAAGTTGGTTTTTCGGAACTTCTTATCCTCTACAAATTGATCTGGGTGAAATTGGCGCAAAGTTAAGTGACTACTCTTGCAAATTCATCATCTGAGTAAAACTTTTATCCCCACCATAAGTAGCACAAGCTTGTTGCAATACTTCACATAGACGCTCTGAAAATTCTAGAGGAGTTTTAAAAGTTTGATTGAGTTCATTAACCAAACAAGCATCTTTATGGGCTAAGTTTAATGTAAACGCAGGACCTGGATTTCCTTCTAAAATAGAGGGAAGTAATTTTTCCGCTACCCAGCTACTACCCGAACCTGCTTGAATCATATTCGTGAGTTGTTTGGGATCAATTCCGGCTTCCGCACCCAAAGATAGGACTTCTCCCAAGGCTTTAGTATTGATGAAGCAAAGATAATTAATCAGCAACTTAGAAAGGATAGCATGGGCAAGTGGCCCCACATAATAAATCTGAGAACCAATGGCCTCTAATATTCCTTTAATTTGGTCAAAAGTCTCTTGATTTCCCCCGACAAACATGGATAGAGTGCCAGTTTCAGCCCCTTTTGCTCCCCCAGAAACAGGTGCAGCAATGGAGTCAATTTGCCGTTCGGATGCAAAGGCAGAAATCTTGTTCATTATTTCTACAGAGTTAGTTCCAGTATCGATCCAAATCGTTCCAGGACGAGCATAGGCAATCACTCCAGCATCCCCTAACATCACCGCTTCTAACTGTTTGGGACCCGGCAGACTGGTCATAATGACATCAACATCACCTGTGAGTTCTGGGATGGAATTGTGCCAACTTGCTCCGGCTGCGATTAAGGCTTCTGCTTTTTCTGGTTGAATGTCATACACTGAAACATCAAATCCTGTTTTGAGCAGATTAGTAACCATACCACTGCCCATATTACCTAGACCAATAAATCCAATTTTCATGGGTACTTTCTCCTATTTATCAACCTTCGTAAGCTTCATCAGCAATTTTCAAAGCATCGTCAATGATGGCCAAACCTTCTTCTAACTGCTCTTCATTGATGCACAGTGGCGGGGACATAAACACCCAATTCCAGCGCACCAGACCATGCAAACCCAATTCCCTCAGACGGGCTGCTACTTTACCCATAACTACCATTTCGTGGGGTTTAGCATTCCAGGGAGCCATCGGTTCTCGCGTTTCTCGATTCTTGACACATTCTATAACGCCATAAAGTCCCAAACTGCGGACATCTCCCACCGATGGATGTTTAGACTTCATTTCCTGTAACTTTTCTGCCAGGCGATCGCCCATAATTCGGCTGTTTTCCACCAGATTTTCTTCTTCATAAACCTCCATTGTCGCTAAAGCAGCAGCGCAACCAATGGGATGACTACCAAAAGTAAGCCCGCAAACAAAGGGGTTGGTTTCAAAGTAATCAGCAATGTGCTGTCGAACGATCACTGCACCCATCGGAATATAGCCACAGGTGAGTCCTTTAGCCATGGCCATAATATCGGGAACCACGCCATAATGCTCAATAGCAAACATTTTCCCTGTGCGACCAAAACCAGCTAGCACTTCGTCACAAATCAGTAAGATGCCATGTTGGTCAGCATATTCCCGTAGGGCCTGCCAATAACCATCGGGAGGAATAATAACCCCATTAAACCCTGTAACTGTTTCCATGAGGATTGCTGCCACGTTTTCAGGTCCTTCAAACTCAATGGTTTGAATGACGTGATCGATGTAAACTTGTAGATTTCCTTCTGGTGCGTAGCCAAAGGGACAACGGTAGGCATAAGGATCATGAACTCGAACAATTCCACTAATGGTTGGTTCGTGAGCTAAGCGTCTGGGATCACCTCCTGCAATCGCTGCACCAAGGGTCGCACCATGATAACTGCGATATCGGGTGACAATTTTATGTCTACCCGTGTACATACGGGCTATTTTGATAGCATTTTCAATGGCTTCTGCCCCACTCAGGGTAAAAAAGGTCTTGGTCAGATCCCCTGGTGTAATTTCCGCCAATTTGGCCGCTGTTGCAGCACGAATTTCTGTCGCCGTACCAGGATGGGCAAAGACAAGTTTATCCGCTTGGTCTTTTATCGCTGCAACTACTTTGGGATGACTGTGGCCAATATTCATGTTGACATACTGGCTAGAAAAATCCAGGTAGGGTTTGCCATCTTTGTCCCAGAAGTAAACGCCCTCAGCTCGATCCATAACGATGGGATTTTGGATATTTTTCTGAGGAACCCAGGAAAAAAAGATGTGGTCGCGATGAGTTTGGACAATTTCTTGTGGATTCATTACTATTTTTAATTAATTTTTTGGAATTGATGATTAGATATCATTTTCGATATTTAATCGGCTGAAACCCCCATTGTTTCCTGACTTTGTGATCTACTGAGACTTTTTACGGAGACGTTGTTTGAACCGTTTCCATGCTTTGAGAGACTGTCGTCCAATACCAGAAAGTAGGTTATCGGAGGTAGAACCCCCTGCACCTTCTTCATCGGAAGCACATTCGAGGGGAGTAATGTTGGAAAAGTCAGAATAAGGGAGGGGACAACTGCCAGCATCATCATTAGGTTGGGGTTCGACACCATCTTCGAGCGCATCCCGTGCCACCAATACCAAGCGAATCAGTTCATCCATCACTTCTGGGGTAATGTTAACATTCATGGGAAAGGCTTTTATGGCATAGATGAACCCAGGTTCAACCTCATCATTGTCATAGTCTGTGGGTCGGAAACCACTGGTATAACTGATGTAGGGTGCATAACTTCCCCCATGCAACTGACCATCCCGATACCATTGCCAGAGCATATCTGCTATATCTTGTTGTAGCTGATTATTAGCTTCAAGCTCTTCCCTCGCATTGGGATCATTTAATTCCCTTTCGTATTGCTTCTTGGCATTCACACCTTTTTTATAGACCCGAAATAGGGTAACAAAGCCTCGATCTGCGGCGTTGACACAGACTACTGTTTTCTCATTAGCAATGACTTCATGGCGTAGGTACTGTTGTATTTCGAGAATGCCCCCTAAAATTGAGCGAAATCCTTCATAACCCATGAATTTGAGGGTTGCCCAAGCTGCCATGGAATAGGAACCGGAACGGGACACCTCCAGGGTATACAGCCCAGGATTATAACAGGTGCGAGCTTGAAGATAGGCCGAACCAGGACGACTGAGGAGTTCTTGGAATTTATGCAAACTGCGAACCATAATCACGCTGCAATTGTAAGTTGCCCAACCAGTCTTATGAAAGTCGCAACCAATGGCATCAGCATGAATCACCTTTTTGATGGCATTGTAGTTTTTCTGGATATCCTTTAATACATCTGGTTCAAAACCTAAAGGATTTTCCTCGAAGTTATACCCCTTGAAAGTCAACCAAGACCAACCAATTACCGCATCAGCATAAATCATCGGTCGTCCAACGCCATCGGGATGTTTTTCGATGGGATAGAGTTCATCCACCAGTTCCCTTACTTTGTCGATAGGATCTATGGCAAAAGCATCTGTTGTTCCCATGGTGCAAACGATCGCAGCAATAGGAGTACCGGCAGCATAGAGTTCTCGCACCACTTCTTCGAGGTGATCAAAATCCATGGCATTGGTGGTATCATCTGTGTCAATTTCAATGTAGTTCTCCATCCCTAGACCTGTCCAGTCGGTGGAGTTCTGTTTGCAGTAATGACCTTGTTGGGACACCAATACTTTGGCATCGGTGCGAATGCCATCACAACGGGAATCCATGCCTAAACAACTGGTCAGGGCATATTTGATGCCATAAAAATAGCATCCTGATCCACCAAAGGTGAATAACCCCCCAGCTTCTTCAGTGGGCCAGCCAATCAAATCAGCTAGCATCGCAGAGGTTTCCATTTCAGTCCTCTCCACATCCCAGGAATACTCCCCTTCAATGATGTTGGGGCTGAAAACATTGGTCATCATGGCCGAGATAATGGCGGCCGTATTGGCAGGGGGAATGACGTTAGGCATCACCAGGGGATGATTCCAGTTGGGCATTCCCTTAAACAGATCGGCTGCATCTTGCAGCACATCAGCTATTGAGGCCATATTTTCTCCTAGTCTGGCTTCCGTTACCTTGCCATAGTGGGGGCCAGAGGGATCGTTCCCCAGATACCCTGGGTTGCCTCCAGGTTCGGTGGACTGGGGTGGTTTTAGTCGATTTAGATAACTAATTGCTTGGCCAACCAAATCAGCAAAGGGATCTGAACTTCCGGTAGAATAGTAAGTCGGAAAGGCACTTCGCATCTGGGCGCGCAAATTTGCCCAACGGGGTGCATCTGCTTCGACACTGCCATCTTTCTTCCAAAAGCGTTTAGAAACCATTGTTTTACTCCATTGATTTTTGATTGAATATCAGAGGGAGGCCAATACTACTCGGATAAGCTTGAAAAGTTGATGAAATCGGGACTGTGGTGGGTCTGGTGAGTATGGGGGTAAGTTCAGTTAAAACATGATTTTCTCTTCCCACCCTTCCCCCTCTTACCTCTCTCCCCCATCACTATCTCAATAGTAATTTTGTTAACCGAGTAGTATTGGGAGTTGTTAAGGACGGCGAAAATGAAAGAGACCCCAGGTAAACAGACCTTGCTGGGCCGACTCCACCCATTGACATAAGCCATTTTTAGTAGACTCTAAAAATTCTGGGCTACATTTTTCGCTAAGTTCGTCGTAATGGGCAATGACAGAATCTCTCAATTTGGTGTAATGAACTAGCAATTGGTAGGATTTGTCGATCACGTTGATGGTTTCAAACCCAAGGCTTTCGGCTTTACTGGTATAGGAATGGAAAGAACCAATACTCTCGTGAAGAATATTAACCCGTTGCAGTGAATCCTTTAAAGATCCAGGTGGACAATCATCTGCTTGTAGAATATCCATGAACAGCAATTGTCCACCTGGTTTGAGTACCCGATAGGCTTCTTCTAGGACGCGATCTTGTCCGTCGGAGTGAAATAGGGCATCCTGAGACCAGACGAGATCGAAACTGGCATCGTCAAACGGAATGTTTTTAAAGTTGCCAAACACAATGTCAATCAAATTGTCAAGACCCTGTTGGTGATTACGCCGCTCATTTTCCTGATTTTGCTCTTCACTAATGTTGAGACAGGTGACATGACAGCCGTATTTTCCTGCCAAATGCCTTGCTGCTGGTCCATATCCAGAACCCAGATCAAGGACGCGAAAATTGGGATTGAGGTTTTCGACTTGTTCTGCCATCCATTCAGTGGTTTTTGCCATCCCCTCTGCGATCGGGCGATCTGGATCGTCCTCATATAATCCTAAATTTAACGTGTCGCTGCCAATGGCAATCTCATACAAATTCCGCGCATTTTCACTGTTGTAATGGACTCTGGCGCGTTCTGTGGCTTGTTCGGACTGTGCTGTTGTGGTCATAGAATTTGGCTAGGTCTTACTATTTTTGGACAATGTGCAGAAAAATCGATTAACTTTGCAGTTGGTATTGAGATTCTAAGCTAAATCTTTCCCCCTCTTCCTTGTCAACGGAATTTAGATGAGGATGAAGACGACACAAGCGACTGACTTCATCTCGAACTTTTGTGATCGTCTGAACGGTAGGTTCACTGCTGAGCATTTGATCGATTAGTTCGGTAAGACAATACATTTCCTCAGAACCAAATCCCCGCGTTGTAATAGCCGATGTTCCGATGCGGATACCACTGCATATAGTCGGTTTCTGGGAATCATAAGGAAGCATATTTTTATTGACAGTAATTCTGACGCTGGCCAAGCGATCTTCAGCTTCTTTACCCGTAATCCCTTTCTCCGTCAGATCAATGAGCATCAGATGGTTGTCAGTACCGCCAGAAACCAGACGAAATCCCCTTTCCAGCAAATCTTTTGCTAATATTTGGGAATTTTCAAGGTTCTGACGTTGATAGGTAGCAAAACTAGGAGACATGGCTTCTTTGAGCATCACGGCCTTGGCAGCGATCGCATGGACGTGGACGGCTCCTTGTACGCCAGGAAAGACGGCACTGTCAATCTTGCGAGCAAATTCTGGTGCAGAATGTTCCCCCAGCAAGATCATCCCACTACGGGGTCCACGCAGGGTTTTCTGAGTGCTACTGGTGACAAAATGAGCGTAAGGAACGGGAGAAGGATGTAATCCGGCTGCCACTAATCCTGAGATGTGGGCGATATCAGCTAATAAATAGGCTCCGACTTCATCCGCAATTTCCCGAAAGCGTTTAAAATCAATGGTACGGGGATAAGCACTCGCACCAGCAATAATCAATTTTGGACGAATATCTTTAGCTTGAGCAAGGATTTGATCATAGTTCAGACGCTCCGTTTCTGGATCAACTTGGTAAAAATGACAGTCATAGTGCTTACCTGTCATGGTAAATTTCGCACCGTGGCTCAAATGTCCCCCGTGACCCAGATCCATCCCTAAGATGCGATCGCCTGGTTTAAGGACGGTGAGGTAAACTGCATGATTGGCTTGGGAACCTGTATAGGGTTCAAGATTGGCGTGGGCCGCTCCAAATAATTCCTTAGCACGAGCAATGGCTAGGTTTTCTAACTCGTCAATATTCTCACAGCCACTAAAGTAGCGACGACCAGGATATCCTTCAGCCACTTTGTTTGTTAAGATCGAGCCGGTGGCTTCTAGTACAGCAGGACTTACAAAATTAGCTGACGCAATTAATTCTATATTGTCTTTTTGCCTTTGGTTTTCCCTTTCAATAATTGCAAAGACCTCTGGGTCTACCGAATTTAAACTTAAACCATCGTTTTTTTTCACCGTTTTGTTTTTGGGAATGGCCAATTGTTTTTACTCCTTTAGAGAGCGTCAATATGATTTCGTAAATAACGATCTTGCTTAAAAAACTATTTCAAGCTTGAATTTAATGTCGTTACCAAATTATGCTACCACTGAATAGCACTGGCCTTCTCGGCGATTAGCTAAAATAAATATTAAATATAAGCGGATGACTTAAGTCGCTAGGCAGAATTAATAAGGGATGATCGATGCCATCAGACAAAGAAACTCTATTGAAATTTTAAAAGAATTACCTGATAAAACTATCGATTTAATTATTCTTGATTCTTCTTAAAAGGCTCATTTCAACTTGCATCTTTTGCTGAGTTTGGGTCAGAATTTAGTTTTATTAAAGGCGATCACCATTGTAAGCATTCGTTTAAACGAGAGTCACTTTCGATGCTAGGGATTCATCGTTTTTGGCTTTGAGTAAGTTGAGTTGTATGGGGAAAGTTCAGCAATATCAAATCCTCCTCTCTTTGCGTTAGTTTGAAACTGATGGCTGACGGCTGATAGCTGAATGCTTACTCACCATTTGCGTTGTGTGCTAGTCTATGATCGTCATAGTTAAAAAATAACAACGCCAAAGGATATGACCAGTCAAGTCGTTTATCCCCATATTGAAAAAGTTAACAATGATCAAGCCGCACACTTTAAACGGCTTCCAAGGGTGAGGATAGCACAAATTGTGATGGACTATTTAGCCTATGGTTGGTCAGTGGAAGAAATGAATCGTCAACACCCTTATTTAACGTTAGGGGAACTTCACGCAGCAATGGCTTACTATTTTGACCATCAAGAGGAAATTGATAGCGAAATTCGCAGTGAATGGTCAGAAGTTGAACAGTGTAAAGATCAAACATCTCTATCACCTTTTGTCATACGTATGCGAGCTAGTGGTTTACTGTAATGACAGTCGGACTGTATATGGATGTTCATGTTCCTATGGCCATAACGGAACAATTACGCCGTCGTGGGGTTGATGTGTTGACGGCGATTGAAGATGAGGCAGACACATTAAAAGATGATGAGTTGTTAGCTAGAGCATTGGAATTACGCAGGGTATTGTTTACTCAGGACATTCGTTTTAAGGCGTTAGCGGAAGATTGGCAACGTCAGGGGAAAGCTTTTGCGGGGTTGATTTTTGGCCATCAACTACGGGGAACTATTGGACAATTTGTTAAGGACTTAGATTTCATCGCCCAAGTGTCGGAACCTGATGAATGGATGAATATTGTTGAGCATTTACCTTTTTGATGCAAGTTTTTGGGAATTCACAGAAACAGTAGGAAACACTTGAGCAGATTGACAAGCGATCGCTAATTGCACTTTAGTTCCAATAGGTAACTGAGTCTGTAAGGTGGTTCTTGCATGAATTTGACTACCGGAGGGGGTTTGTAAACAATAGCGGTATTCTCTCCCTAAAAATTGGCGATCGCTAATCACGACCTTGGCCGTGTCATCGGGTTCTAACACAATATCCTCTTGCCTCACCATTAAATCTCCTTCAGGAACCGTTTCAGGAGGGGAAGACAGTTCCCATTGTCCTATTTCTGTGGTCCAGAGTTTCCCTTGTCGTTTGGCAGGGATAAAATTAGCCTGGGTGACAAATTCGGCAACAAAACGGGACGCAGGACGAGTATAAATGGTTTCAGGGGTTCCCAGTTGTTCGATTTTCCCACAAGACATGACCCCAATTTTATCGCAGATAGCTAAGGCTTCTTCTTGGTCGTGGGTGACAAAAATGGCGGTTATGCCTGTTGCTTTGAGGATATGACGAATTTCATGGCGCAGTCTAATCCGAACCTGTACATCTAGGTTACTAAGGGGTTCATCGAGTAAAATTAAGGCGGGTTGAGGGGCTAATGCTCTGGCTAAAGCTACCCGTTGTTGCTGTCCCCCTGAGAGTTGGTGAGGATAACGTTTTTCTAAGCCGTCGAGTCCTACTAGGGCTAATACTTCGCCAATACGATGTTTTATGTCTTTTTTGCTTAATCGTTTCTTATTCAAGCCAAAAGCAATGTTATCAGCGATGTTTAGATGGGGAAACAAAGCATAATCTTGAAAGACCATTCCAGTATTGCGTTGTTCTGGGGGGAGTAACTGAGAAGCACTCGCAACCGTCTTTCCCCCGAGTTCTATGGTTCCGGCTGAGGGTTGTTCAAACCCTGCAATCATGCGTAATAGGGTCGTTTTTCCACAACCAGAAGGACCCAATAACCCTAAAATGTCTCCTTGGGCTAATTGAAAGCTAACGTCATCGACCGCGGGAACCGGATGATTAGCAAATTGTTTAACAAGTTGATTAACCTGGAGAATGATAGAGTTTGTCATAGTAAGAACAATGTGAACTAATGAATTATGAGGAATTTAACTAAAAAATAATTGATTGTATTGATTAAAGGTAATTATAATTAGATTGGGCAAAAAATCACCTTTTGGTTTAGGCTATGTTTGAGCTATTTTTTATAGAATGCCCAATTAGGGTTAATTTTTCATAAGTGCCTTTACTGGTTATATCTCATTTTGTTGATTTTTTAAATAGGAAAGATTCGCAAGAATTGTCAATGTTATCTAGAACACACTCCCATTATAACCCTAATCCTCAAAATCCTGGCTTTGATACTGTTTTGGTGCCTCAAGGGATGGAATATAAAGCAGTTTTTCAAGGAATGGAGACAAATCAATCAAAACTCAAAATTATAGCAATTCCTGCTGGAATTCAACCCTTAACTAAGTTCCTAGAACAATGGCAACAAACTCCAGACTTTCTTGATAAGTTACCTCAAGGATTGATCCTGATGGGATTAGGGGGAAGTTTATCCCAAAATTATTCTGTAGGGGATGTGATTTTGTACAAAAAGTGTGGTTTAATGGACTATAGTCAGGAAAGTAAGGGGCAGTGTAACCAATTTCTGACTGAGAGGCTATTTAAGCAGTTAGGAAATAGAACTTTTATCGGGAAAGGAATAACCAGCGATCGCGTTATTTGTTCTGCTCAAGAAAAGCTTTTATTAGGACAAAAATATCAAGCGGATGTGGTGGATATGGAAGGCTATGCCTTATTAAATTGGAGTCAGAAATTAAACATTCCTGTAGCTATGATTCGGGTGATTAGTGATGGTTGTAAGCAAGATTTACCTGACTTAACTAACGCTTTTGCAGAAAATGGAAGTATACAGCCTTTAATATTAGCCCGTCAAATGTTGAAAAATCCCTCAAATTCAATACATTTAATTAGAAGTTCTTTAAAAAGTTTACAGGTATTAAAGGAAGTTGCTAAAAAGATATAGCAGTTCCCATACTTGTAAGATACAAACTCTTCTAGTTTTAGGAGTCAGGAGTTCAGAAGTTCAGAAGTTGAATATTAACTGTACTTTTGTAATTATTAATTGATTATTTTTGAAGATATTAATCATATAACTTGTTAAAGTAGATAAGTTATTGATTTTTAAGAAAGGAATATGAATAGGGAATTTTTCTTTGATTATTACAAGCTTATTATTTTATCTTTGACAACTACCTATCATTGGCTAACAAGTTATTGGGAACGTTATCAACAACTGCCTCCAGGAAAATTAATTGATTTAGGAGGTTATAAGATTCATTATTATATTCAGGGTTCTGGTAGTCATACAGTCGTTATTGATCATAGTTTAGGAGGAATAGAGGGTTATTTTTTAAGTAATGAAATTGCAAAAAATACTCAAGTTTTTATCTATGATAGACCAGGTTATGGCTGGAGTGATTCTAGTCCGAGAAAACGCTGTAGTCAAGAAATTGTCAGAGAATTGGATGAACTTTTACAGAAAGCAGGGATTTTACCCCCCTATATTTTAGTAGGGGATTCTTTTGGTAGCTATAATGTTAGGTTATACGCACATTATTTTCCTAAAAAAGTTGCTGGTATTATTTTAACCGATGGACTTCACGAAAAAGGTATGTTAAATTTGCCTTTGTCTGTTAAACTCTTAAAATTATTTTTTCTTTCGGGTTTTTTAATGTCAATTTTGGGAGCAACATTAGGGTTAATTAGAATGTTAGGAAACTTACAGATATTTGAATTAATCAAACCTCAATTAACAAAGTTTAGTATTGAGAGTCGTCTAATGGTTAAACGTTCTTTTTATCGTCCTCAACATTGGTTAACAATGGCTAGAGAAATTTGGAATTTAGAAACCAGTGCCAAACAAGTCCAAAAAGCAAATAACTTGGGAAATATTCCCCTAATTAGCATTAAATCGAAAACATTTTTTAAGCCTTCATTTTTTACTTTTTTGCTACCTTTAAAAACGACTAATAAGATTAGAGAAATGATCCACGAAGAGTTATTAAAGCTTTCATCAAATTCTAGGCAAGTTTTAGCCAATAATAGTAGTCATTTTGTTTGGATAGATGAACCAGAACTTATTAGTGATGTTATTAATCAACTGGTTAATTAGGATGAAATTATTAGTTATGCCGAAACTTAGGTTAGACTAATTTTAGGTAGCTATTATATAGCAGTTCTCATACTTGTGAGGTACAAACTTTTATAGTTTTAGGAGTTCGGGAGTTCAGGAATTGAATATTAAGTAGACCTCATGAGTCCAGGAAATTCTATATTACACATCAAAAAATAGAAACTTTAGGGAACTCTAAACCCTAATTTTTCTTCTAGTTTTTCAGGAGGTTTCCTACTCATCGTAGGGAATGCTCTTGTCACTAAAAATCCCTATGTACCCCTTTTGATGAACCACCGAGATAGTTATTTTATAATTAAAGTAACTACCTCTACTTTCATTAGGGGTTTTCTTCAATTAATATCATACTAAGCTGCTTTTTGATTAAAAAAGGTAACTTTTCCACGATAAGCTTGAGTTAAATGGGTTTCTTGCAGGACAAACTGTCGCTTTCCGGCGGCAATAATTTCTCGGTTTAATAAAATTAAATCATCAAAATGAGTAATGGATTCCCCTAAATCATGATTAACGACAATTACAATTTTTCCATTAGCTACCAATTCCCGAAAAATACTAAATAAAATATTTTCTGTTTTCTGATCAACCCCCACAAACGGTTCATCAAAGAGGAAAATGTCTGCATCTTGAGCCAAGGATCTTGCTAAAAAGACCCGTTGTTGTTGTCCCCCAGACAGTTCCCCAATAGGACGATCAATATAGGCAGACATATCCACCCGTTGCAACGCTTCTAACCCCATGCGACGACTGTAAGCAGAAAACCACTTTAACCAACCGGTTTGACGGACTCTTCCCATCATAACCACATCCCACACTGTTACTGGATACGTCCAATCGATTTGCGATCGCTGAGGAACATAGGCCACTTTTTCGAGTTGTTGTAGCAAAGGTCGATCCTGATAACTCACTGTCCCTTGTGTAAGAGGAATTAACCCTAACATCCCTTTCATCAAGGTACTTTTTCCCGCACCATTCGGACCAATGATTCCCGTCAACCGTCCTGGTTGTATCGATAAATTGATGTTGTGTAATGCTTCAAGACGACGGTAATATACCCCTAAATGACTAACGGTTAAACCCTGATCTGACATTGATCTATCCTCTGGTAGTTGCCCTCATTTTCTTTAGCATAACCCAAAAATGAGATAATTGTGAAACAACTATGAGATAATTATGAAAATTTTATCAACAGAGGTTAGGCACAGGATGAATAGAACAAAATTACTTATTTTGACCATCGTATTAGCAGTGGGGATCGGTAGTTGTCAGGGGAGAAATTCACCACCAACCCAAACAGAAGCTAAACCGAAAGTAGTATCTACAAGTACCATTATTGCGGACTTAGTAGATGAAATTGCTCAGAATGAAGTCGAACATCAAGGAATTTTAGAACCGGGAACAGATCCTCACGTTTACGAACCTGTTCCCACAGATAGTATCGCTTTTGAAGAAGCAGACATCATTTTTTACAACGGTTATAATCTCGAACCTGGGTTAATTAAATTGATGAATGCAACTGGAATTAACGCCAAAAAAGTGCCTGTCGGAGAGGCCGTTAAACCCTTAGATTGGGAATATGAAGGACAAACAGTACCCGATCCCCATGTGTGGGGAACAGCTAAAAATGGCATTATTATGGTTAATAAAATTAGAGATGAATTGATTGCGATTTCTCCTGAAGATGAAGCCATTTTTAAAGAAAATGCAGCACAATTAATTACTGATTTAGAACGCTTAGATAGTTGGATTCAACAACAAATTAATACCATTCCTGAATCTCAACGAAAATTAGTAACAACCCATGATGCTTTTCAATATTATGCAACCACTTATGGTTTAACCATTACAGGAACATTGATCGGTATTAGTACAGAAGAACAACCCAGCGCACAAACTGTTAAAAATTTAACTGAAGCCATTAAAAAAACCCAAGTTCAGGCTATTTTTGCGGAGACAACCATTAACCCTGTTTTAATCAATACTGTTGCTCAAGAAGCAGGAGTTAAATTAGCCGAAAACCCTTTATATTCTGACTCTATTGGTGCGATAGGAAGCGAAGGAGATAGTTATATTACAATGTTAGTTGCTAACACTCAGACCATTGTAGAAGCATTAGGGGGAAAACCAAAACCTTTTGAAATCGTATCAAAATGACCAGTTAGACTAGAAATCGGATCTTACAATAGAAGATAAATAGGATATCTTCAGATTAGGTGCTATGCTCTCACAAATTGTGCGTCCCTTGGTTAACACACAAGTTCGTCTTTTAGCCAACTCCCAAACCACTCAGACAACCTTAGTAGAAACCATTGCTCGTTGGTTAGGTTATCTTGGGGTTGATGCTGAAGTGACAAAGTTATCTTCTGAGAGCGATCGCATCCATGTTGCTTTACGAGTGGGAAAACCTGACTCTTGTGATGAGCAAGACTGGAATAGTATTTTAGGTAATTTGCGATCGCCTGATCACGATGGAAATAGTAGTGTAAATTCTTCAGATGAAATTCATCTGTCTCATCAGCTACAAATTGCGCGATTATTAGCTTATTTAATCCAAATTAGCGATCCTCAACAAGAAATTAGTTGGACAGAAATTGAAAGTCAATTAATTCCTTTAAATCTGGATGATTCTATGTTATCTGGGATTAAATCTGCTATACAAGTTCCTCAATCTCAAGACTTATTGAAAAGTATTGATCCTGATGTAGCAGCAGTCACGTTTCCCCTTGCTGTTAAAATTGCTTGGTTAGATCAACAAATCAATTCTCATGAAAACTATGCGCTTTCTGCTTTATTAACTGCTATGAAATAAATAATCAGACAAAATTTCTTAACTTCTGAACTCCCGAACTTCCTAACTCCTAAAACTAGAAGAATTTGTACCTCACAAGCATGGGAACTGCTAGATGTCCAACCACTTAGTCCACATTAATCATTTAACATCGTTTAAGATTTCCTAAATTAATAACAATTTGGTCAATAACTTTTCTTAACTCTGATGCGGGTAAGTCTGATTGATTAACCATAATACTAAAAGCTAATGGAGAATAATCGGGTGGTTCAATATACCCTGATAAAGAAGATGAACCCGATAATGTTCCTGTTTTGCCTTGTATTTTTCCTTCAATTATTGTTTCTTTGAAACGATTTTTTAGGGTTCCATTGATTCCACCCACAGCTAAAGAATCACGATAAATTTTACCTTCTTGGGTTTGTATCATTAAAGTTAATAGGTTGACTAATGCTTCTGGAGTTACTAAATTATGACGAGATAACCCTGAACCATCTTTTAAATGATATAAATTAGGATCTAATCCCAATTGCTCTAAAATTTCTTTTAAATTATCAAGGGAATTATTTTCTAGATTTTCATTATCTACGAGAAGATTAACTAAACTTTCTGCATATAAATTGTTACTTTCTTGGTTAGCTTTTGTTATAATTTCTTGCATTGTTTTAGATTCAATTTCCATTATTTTAACTAAATTTTCTGTGTTACTATCCTCATAAATAACTTCAGAATTTATAACTTTTATTTCTTCTTTCTCTAAATAAAATCGTAACGAATCTAAAAAATATTGTCCTGGGTTAACCACTGCCATACCAAAAGGATCGGGTTGAGAATTAATAGCTAAATTTCCCGTAATTGTTAATAAGGGTTTTTCAAAATTACGATTAATTGAAACAGAATAAGGACTATCTTGTTCACCTGTAATCGTTTGATTATCAATGCTCCATTGTTTTGCTGCAATAGGATCTGACCATTCTATGGTTAATTTTTCTCCTAATTCTTGAGGTGTTAAAGTTAAAATAACAGCATTTTCATTAAGGATTAAACGGTTGACTGCTGTTGCATAATAAAACTGAATATCCTCCCATTCCCAGGTAGAATTAATAGATTGATGGGTTAAGGAATTATCTTCAACAATTAAATTATCGATGCGTTCAATTCCTTTTGTTTTTAATTGTTTGGCTAAGGTTTCTAGCTGTTCACTACTTAAGGTAGGATCTCCTTGTCCTACCACTTTTAAAACAGTCAAATTAGGATAAGAACCTGAACCATAGATGGGGGTTTTGATTTGATAATTAGAGCCAAATTTAATTAATGCTGCTGCTGTTGTCAATAGTTTAACATTAGAAGCAGGGATAAAATATTTTTGGGAATTTAACTCATATAATGTTGTTTGATCATTTAGGTTTTTGATCGAGATTCCCCAATGCGATCGCTTTAATTCTTCTTTGTTTAAAAGATCATCTATTTCTCCTTTTAAATCAGTTTGACAGACTAATTTATCCCGTCTATTACTATTTCTATTTACACTAGAATTGACCTCATTCGCTGTTAACGGTAAAGAAAACATAAAAATAAAGGAGAGAATTAACCAAGATATTCTAACCTTTCTAATCCCTAGATAATAACAATTCATTAGCTCCTCTTAAGATTTTAGATTTAGTTTATTATAGTAATGCTTTGTAATTTTTCAACCTCATAGATTTTTTTTCTAATGTATTTGTGATCCAAATCACAGCTATAGCTAAAGATTCCTTATTAAAATTATTATGATTAATCATATAAAATCCAATTGATGATATATCACCATAATTCTACTCAAGCTATTCTGAAAAATAAACGAAAAAACCACCGTTTTTTCTTGAGTAAAGGAACAGTGGTTTGGTTGACATTACAAACTGAAGAAAATCTATTGGAAGAAAGTATAGAGGCCATGATTCTTGATGATTCTTCTGATGGTTGTGGCTTAATAATTGTCAAAGATAGTCCCCTGATTTCTGAGCAATTATTCAGACTAAAACAAGGGGATTTTTGCTCCATTAATTTTGAAAAAAAACCTCCTATTGTTGGCAAAATCATCTGGTACAAACCATTAGATGACCTAATTATACGACTAGGCATTAAATACAATAATTATTAATTATTCATTATTAATTGTTCAATCACCGCCAATCATCCCAATTATCATTAAAAATTGAAGTATTAGGGAAAGTGGTCGGATTGTTATTAGCATCTAACTTTTGCCGTAATTCCTGTAACTTTTTCGAGCGAAAAATAGGTTCTTCTACTAATTGATAGGGTAAAAGTTGTTCATCTATGGCAAACGCCGCAGCAGTTCCGGCCGCTGCACCAGATGACCATTCAAAGGAATGTACTCGATAAGCAGCAGCAGCAATATGGCTAACGGCAATACTCTTCCCGGTTACAATCAAATTATCGATATTTTGGGGTAACATAGCCCGTAAAGGTACTTGGAAAGGATAGGCTTGACCTTGACCCATTCTTTCCCCTTTTCGCTCGGTATTCCCTGGTTTTTCCGCAGGATATTCTGTCATACAGGGATGAAAATCAATAGCATAATGACCAATACCCACAGAGTCAGGATAAATGGTCGATCGCTTGCGTCGAGTCACTTGTTCGGGGGAAGCATCTCCACTGAGAACTTTAAACCCTTCTAACCCAGATAAAGCAGCGTGTAAGCGACGATAGGTATCAGGAGAAAGGGTATTTTTATAATAATCCTCTTGATAGTTACGACGAGAAATATCAATTTCATTGACCATAAACCCATCTTCATAAATGAAAGATTTGCGGCCAATAATGCGTCTTGCTTCACGCATATAAGGGTATTTAGATAACCCGTGAACCGTTCCCATAGGAGAGTCTAAACCAGTTAAATAAGTATGATAGGGATTAGGGGTTTTTACCCCATCTCCTAACTGGGAGTCAGTGGTTCCCTCCACTAACCAATAAAAATAACCGATAGAATGTTCTTCCCCTTTCCGTAAGGTTTCTGTCCGTAACCCACCCATCCATTTTCCAGGGTTTAATTGACCCATTTTTTGTAATTGTTCACGAGTGTAAATAAGGTTATCTTTGGACGTTCCGGGACGATAATCATTCCCCCAAGTCCAGTTTTGCATGGAAATATCTCCGGGGGTGGGAACCGTAAACTTAATCCCTCCAAAGGTCTTTTGTTCCCCCTGTTGAGGACTCCAAATACGACGATAGGTATAGACTAAATCAAAATCCGCTAACCGCTCCAACTCATAACTATAATAAGGGGCGTATTGGCGGTAAAAATCAGGTAATTCATAGGTTTGGCGATCTTCGGTGGTTTCCATGGCAAAGGTATAAGTAAACCCTTGGGTACAATAAGGATCGCCACTAGCACTAGCAGAAGAGGGTTCTAAATAGGAACGGGGATCGATTCCTAAACGGTAGGGAACATCCGCTAAAGCAATAATTTCCCCTGTTTCGGTGGCTTCGATTACATACCAATCTGACGGCTCAGACTTATCATGGGGTTTAGGGATAAACTTGATGATGGTCTTATTAAATAATTTAGAGTCCTCGTAAGTATAAGCATCCTCAATGGTTTGGGAGAGAGGATAGGTATTTAAAGGGGGTGCGCCTTCTCTGGGGGTATGTTGAATAGCGATCGCACTCATGATCTGTTTTCCCGTTCCCCCGTTGGGATTTTTTTCAATGGTTAAATCTTTGATCACCGTTGACGGGAACCAGTGGAGTTTTCCCCGTCCCTTATTAGCTGCATCGTCTAACATTCCTTTGAGAATTTTATGACCATCTTCTGGGATAAAACAAGATTCACTCACCCAACAGTCTCCAGGGTTGAGTTCCCCATAATAGTCTTTAATTCGTTCGCGTAATTCTAGATAACCCCGTGGATAGATTAACTGCGATCGCTGACTGGGGCGTTCATCTAGCGCAGAAGTTCCTTGAGAGGAGAGTTGGCCGCCAACCCAGTCGGTGATTTCCGTCAAACATACCGTTTTCCCTGCTAATAAGCCTTCATAAGCGGCCGCTGTTCCTGCCAGTCCTCCACCCACGACTAACAATTCACATTCTACAGTTTGATCAGGATTACGGGGTGGAGTAGCTAGGGTTAAAGGAGTTATCACTTGCCACATAACCAAAGTTAGAGGAAGGGTTGAAAAATAGCGACGGATACGATTGAGCATAATCTATGAGGAAGGGTTATCTAAATGATGAAGTAGCCTTATTTTTAGTTTAAAAAGTTTTTGCTGTACTTATCACCAATTGGGGGGGCATCAAGCCACCCTTTTTTGGTTTCTGTTATTTCCTATGTCTAGGATACGCTCCGATTAGTTCCTTGAACAACAGCTTAACCAATTTATCTCTTGCACCTGTGTCATAGCGGTTTTCAATTGGGTGTATCAATATTCTAGTTAAGTTGAGTGTGGGGAGAATTTTTATTATCAGGATAAAATCTATAAGTAAAAAAATATAGAAGATTTTGCCTTAAACTCCTAAAATATCTTTTATGATCAAGGAAAACTGGCGCAATCTGGGTAATCCATGCAGCCTCATTTAATGCCTCAACGTTTTTATCAATGGCTCAAATCAAGAAAATTTGCACTTAATGCCACGGATACCCGTTATGCTTTGGTAGAAGCCTCTTTAATCGGAGTTTTATCAGCGATCGCAGCCTTAATTCTTAAACAAGGCGTGGGTTGGCTAGGAGGTTGGCGTGTCGCCTTAGCCAACCAATTTGGCGCAATCTTAGTGCTTCCCTTAGGAGGACTCATTTTAGGCTATTTGGCTGGTTTAATCATCGAAACCCTCTCCCCAACAGCTACAGGGGGCGGTATCACTCAAGTGAAAGCAGCGTTAGCCCGGTATCCAGTTCCCCTATCCTTACGGGTAGCCATCGTTAAACTGGTTGGCACCATTTTAGTGTTAGGAGGTGGGTTAACCCTAGGCCGTCGCGCGCCAACCGTCCATATAGGGGCAGCCTTAGCAGCGCAACTGAGTAGTTGGGTTCCCACTTCTCCCGAACATCGACGACAAATGATTGCAGCCGGGGCTGCTGCCGGACTGGCAGCCGGCTTTACCACTCCCATCGCTGGTGTGTTGTTCGTTATTGAGGAGTTGATGCGTGATGTTTCGGGGTTAACCCTAGAAACCGCTATTGTTGCCTCCTTTACTGGGGCAGTTGTCTCGTTAATGTTGCAATCATCTACCCTTAATTTTCCCTCTTCCTTATTAGAACTGCCCGATATCACCTTTTCGGCCTCAGAAATTCCTTTTTACCTACTCTTAGGCATATTAGCCGGCATATTAGGAGCATTTTTTAATAGAGGACTCTTAGCCAGTGTCAGAATACAAAGATACTTTAATTTACCCCTGTCTTGGCGTATTGGCTTAATGGGAATGGTATCAGGTCTTATTATTGCCCTATTACCCCCCTTCTTTAGAGATAATGCAGGACTGCGTATCATTCTAGTAACGGGGGAATTAGATGGAAGTCGCATTTTACTCGCTTTTATTGCTCATTTTTTCCTCACCATTTTGGCCTATAGTTGCAATGCCCCTGGGGGTTTATTCGGTCCAGCACTGGTGTTGGGGTCTGCGTTAGGGTATTTAGTGGGAGATTTTGAGGAGTTATTAACCGGAACGGGGACAGAGTCCACCTATGCGTTGGCAGGAATGGGGGCGTTTTTCACAGCGGTGGTAAGGGTTCCTGTAACAGCGATCGTCTTTGTCTTTGAACTAAATACGGATTTTAATATTGTTTTGCCTTTAATGGTGACTTGCGCCGTGTCTTACATTGTGGCCGAAAGCGTCTCACGGGGTTCTCTTTACGAACATATGTTACAGGCACGGGGGATCTATATCAATGAAGCAGCCACAGCGCAGGATTTTCTCTCAAAATTAACCGCCTCAGAAGTCATGGAATCTCATGTGGAAACCTTATCCAGTGATTTAACCTTAGATGAAGTGCTGCAAGCCATGTCTAACTCAAGTCATCGGGGGTTCCCTGTGGTGGATCGCGGTCAATTAGTAGGCATTGTTACGCAAACGGATCTGGCAAAATTAAAAAAAGTTCCAGGATATACGCCTTTATCAGAGTTTATGACCCGAAGACCTATTACAGTGCAAGCTGAGGCTTCTTTAAGTGATGTTTTATATCTACTTAACCGTTATCAATTATCCCGTCTTCCTGTGACAGAAGGCCATAAATTAGTGGGAATTATCACCCGAACGGATATTATTCGTATCGAAGCCAACCAGTTACAAGGAGATGACACCAGTATTAATGAGGTGGTTCCTGATCCTTCCTATATTACCTATCAAACCCGGGCCCCGTTAGCTGGTGAGGGTCGCATTTTGTTACCTTTGGTCAACCCTGATACAGCCACTTCTTTGTTCAAAATTGGTGCAGCGATAGCGAGACAACAAAACCAAGAAATTGAATGTTTACAAGTCATTACGGTTCCTAAACACAGCGATCCGGCACAAACTCCCGTTATTACCCAACATAGTCGTCAATTATTACAAAGAACAGAGCGATTAGGCCGTCAATATCATCTTCCTGTTCATACTCAAATTCGCATTGCCCACGATCGCGCCCAAGCTATTTTAGACACCATTCGAGAACGACATATCGATTTGATGATTTTAGAATGGACAGGGGAAAATCATACCCCAGGGACTATTTTTGGTCCAGTGATTGATATCTTAATTCGTAAAGCGAGTTGCGAATTAGTCTTAGTAAAATTAGGTCAAGCAAGAGAGGCGTTTCCTCAAACTTTAGATAAAGATACTACTTGGTTAATTCCCATTGCTGGCGGGCCCAATGCCAAACGGGCGATGGAATTGTTACCTGGATTAATAAAATTATATAATCGTCCCCGTTCCCCCATTATTTGGCTATGTCAGGTGTTTTCTCCCCATAAATCTAATCCGAATTATCAATCCTTGCAAGTTAAGGCGACACAATTAAAAGAAGAATTAGAACGTCCTGTGATTCCCCTTCCCATTCGTTCCCAGTCTGTAGCTGATGCGATCGTTCATTTAGCGGAAGCAGAAAGTTGTGACGTGGTTATGTTAGGGGTGAGTCGAGAAGGGTTATTAGTTCAGGTGATACAAGGAAATATTCCTAAAATGATTGCTCAAAAGGTGAAAAGTACGGTCATCTTAGTACGAGGAAAGTTGGATAATTAATAATTATTAATTTAATTATATATAGCCAGTCTAAATGGTTTATGAAAACTTCCTTTTCCCTGTGTCCTGTTCGCTATTCTCAACAAGTATGTTTACGACTCAAATAGACTAGCTATAGTTAAGGTAGTAAGGTTTTTTTGATGATTTTTCTTAACTCTTTCCAAGCTATTTCACCTGTGAATTCATCAATCCAATCTTTAGGTTTTTCATAAAAATATAATTTCTTGCTTTTTAATTCATAAACAACTGGAATTTGATACCACAGAGCATTGACAGAATGTCTTAGGGGATTTTCTGTTAATATTTTCTGTCTCGTATTTTCATCTAATTCATCAACTAAAGCAATTGACGCACAAAGACTATTCGGTAATCGAAAATCATAAAGAGGTTTAAAAATTAGTGTATCTAATTCGGCTTGTTCTTCAGTATACTTTAAACATTGACTACTAAACTCTCGTAAAGAATCAATAGTCAGTTGATAAAATTCAGCAAAAATGAAATAAGCTTCCCCTCTATAATTTAACCAACCTATTGACATATCAAAACTTTGTTTTCTAGCTACAAAATTAAACTTTTGATCTCCATTGTAAATATTTGGTTTAATATCTAAGAAACCAAAATTTTCTCTTAAATTTGGAAGCACGAAATCTAAATAGCTCAATAATTCCTTTTCATTTTTACAAATTTCTGGAGGTAAAGCGTATGTATTTTTCCAATCAGTAGGGAGAGTCCCCTCTTGTATTTTTTGCTTTATATCATTAATGTTTTTGTAGCATTCTTCGATTCTTTTATCTAACTGAAATGTTATCTCAGGAGATGCTATGATTACTCGTTCTTTCTCAAGAAAAGCTCGTTTTTCCTGCCAAAGTGCAAGTAAATCTTTCAATTGTTGTAACTCATTTTCTGATATCATTTCGACTTTATTCCTATCTTAAATTGTAATACAGTTCAATCCCAGTTATTTGTTGACTTAGTTGTCATCCATGTTAACCCATAAAACAATGATGTAGATGTAAGAATTTTTCTTGACTTAAATGCCAATTTAGGGTAATTAAATTATATAAAAGTATGAAGTAATAACGACTGAACTTTAATGAATTATTTTTATCTTCGTCCCGAAGACTTACCCCCTCGCACCCCCGTTGATGACTCTGTACAACGCAACCTTGATCAAGCGGTAACTCGTTATTTTTATGAAAGTTGCGATCGCTTAACTCAACAAGCTTTATCCCGTAGTGGATGGTATGTAACAACTTCTGGCACAGCCTTGACTTTAGTAATCATTTGTGCTGATAGACGACAAAATTGGGAGATTTTAAAATATCTGCCTTCCTTGGCTAAATATTTAAAAGAATTTGCTCCTACTACGAATATTCGCATTTACCCCCCACCAGGAGACGGAACCTCCTTAGAAATGCGTTTTAAAATGCCTACAATGGTTTGATAGTAGGTTAATTATTAGTGAGGAGTGTTATGGCAGTTCCCATACTTGTAAGGTACAAACTCTTCTAGTTTCAGGAGTCAGGAGTCAGGAGTCAGGAGTTCCTCACTTCGTTCCGGCGCTATCGCACAGGAGTCAGAAGTTGAATATTAGGTGTATCTCATAACTGTGGGAAATGCTATAACTATTTTTTCAATCCAGGTTTGACAAGCAATTTATAGTTAGTTTTAAGCTGACGGTTGATAGCTGAATGCTTACAGTATCACAGAGACTCATCCAATTTTAAACCTTGGATGAGGATAGTTGACCCAAAATTCCCCAAGATAGTGTATCGTCATTGAGACGGATAAGATAGAACAATTTTGGGGTATGGAAACATCAGAACTGATTTTACGAACTGCACAAAATTTATTTGATGGGTTGGCCATTGGTAGTGTAATCGCTTTGGCAGCGGTAGGGTTAACCTTAACTTATGGTATTTTACGACTGTCTAACTTCGCTCACGGGGATTTTATGACCTTGGGAGCTTATTTAACCTGGTTGGTGAACACTCAAGGGTTAAATTTAGCCTTATCGGTGATCATCGGTGCAATGGGTACTGTGGTGGCCATGTTAATTTCAGAATTTTTATTATGGAAACCCATGCGCGATCGCAGAGCCACATCCACAACCCTCATTATTATCTCCATTGGGTTAGCGTTATTCTTGCGTAACGGTATTTTAATGATTTGGGGAGCGAAAAATCAACGCTACGATATTCCCTTGGTTCAAGCTCAAAAATTCTTGGGGTTACAATTGGCAACGGATAGAATTTGGGCAATTATTTTATCCATTGTTGCGATCGCTATTTTACATTTAGTCTTACAAAAAACAAAAATTGGTAAGGCCATGCGTGCCGTCGCTGATAATATTGATTTAGCAAGGGTTTCAGGCATTAATGTAGAACAAGTTGTTCTTTGGACTTGGGTAATTACGGCCATTTTAACCACCCTTGGCGGTGTGATGTTAGGGTTAATTACCAGTACCGTAAGACCGAATATGGGGTGGTTTTTGATTTTACCTATGTTTGCTTCTGTTATTTTAGGGGGAATTGGCAACCCTTATGGTGCGATCGCTGGTGGGTTAGTTATTGGGGTTGCTCAAGAATTAAGTGTGCCTTGGTTGGGACCTGATTATAAATTAGGGGTGGCTTTATTCATTATGATTCTTATTCTTTTAATTCGTCCTCAAGGTATTTTTAAAGGGACTCTTTAAAACATAATTCTTTTGGTTAAATTCATCATTAAGCTAACAATATTATAGTTTCTTATAAAGTTAGACCCTCAAGACCGAGATCAATTTCTCGGCTTTTTTTCATAATTCGTGGTTTTCTTCTTGTTGATATCTTTCTTGTAATTTTAAACGAATTGAGCCATGAACTTCACGGGTAATGGGATAAAAATAGGCTAAAATTAAGCCTATGATTAAAATAATAGCAGGTAAAGGAGCAACGGCAATTCTAATAGCAAATAAAGCGGTTTCAGGCTGTGTGGGAATAGGTTGACCGGGAATTTGTTCTACAAATCCGGCTGCTTCTAAGACGATACCGACTAAGAATAATCCTAACGCTAATCCGAACTTTTGTAAGAGTACCATAAACGCATAAAATACCCCTTCTCTTCTTTGACCTGTTTCTAATTCATCTAATTCGATAACATCAGGAACCATTGACCAAGGAATGAGATAAGCAACGGATACTCCAAACCCTGCCATAATAGCTAAAACAAACATCAAATTAACTTGTCCAGGTTGTAATAAAAAGAGTCCAATTTGAGCAATAATCCAGACTCCTGTTCCCATAAAATAGACAATTTTTTTATCTAATTTCTGACAGACTGCTTGCCAAAAAAATAACATAACTAAAGCAGTTCCTTGCACAGCTAAAGCAACTAAACCAGATTGATCTTCTCTTAGGTTCATATAACTAACGACGAAATAAACTAAAATAGATGCAGTTAATTGAACAGCTAACCAGGAACATAAATAAATACCAATAACAAATAGAAAAGGACGGTTATTAAAAACGATTTTTAATTGTTGTAAAAAAGATAGATTCGTTTGCGCTTGATTATTTAGGTTACTTTGTTTAGCTTTTTGACTCACTAAGTGATCTTCTACCTTTGCAAACCATAAACTATATCCAAATCCAAATAATAATAAACCAGATATAATGGAAAAAAAGCTTAGATAATCTAATTGACCATTTCCTCCCATCAAGGTTGATGTAGTAGGAATAAATCGCAAAATTCCATAAATAATTCCTAAAATACCCACCCCAGTTAAGAGGATTCCTAATTGTTTCTTTTGGATTAAATTTAGAATAGCCTCTTTCCCTTTTTCTTGAATACGTAAACTACACCAAAATAAGGCAATAATTCCTAAAAAGGAACAACTTAAACCTAAAATTAAGAATCGTATTTGAGGATCATCAGGGAAATTAATAGAAACTAAAATGTAAAGTATTAATGATAAAATACTGCCACCAATAGAAAAAGAAAAACGAAAACTATTTAAACTGGTTCTTTCATTATAATCCTGGGTTAATTCTGGTGTTAATGCTGTATAAGGTAAATTAACTGTTGTATAAGCAATGTTAAACAAGATTCCAATCACTACATAATAAGCAAATAAGCTCCATTGATTTACTGTTAAATCATCACTAAATTGAGGAATTGTCCACTGCAAAGAATAACATAAAGCAAAGGGAATTATCCCTCCTAAAATCCAGGGAAGACGACGACCCCAACGAGAATGGGTTTTATCACTTAAGACTCCAATAATAGGATCATTAATAGCATCAGAAATTTTACCAATCATTAAAATACTTCCCGCTAAACCAGGAGGCAAACCAGCTACATTCGTGAAAAAAAATAACAGATAAAAAACTAAAATATTAGCAGCGATCGCAGGACCAAAATCACCAGCACCATAGGCTAATTTTGTGGTAAAATGGAGTTTCTCAGTATCAGGTGATGTCATAAAAAAGGATTATTTAAAGTAAAGTATTAATTATGCCTCAACCCCGTAAACGGTTTGCTCAACATTGGTTACGCAGTGAAACAGCACTACAACAAATTATACAAGCTGCTCACCTAAACAACAGCGATCGCCTCTTAGAAATTGGTCCAGGAACGGGTATTTTGACCCGTCGTCTCTTACCCTTAGTGCAGTCTGTTCTTGCAGTAGAATTAGATTGGGATCTCTGTAAAAAATTAGTTCAACGTTTTGGAAATTATGATAACTTTTTACTCCTACAAGGGGATATTCTTAAGCTAGATATTGTAACAGAAGCCAAAGATTTTCCTAAATTTTTGCCCGTTAATAAAGTGGTTGCTAATATTCCTTACAATATTACCAGTCCCATTTTAGAAAAACTTTTAGGTCGTATTTCTTCCCCTCAAACTCCTCCTTACGATCTGATTGTTTTATTGATTCAAAAAGAAGTTGCTCAAAGAATTGTTGCCTATCCTGGTAATAAAAATTATGGTGCATTATCCATAAAAATGCAATATTTAGCTGACTGTAATTATATTTGTGATGTTCCGAGTAAAGCGTTTTATCCTCCCCCAAAAGTTGACTCTGCTGTCATTACCTTTCGTCCTCGTTCCTTACTCAATTCTGCCATTAATCCTAAACTTTTAGAAACGTTAATCAACTTGGGATTTTCTAGTCGTCGTAAAATGTTACGGAATAATTTAAAAAGTTTAATTGATAGCGATCGCCTCACAGCATTTTTAACCGACATAAACCTTAACGATCAAGTTCGTGCTGAAAACTTAGATCTTAACCAGTGGATCGCATTAAGTAATCATTTTTCTCAATAATTATTCTGGTGGTCTTTTTAAGCATCTTTTTGTTAAGATATGAATATATTAATAATATTTTCATAATTTCTCTGCACTCTCACCCTTCTATCATGGTTAATATGATGCTTTCTCCTCAACGGTGTACACCGCAATGTTCCCTCTTAGAAGAATTTTTGCAGGTTTTACCCCTCCAATATAGAACCATTGTGGCTATCGCTTACTTTACCACTTCTAGAATTAAGGATATTTTGTTGTTACAAAAACAGGACATTACCCCTGAAAAAATTATTATTCGAGACTCAACATTACAGAAAATCAAAAAAGTTACAATTATCCCTAAATTACGACCCTATCTGACTGTATATCTCAATGGATATGACACGCAAAAATCAGATTTTTTATTTACTGATCAATTAGGACAACCTCTCAAAAGCTCTCAAGTGTTCAAAATTCTCAAAATAGTGGCAAAAAATATCAATCTTCCCCATATCTATTGGTTGATTCTTTAGACAGTCAAACCACCACAAAATTAGACATCCATGATCGTTACTGTAAAAAATCGTTACAATAAAAGCAGTAATAGATGAAGAAATGTTACAAAAATGATTAGCATTGACTTAGAACAAATATCCTTGCAACTAGAAAGCGAAAATTCCCGCGATCGCCTCTTAGCCTTAGCCTCCTTACGGGAAGTATCGGCAGAAGATGCTGTTCCCTTAATCAAGAAAGTTTTAAACGATGAGATTTTACAAGTGCGATCGATGGCGGTTTTTGCTTTGGGCGTGAAACAAACCGATGAATGCTATCCTATTTTAGTTAAACTATTAGAGACAGACCCCGATTATGGTATTCGGGCTGACGCAGCCGGAGCATTAGGGTATCTTCAAGATCCACGGGCCTACGAACCTTTATCTAGAGCATTCTACGAAGACACCCAATGGTTAGTGCGATTCAGTGCTGCTGTGTCCTTAGGAAACTTGGGGGATATTCGCGCCAAAAATCTCTTATTGCAAGCCTTAGACAGTGAAGAAACCGTAATGCAGCAGGCAGCGATCGCAGCTATTGGAGAGATCCGCGCCATTGATGCCATTGATGAGATTTTGCGCTTTGCCAATTCCGAAGATTGGTTAGTGCGCCAACGTTTGGCTCAAGCTTTAGGCAATTTTAACACAGAAAAAAGTCTTTCTGCCCTCAAGTTTTTAGCCAAAGATCCTCAACCCCAAGTCAGGGAAGCTGCTTTGTTTTCTCTTAACCTTTTGGAACAAAACACCTAAGAAACCGTTAGATGTCATGATACAATTAGGGGGGCAGGGTTGCTTGAAAAATAGCTACAAATAATCTTATTTAACCCGCTAAATCTTAAAAAAAAGAACAGATTAAAGTAACCCATCACCCCATTGTTATTGGATAACTCAGCAGTTTTCATGGACATACACACCTTTCTAGAATCATGTATTGGTCAATGGTTTTCTCAGCGAAGTAGCTATCACTTTGACACTGAAAAAGCGGAAAGTCACAAATCAGAATTAACCATAGAGTTGTTAGACAAGGATCATTCTCTACTCGTCCCTCTTTGTCAACAACATCGTATTGATCCAACCCAAGCGATCGGGGGTCAAAAAATTAGCTGGAATACATCCATTGATTATGCACAGAAAAAGCAAATTGGAAATGCAACAATGATTATTATTCCTGATAGTAATACGCCACAAATAGGAACAATTATACAAAGTTTTCAGTCTCAACCTTCATCTCAAGGAAGTTATCGTTTAGGAGAAGATGAAGCATTAACCTTAACCCTACAAGTTGGAGATTTTTTCTTAGAAGAAAGAATATGGTTTGCTAGTCCTAACTTACGACTGCGTACCAGTTTAATCAAAGGAAACAATGGTTATAGTCGTAGTGCGTTTTATTCAGAAATTCGTCGACTTATTCCAGAAGAAGCAGCATAACTCAATCAATTATTTTACATAGGAGAACTCTAAAAATATGCGTATTTTAATTATGGGAGGAACCCGTTTTATCGGAGTTTATCTCACCCAAGAATTAATCAAACAAGGCCATGAAGTCGTCTTATTTAACCGAGGCAATAAACCAGCACCCATTGAAGGGATAACACAAATTCACGGCGATCGCAAAGATGCTAACCAGTTAAAAGAAAAGTTAGCTTCTGAACATTTCGATGCTATTTTTGATAACAATGGTCGTGAATTAAGTGACACTCAACCCTTGGTAGAAATATTTAATAATAAAGTTAAACATTTTGTTTATGTAAGTTCTGCTGGGGTGTATTTAAAGTCCGATCAAATGCCTCATATTGAAGGAGATGAAGTTGATCCGAATAGTCGTCATAAGGGAAAATTTGAGACAGAAAGTTACTTAAAAAAATCAGGGATTCCTTGGACTTCTATTCGTCCTACTTACATTTATGGACCGCAAAATTATAATGATTTAGAAGCATGGTTTTTTGATAGAATTGTCAGAAACCGTCCGATTCCCATTCCTGGTAATGGTTTACATTTTACCCAATTTGGTCATGTTCAAGACTTAGCTAAAGGAATGGCTGCCGTATTAGGAAATCAGCAAGCGATCGGACAAATTTATAACATTTCGGGGGAACGTTATGTTACCTTTGATGGGTTAGCTAAAGCTTGCGCCGTTGCTACAGGTAAATCTGTTGATGATATCAAGATTATTCACTATGATCCTAAACAATTTGATTTTGGTAAAAAGAAAGCATTTCCTTTAAGAATGCAGCACTTTTTTGCTGAGATTCATAAAGCATTGTATCACTTAGACTGGAAACCTGAATACGATTTAATTAGGGGGTTAAAAGACTCGTTTGAAAATGATTATTTAGCATCAAAACGGGATCAAGCTGATATTGATTTTAGTTTAGATGAACAGATTTTATCAGCTTCTTAGTTGTAGGGTGGGCAATGCCCACTTAATCTTATTATAGTTATAGTAACAGCTATATGTTAACCGAAAAGACAAAAATAAATATCCTCAAAACCCCTACTCAAACGGCTTGGATCCACCAAGCAATTAATAATTTAGATGCAATTTTATTAGATCATTCCCATTGTGAAAGAAAAGCAGCAAGCGTAGCCTTAAATTTAATGTTTCGCTATTCTTCCAATGCAGTTTTAGTGAGAAAATTAACAGTGATCGCACAAGAAGAATTAGAGCATTTTGAACAAGTGAATCAATGGTTAGATAAACGTAATATTCCCCTAAAACCTTTATCTTCCCCTCCTTATGGATCTAAATTAAAAGCAGAAATTAGTAACAAAGAACCCCAAAGATTATTAGATTCTTTACTGGTTGCTGCCTTAATAGAAGCCAGATCCCATGAAAGATTAGGACTATTATCAAACCATTGTCCTGATGAAAATTTAGCTAAATTTTATCGTAGTTTAATGGCTTCAGAAGCAAGACATTATGGAATCTATTGGGTATTAGCAGATACTTATTTTGAGCGAGAAATTGTCCAAAAACGATTAGACGAATTATCTATTATCGAAAGTGAAATTTTAGAAATATTACACCCTGAACCCAGAATACACAGTTGAAAATAATTACTTTTAATGCTGAAGACTGAACGCTGACTACTGAATGCTTACCCTATCATGATTGTTAAGTTTTTTTATACTGATGCAAGATGTCAGTTATAACTATTCACTGAATCAACAAACAATCCCAAACTAAACGGGGTTGAACATAGTTTAAAAGTTGTTTTTTGGCCACTTCTAATTTTTCTAAAAAAGATTTATCTTGAAATTTCTGCCAATGAGAATATTGAAGATAATTAATTAACCATAACTGTTCATTATTATCTAATTCTGTGGTAATTTCTTTGGCTAATTGTAAAGCATCTAAAGGAGTTTCTGGTAACTTTTTTAACTTTTGTCTTAGTTCAAACGGGATATTTTGTAACTGTTGCCAAGCTGCGATCGCCTCTCCTGGACTGCCTTGACTCAAACCAATAATATCAGGATCATTAACAATATCTTCGTAACCTAATCGCCCTAAAATAGTCTTTAAATTAGCATCAGAAAGACGATAAAAAGGAATTTTTTGACAACGGGAAACTAACGTTGGTAATAAAGCATCAACGCTAGGAGCAATCAAAATTAACGTTGCTTGTCCCGGTTCTTCCAAGGTTTTTAATAAGCCATTCGCAGCAGCTTCCGTCATAGTTTCTGCTGCTTCTATCACCACCACACAGCGAGACGCTTCTAGGGGAGGACGACTCAAAAATTGAGTAATTTCACGAATTTGTTCAATGCGAACTTGAGGTGGTGCTTTTCGTTTTAGACCGGTTTCTTGTGCTTGTTTAGCTGTTAATAATTGTCCCTGATGGAGATAAGTGGGTTCTACCCAATAAAAGTCAGGATGGTTTCTGTCAATGACCCGTTTTTTGACCGTAACTTGCTTTTCATTCGGTAAACCCAAAGATAACAAAAATTGAGTGAAACATTTAGCCCCCAATGCTCGTCCAACACCATCAGGGCCAGCAAAAAGATAGGCAGGAGCAATGCGGTTTTTAGCGATCGCCTGTTGTAATAAAGCCACCCCAGCTGTTTGTCCTATCAGTTGTCGAAAATGATTCATTTTTATAAGATGGCCACAGTCGGATTAATAATTGATTTATAGGAATAACATTTATGGCTCGCTATACATCTTCTTTCGTTGCTCATGCTACCCTAGAGGAAGTTCCTACCTTACTGAGCAAAGTATTAGAATCTTGTGATTTTGGTGTGGTTTATCAGGCAACCGATTATTTTATGGCCAAAGAAACCCCTGGAAAAGTAGCCTTTTCTAAGTTAGTTAGTGTAGAAGTCTTAATTGAAAGAACCATTGCCAAAAAAAATGAGGTTCCTGTAACCTTTGTGGTGAAAAATGACGAATTACCTCTAAATCCTAACAACCATTGTCAACAGCGATTTCAACAACTACAAACAGCCTTGCAACAGAGTCAACAATGGCATTCTACTACTACTGTCCCTAATTAATCCGACTCCTTACTATCGTCATCATAATCCATCATGGCAGGGTCAATAAGGGTAATATCGAAGGGATCATTACTGGGTAAGGTGGGGAACTTATCTCGTCGACGATACTGATAAATTGCAAACACCTGAGGACCAAAGACAATTTCATCCCCATCTTGAAGGTCGTGGGAGTCTTGTTTTATTTTAGTCTGATTGATTAACAATCCATTAACACTGCGTTTCCCTTCGAGATCCCCATCAACAATGCGATAGTAAGTTGATCCATCTTCTCGAATGCGTCGATAGAGGGTAGCATGATGGCGAGAGACGAACTGAGAACGGAGACGAATGTCACAATCGTGCGATCGCCCCACACTATAGGTAGGTTCTCGTAACAGTATTTCTTGTCTGCCTTTATCATCCTCGATAATCAAGAAATGTTCTCGTTGAGGGAGTACAGATTTTTCAGCCATTGCTAAACTAAGTTTAAATTAGAGTGCCTAGGATTGTATTGGGAAAGGAAACAAACTCATAAAAATTTTAGCCTTTTCTATGATGGTTTCTTTTAGATGTTTTACTGAGGGCGAGTAAAAGCCCTATCAACAACCTTGACTATTGCCCATTGCCTTCTAATATCGTAATTGATAACGAAGTAGTAAAGAATTGGTTACAACTGTCACCGAACTAAAAGCCATAAACCCAGCAGCCAATGCAGGACTGAGGATAAAGCTAAAATGGGGCAATAGAATCCCCGCAGCAATAGGGATAGCAAGTGTATTATAGCCTAAAGCCCACATTAGATTTTGTCGAATTTTTCTAAACGTTGCTAAACTGAGGTCTATAGCTGTGATCACATCCCAGAGGCGATCGCTCATTAGCACAATCTCTGCGGTTTCCATGGCTACTTGGGTTGCTCCTTGTAAGGATATTCCCAGATCCGCTTGAGCTAAAGCTGGTGCATCGTTAATGCCATCCCCTACCATAGCCACTTTTTTGCCATTCTGTAACTTCTCTACTGTAGCAGCTTTCCCATTGGGAGGAATTTGAGCAAAGATTTGAGTAATGCCTAATTGTTCAGCAATAGCTTGAGCAACTTGGGGATGATCCCCTGTTAACAAGATCACTTCTAAGCCCCGCTTTTGCAATTTTGAGACGGTTTTTTGGGCATCAGGTCTCAGATTATCTTTAAGGGCTAAAACCCCTTCTATTGACCCTTCTACCCCTAAATAAACAACGGTTTTCCCTGCTTGGGTTAAGGGGTTAATAAGGATCTTATGTTCATTTCCTATCATCAAACCCTTTGTTTTTAACCACCTCTCATTCCCTAACCAAACCGTTTGACCATCTACTGTAGCTTCAACCCCCGATCCGACTTCTGTATAAAAATCTTTAGCCGAAAGTAAGGATAATTCTTCTTGTTGGGCTTTTTCTAGGATAGCTAACCCAAGAGGGTGATTGGTACCACTTTCTACCGTTGCGGCTAATTGTAACAAGGATGGGGAACTCATTTTCCCAAAAGAAATACAATCGGTTACAGTGGGATGACCGACGGTAAGGGTTCCTGTTTTGTCAAAAATAATGCTATCTAGTTGATGAACTTTTTCTAGTACATCTCCCCCTTTAATTAACAGTCCACGTTCCGATCCCATGCTAGTTCCCACTAAAATAGCCGTTGGTGTCGCTAAACCCAACGCACAAGGACAAGCTACCACTAACACAGCGATCGCCAGTTTCAAACTGAGTAATAATGGGGAGGTTGACCCCATAGCCATCCCTGTATGATGAGGGGTTAAAACTTGAGGGTATAAATTAGTTCCAATGGTAAACCAAAAGAGAAAGGTTAATAACGCTAAACCCATCACCCCGTAAGCGAAATATCCGGCCACTGTATCCGCTAACTGTTGAATCGGGGCCTTGCGGGTTTGTGCCGTTTCCACAGAAGCAATAATCTGGGCTAAGGTAGTATTAGCCCCAACTTCAGTGGTTTTTAGGGTAATCACCCCAGAATGATTAAGGGTTCCTGCGATCGCTTTGTCTCCGGGTTCTTTGGCCACGGGTAAAGATTCTCCAGTGACTAAAGATTCATCCATCGCTGTTTTTCCCGTGATAATCTCCCCATCCACGGGAACTTTTTCCCCTGGTAACACTTTGACATATTCTCCCACCCGAACTTGTTCTACGGGAATTTCGATGCTAGAACTATCATCAGAGAAAGGATCACCCACCAACCGGGCCAAAGAGGGTTGTAAGGCAATTAACGCTTCTAACGCTGAAGAAGCGCGGTTTCTGGCTTGTTTTTCTAAGGTACGTCCCAGAAGAATAAACCCTAACAACATCACAGGTTCATCAAAAAAGCATTCCCAACCCAAACCAGGGAATAAAAGGGCGATGCAGCTAGTAATATAAGCACTGAGGGTTCCCAAACCCACTAACGTATTCATGTTAGCCATTCCGTGGGAAAGTCCTCGCCAACCATCTATAATAATTTCTCGGCCAGGAATAAGCAAGGCTAAGGTAGCTAGTCCCCAATGAAACCCTAAACTACTGATAATAGGAACAGTTGGACCCCCAAAATGCTCTAAATGGCCTAAAGTTGAGAAAATTAATAAAATGGCTGCGGTAATAAGATTAATTTTTTGTTGTTGTACTTCTTGTTCTCGTCGTTGACTTTGATTAAGATGTATTTGTTGGGGGGTCAGACTTTGTGAGGTGCGAATGTCTGAAGGAAAGCCTATTTTCGTTAATTTTTCGGCTAAGCGATCTGGTTCAATGGTTTGGGGTTCATAGTTGATTACAGCCACTTCTGTAATTAAATTAACACAAGCTGAGAGGACACCAGACTGTTGTGTGAGTTGCCTTTCCACTGCACTCACACAACCTGCACATTTCATCCCTTGCACATCAAGGGTAACGGTTTCTACGGAGGGTTCAGGAGTGGTTGAGGTTGGTTTTAAGGAGAGTTGTACCATATTTTGCTGTCATCGACGATCAGTACCTTTTGCTGATCCCATTAATATTGTTTCTTCAATTTTATGGTATGGATAAATTTTCAACGGTCATTAAGCTTTAAATTTATGTTTTCCTTATATTTTGTACCCATAACAATTAATCTGAGTAGTTAAATGTTCTATTGGGTTGCACTTATTTTAACCTAACCTAATTAACTGTTTCAGCTAATTAGCGTGCATTAGAGTAGGGTGGGCAATGCCCACCTTACAATTTTTTTATATTATTCTGAAGATATCTCTTTTGATGGAACAATAGTTTCTGAGACGGCTCTAAGAATAGGCTCTCCCGACATTGTGGTGAAAAAAGTATTGTAGACTACATACTTAAAATGGTGGGTTACGGTGCCGACCAAAACTTATGGTGTTTTCATCAAAATCAACCCTGCGCCTAACCCACCCTACGAAATATAAATTTTTCTTATCACCATAACTAC
The DNA here is from genome assembly GCA_030064955.1 of Crocosphaera sp. Lineage (GTDB taxonomy): Bacteria > Cyanobacteriota > Cyanobacteriia > Cyanobacteriales > Microcystaceae > Crocosphaera. The sequence continues at coordinate 49,450 of JASJDW010000003.1, forward strand.
GGGAGAGCCTATATTTCAAAAAAGGTAGTATCGAATGTGTGGACTTCTATAATAGCGTCACTAAGATCATAAGGAGGTTCATCTTCAGTCATCCATGAGAGAGATCTCTTGAAAATTTACAGGTGGGAAAATTTTAGTTGTTTTTGGAACTGCCAAAAAGATTCTCGAAAGAAACTGATCAACTTTAGCAGAAGCTTGTATCAGTTGTTCTGTTGTTCCAATATAAAAAGTTTAGCATTTTGGGGACTGTCTAAAGGAATGAAAAAAGTTAGTAAATTAAAATGAGAGAATTAAAGAGAGTTTGATGTTTAAACCCGAAGTCTATTAATTCTGTTATAATTTCTGACCACAATATTGATCAATGACTGATGATGAAAAAACCCGGTTGATAACCGGGCTGCACTAGCTTGTGTCTATAAAAAAACGAAATCACTATCTAACAGATATTGCTGCTTAATACCTATTGGGCTAAATTACAAGTCAAAGGACAAGCAGCATAGACAGAAGTGTGAGAGGGAGTTGCTTCGCCGTGCAGCCATCTCAACCAATGAACATCTTGAGGATGAATTCCCTTAACGGTAAGTAGTGCTGCCCCAAAGAAAATCACTAATAAATTAACACCAATTAAGGAGCCAACTACCAATAAAACAGCACTTACTGGTAAAACAGATTGTAAAACAACTGATGCTAAAGCCCCAAAAGTTGCCATTAAAACAACCAGGGGAAACCCAACAACTAATAAACAAACGATTAAAGTGAAACTCCAGACTAAAAAGCTCTTAATGAATGTTAAAGAGTCAACTTTTCCTAATCTGGTCTTTTGTGCAAATTCCATATCTTCCTCCAGAGCAAACCAGTAACTTTATCTATTTTTTAGATAACACTGTGTCAATCAGTATAGATAATCTTACGGAGAAAATGAGCTTTTTGAAAAAAAAATTTACATTCAAAGGTAACTTTATGGGTTAAAGATTGCAAAATGTTGCAAACAATTTTGATCCCAACGAAATTATCGGGGATCAAGCCTATCTTTATAGGATTGAATGTAATCTTTCGTAATATTCATCAAAATTTTTAAAAATGTAGCATTAGCTACAGCAGTCATTTGTTGGTTTCAAGGATTCAATTAGGACAAATATTAATATTTCTTAAAGTCCAAAAGAGATTTTCTCAGAAATAAAAGAAGTATTAAGGCAAAAAATAGCCCTTAGGTAAGTTTTCTCAGACATTTTGGGAATACTAGCCATAAGCAAGAACATCTGATTCACCATTCTAAAAAACCATTTAAGTTAGCCTATTTCTAGAGAAAAGAAAGATTATGACCCAATCTCAACGTCCCTCCTTGCCCCCTTTACCCCCACCTCCCATGCCGCCGGTTAACGAGTTTGAACAAACCAACAGGGACATGATGCAGATGGAAGACATACCAGAGGATGATGGAAGCACCCAGTTTATGCCCGCCTCCCCCATCATGACAGAGCCACAAAGCCCCATTGAAGCCCCCGCACGGCCACCCGTACCGGCCCCGGGGGGGGGGGGGGGGGGGGGGGGGGGGGGGGGGGGGGGGGGGGGGGGGGGGGGGGGGGGGGGGGGGGGGGGG